>CAZZFL010000247.1:0-1501 GCA_964653395.1 uncultured Treponema sp. | reverse complement strand
ATTGATTCAATTCATCGGAACGCGCATCGTAAACAAAATGCTGAAAAACCGGTAGAAAAAGTCGCAGGGCTTCGCCCTGCTTGCAAGTTCCGCTTTGCAAACTTCGAGCGTTTTTAGCATTTAAAATTAACGTCAATTGCTTGAAGCCGCCGTCTTTAAAGACGCGCGGGCTTTTCATTGAACCTTAAAATCTCACACAAAATGCGCCATGAGAAAGTCCTCAAAAATCGTTGAAAATCACATCGAAAAAAAATCCGTAAAAAAAGGAAATATGCACTTGACAAAATTTTGATTTTTTGCTAATAATATTGCATATATTTCCACTAGGGAATATAGGAATTATTTTTCATAAAAAGGAGTTTAATATGAAAATTGCGAAGAAAATTTTTGCAGCTCTTCTTGTAGCATCCGCCATCTTCGGTGCGAGTTGCAAAAACAAAAAAGCCGACGACACGCTCGTGATTGGAGCGACGCCCGTTCCGCATGTCCAGTTGCTCGAACTCGTCAAGGACGACTTGGCGGCTCAAGGTGTGAAGCTCGACATCCGCGAAATGACCGACTATGTGATTTTGAACGACGCTTTGGAGCAAGGCGAACTCTATGCGAATTTCGACCAGCACATTCCGTACCTTGAATCCACGAACGCGGACAAAGGCTACCATCTTGTAAACGCCGGCGGAATCCACATCGAGCCTTTCGCGCTTTATTCAAAGAAATACGCTTCGCTCGATGCGATTCCTGAAAAAGCGAAAATCGCGATTCCGAACGACCCGACCAACGGCGGCCGCGCGCTCTTGCTTTTGCAGTCGGCTGGATTGATCAAGCTCGACCCGAAAGCCGGCATCACCGCCACTCCGCTCGACGTGAAAAGCAATCCGAAAAAATTCCAATTCATCGAAACTGACGCGGCTTCCCTTCCGCGCGTTTTGAACGACGTGGACGCGGCGGCAATCAACGGAAACTACGCTTTGCCGGCAGGCTTGAGCGCGAAAAAGGACGGCCTTTTTGTGGAAGGCGCGGACTCTCCGTATGTCAATGTCATCGCGGTGAAAAAAGGCACCGAAAAGGATGCCCGCGTCGTGGCCTTGGTGAAGGCGTTGCAAAGCCAAAAAGTCCGCGAATGGATTTCCGCGACTTACCCGAACGGCGAAGTCGTCGCGGCGTTCTAAAAATTCATTTCAAAAATTTTCAATGTTTTCAGAGATTTCAATTTTTGAAAACATTGAAAACGTGAAACCAATCCTGCGGCTCTCGCTTCGCCCACAATGACACGGCGAAGCGAAAACCGCCAATCAGAAAAACACTTTTCCACCGCACATTCCGAAAGACGAAATTTCTTTCTTGAAAAAAATCCTGCGCATACAATGCCGCACATTATTTTCATTATAAGATTTTTTTCCACGCCGCCACTTGCGCGACATTAAAATCCGCCTTGCACAAAACTCGAAAATCCGCTACAATAATTCCAATTTAAATTTGGAGAAAATTATGTACTTGACAT
>CAZZFL010000246.1:0-1535 GCA_964653395.1 uncultured Treponema sp. | reverse complement strand
AGCCAAATCTCATCGCCATTTCATTGCTGCGGCCGCTGCCCGTGAAAATGAACGCAAGCGCGTTTATCACAACCAAAATTATCGAGGCGTAATAAAAATTGTATGGAAGCCTTTTGCGGAGAAAACTATTCATAATCATTTTTCTTTCGCGGAAGATTCGTTGGACGCAGACGCGGCATTGCCCCGAATCTGTTCGTCGGCAAAAGTGATTCTGTTTCTGCCGCTGTTTTTGGAAACATACAAAGCTTGGTCGGCCTGTTCCACCAATTCCTTCGCGCTTTTCACAGGATTCACATCGGCTTTATAGACGGAAACTCCGCCCGAAATCGTGACATGCATGTGCTGACCTTCGTAGACGAAATCCATTTTTTCGACATTCTTTCGAATTCGTTCAGCCACCGCGAGCGCATTGTCCTTGTCCGTGTTCGGAAGCATCACCGTGAATTCTTCGCCTCCATAACGACTTGCCACATCCTGCTGGCGAATGCTCGACCTGATGATTTTTGAAACCGAAATCAAAACATAGTCCCCGCAAGCATGCCCGTAAGTGTCGTTGAAGCTTTTGAAATGGTCGATGTCGAACATAATCACGCCCACTTCCAAATTCTGCGCGATAGCCTGATCGAGTTTGTCGGAAAGCACATTGAAAAAGAAATATTTCAATTTCAAATGCGTCATCATATCGGTGGAAGAACGTTCCAAAAGCGTGGCATTGCTGATTGCCATGCTGACAAGGGAAGCAATCGTCATTATTTGGCTCACATCGTATTCGCTATAATCCGTGCCGTGCCCCAAATCCATTCGTTCCGCCAAAAGCAGAATTCCATTGATTCGATTTTTTTGGAAAAGCGGCACCACCAGCGAAGGTTTGAGCGAATAAATTTCTTCAAGGCTTTCTTCGGGCAGCGCGATTTTCAAATCCGCCACGGAAAAAACTTTTTCTGTATGAGCCAAAAATTCAATCAGAGGATGATTGTACGGAATGACATATTCAATTTGACTGTCCAAGTCCATTCCCGTATAATTCGTTCCCAAAATGAAATTGTTGCTTTCCACATCGTCAAACACGAAAATGCCCGCGCCCAAAACATGCATTTGGCTCATGCAAGTATAAAGAACCGATTCAACAAGCGTGGCAAAATCCAGCGTGGAACAAAGCAATCGCGCAATTTCCAAAAGCTGCTGCGAGTCGTAAAGACGCTTTTCATAATCAGGAGCAATTTCTATTCCAGATTTTTTTTCCATAATTTATTCCTCCAAAATTAAGCGTCGCGGCAAATCCACTTAAAACTTCAAGCCCAAAATCGACAGCGACAATTTTAAACATTCCCTATTTTTCAACATCGCAGGAAACGTCAGTTTCCGAGAATGTTGAAAACGCGATTTTGCAGCGAAGCGAAAAATCGCAGTACGATAAACGAGTTTCCCAAAAACTCGAAGTTAAAGTTTGCGGCAATATTTTTGACGCGAACTTTAAACATTCCTTATTTTTTCAACATCGCAGGAAACATCAGTTTCCGAGAATGTTGAAAACG
>CAZZFL010000245.1:0-1572 GCA_964653395.1 uncultured Treponema sp. | reverse complement strand
ATTTAAATCCGTGACGTTCTTCGCAAGCGAACGCGCTCGATGTCCTCGCAGAAAAGCTCGCGCAAATCGTTCAAGCCCAGCGCCATCAAAGCCATCCTGTCAATTCCGATTCCCCACGCCGCGACGTGAACGTCCTCGGAAATGCCCATCGGCTTCGTGACTTCCGGACGGAAAATGCCTGAGCCGCCTAGCTCGAACCATCCCAATTTCGGATGCTTGATGTGAACTTCGATGCTCGGTTCGGTAAACGGAAAATATCCGGGAACGTACTTCACTTCTTCCGCGCCCGCCACTTCCACCGCGAACATTTCGAGCATTCCAAGCAGCGTCCGCAAATTCACTTCCTTTCCGAGAATGATTCCTTCAGTTTGATAGAAATCGCTCAAATGAGTCGCGTCCACTTTGTCGTAGCGAAAACAGCGCACTATGCCAAAATATTTTCCGGGAATTTTCGCTTTGTGCATTTGATGCGCGGAAAGAACCGTGCCCTGGCTTCGCAAAATCAGCCGCTTCGTAAATTCGCGGTCAAACTGATAATTCCAGCCACGGCTTCCAGTGTCGCCGCCATCGCTGTGAACGGCCGCCACATTTCCAAGATACGGCTCTTCAATGCTTTTCGCGTGAGTGGGATTTTTTATGCGATAAACGTCGTGAATGTCGCGGGCGGCATGGAATTGCGGCATAAAAAGCGCGTCGCCGTTCCAAAATTCGGTTTCCACGAGCGGACCGTCGAATTCCTCAAAGCCGAGCGAACAAAGCCTGTCCTTGACGCTTTCCAAAAACTGAACGTAAGGATTCGTGCGCCCCGGAATGATTCGTGCCGGCGGAACGGAAATATTGTACGCGCGGAAAGTTCCGCGTTTCCATTCTCCGCTTGAAAGCATCGTCGGCGTAATTTCGCCAATTTCGTTTCCAGTGATGCCCGCGCTTTTCAAAGCCTCCACGATTTTTTCGAAAGCCTGCTGAAGTTTGTAGGTCACCGTTTCGCGCTCAATCGTGCGGAACGGAGTTTCGCTGATTCCGCGTTTTTTGGTGAGAGTCGCCATCACTTCGATTTCGCCTTTGGACAAATCCGCCGCATCGAGTGTGGCATTTTCCGCCGCTACTGCCTTTTCAATCAAATTTTTCGCCACGGAAATTCTTTCCGGCAAAGGCGCGCCAAAATATTCGGCTTTTTTTTCGCCGTTCATTTTGAGAACGCCGTCTTTTGAAAGCGCGCCAAACGCCGAGCCGACATCCTTGTTTTCAATGCCGAGAGCGGCAGCGATTTCGGGCAAGGTTTTCGCGCCCTGCTCTTTGAGAAGAGAAACGATTTTTTCTTCGACAAAACCTTCGGCGTGAACTTTGCGACCAAATTCGCTCAGCTCAAAATAAGTGTGCGGCGTGCGCTTCACTTCCGCCAAAAGCTGCTTTCCGGCAAGCCAGCTGAACGCCTGATTCGCATGCCCCGCTTTGTAGCCCAATTCCGACTGAAGCTTTGCCGCCGTCAATTCGTCATTGAGTCCGTAACGAAGCAAAACCTTCGTCTCAAGCGGATGAAGGTTTTTGATGATGTTAGAGATATCCATTTTT
>CAZZFL010000244.1:0-1590 GCA_964653395.1 uncultured Treponema sp. | reverse complement strand
AAATTTGCGCTGATTTTTTTTCAAAAATTCATATATAATATAAGGCACATTTGAAAAACTTGCTTTTGGCAATTTTTTCGAATGTGCCGACGAGTTCTATCGTCGCTATAATAGCGCGACGAAGAACATCGCATTTTCAAAGTTGCCTCTAAAAACTGAAGTTTTTAAAGGTTTCATATACGATGAGAATTTGCTGGGCAAATTCATTTTAAAAATTGCAGGAAAAAATGGCAAAAAAAGGAACGACAATTTTCAAATGCGCGGAATGCGGATATTCGCAACCAAAATGGCTCGGGCGTTGTCCTGAATGCGGCGGCTGGAACACAATGCGCGAATTCATCGAAGATCCGAACGCGGCGTTCGCGGTGCAAAAAAATGGCGCGGCGGAAAAAGCCCGCCCGATTCCGTTGAACGCGGTGCAGGCGCAGGAAGGCGAGCGAATCCAAATCGGCATCGCGGAATTCGACAGAGTTTTGGGCGGCGGCGCGATGAAGCGAAGCGCGGTTTTGCTTGGCGGCGAGCCGGGCATCGGAAAGTCCACGCTCCTGTTGCAAGCGGCGGCATGCGTTTCAAAAAATGTGGACGGCGCAATCCTTTACGTGAGCGGCGAAGAAAGCGCGTCGCAAATAAAAAGCCGCGCCGACCGCCTCGGCTTGGATTGTTCCAAAATCGAAATTTTGTGCACGATGCGGCTGGAAGATATTTTGGACGCGCTCGACAAACTCAATCCGATTTTCGCGGTAATCGATTCGATTCAAACTGTCTATTCGGTGGAAGGCGGAATCATTCCGGGAACGGTGAACCAACTCAAATATTGCGGCAACGAATTAATCGGTTGGGTAAAGGAACGCGACTCGTTTTTGGTGATGACGGCGCACGTCACAAAAGAAGGAAGCATCGCCGGCCCGAAAGCATTGGAACACATGGTTGACACGGTGATTTCCTTTGAACACAATAACGACGAAGTGCGATTTTTGCGCGCGTTGAAAAATCGATTCGGTTCGGTGGACGAACTCGGTATTTTCGAAATGAGTGAATCCGGACTGAAAGGCGTTCTCGATCCAAGCGCGATGTTCATCACGCGGCGCGAAGGAAAGCAGCCCGCCGGAATTGCATGCGCCGCAGTTTTTGAAGGAAGCCGAGTTTTTTTGGTGGAAATCCAGGCTTTGACCGTTCCCGCCAAAGCGAATTTAAGCCGAGTTTATTCCGAAAAAATCGACAGCGCGCGCGTGGCAAGAATTGCCGCAGTTTTGGAAAAGCGCGCTGGCTTGCGATTCAGCGATCAAGACATTTATGTGAATGTCGCGGGCGGAGTGCGACTCAGCGAAAGCGCGATTGACGCGGCATTGGCGGCCGCGCTTTATTCCGCGCGAACGGACATCGCGCTGCAAGACGGAACTGCGTTGGTGGGCGAACTAAGCCTTGCCGGAGAAATCCGCCCAGTTCCGCGCGTAAAGCAGCGCGTAAAAACTGCGAAAAGTTTGGGCTTTGAAAAAATTCTCGTTCCCGAAAAATGCGAAGGCGCGACTTTCGTGGCGAACGTAAAAGATTTGGTCGCGAAAATTTTTGGAAAATGAAATTGCGTTGAAT
>CAZZFL010000243.1:0-1590 GCA_964653395.1 uncultured Treponema sp. | reverse complement strand
TGGGAACGATATTAATTATTAATTGTTAATTATTAATTAATATTTGTGGAGAGAATATGGACGAAAAAGTTTTGGAAGATTCTGGCGGAAAGAGTGCTGGCGAAAAAGGCGCGGGCGAAAGTGTTCTCGCTTTGGCGAAAAAATATCGCGGCGCTTCGAGGCTTTTGCTTCCGCGCGCGATTTTCATGATGATGGTTTTCGGCGCGATTTTGATTTTCGCGTCGTCGCTTTTTATGGGAATGGGCGTTTCGCTTTTCGCGGCGTCCTCTTTGTCCGGCAATTCAAATTCGCTTGCGCCGATTTTTCTTCTCGCGCTTGAATTGCTTTTCGTTTTCTGCGCGTTCGTTCTTCACTACGGGCTTTTTTTGAGCAACTTGCGTTTCGTGCGAAATCAGCCGGTCGCGATTTCGTTTTTGTTCGCGGGATTCAGGCAGCGGCGCGCGAAAAAATTCGCGGCGTTTTTCATCGTGCCGCTTGTCATTGCTTTCTCGTTCGCGATTGCGCCTTTGGCCGCTTCAGCCGCGTTCGAGGAAATCTCGCAAATCACGAGGCCTGAAGCCATGCTCGAATATCTTTCGTCGAATCCGCAAATCATGCGAATGATGGTCTTGCATTTTTCGCTTTTTTTGCTGCTCGCGCTCGCGCTTTATTTTCCGTTCGCGTTCGTGTGGCCGCACGTTTATGACGAAACGAAAAATTCTTTTTCAAGAATCTTTTCGCAAAGCCTGAGATTTTGGAAAGGACGATTTTTGAAATTTCTCGGATTTGAAATCGTGGCGCATTACAAAACGGCTCTCGTGATTTTCGCGGGCAACGCGCTCGACGTTTTTCTCCTTAAAAAAATTCCCGCGAATGCCGCGGCGCAAATTGTTTCGTCGCTGTTTGGCTTCGTTTCGTTTTGCGCGACAATTCTTTTTCTTGCGAGCGTGATTCTTTCGATAAATTTTTTCTACGACGAATTCGCTTCGGGCGGCAAGGAAATCGGGCAAGGGCAAAATGAAAATCCTCACGACGAAAGTTCAGACTGAAACTTCCATAAAAAATTCGCGCTTCATCGCGCAGGCGTTTCCATGCGCGGATCAAGGCGAGGCGCGAAAAATCCTCAAGGCGCAAAAAGAAAAATATTTCGACGCGCGGCATGTCGTGCACGCTTTCGTGCTCGGAGAGAGCGCGGAAATTTTCGGCGCGAGCGACGACGGCGAGCCGAGCGGAACGGCAGGGCGACCCGCGCTCGACGTTTTGAAAGGCTCGGGGCTGACGAATGTTTTGGTGACGATAACGCGCTATTTTGGCGGAACTCTTTTGGGAACGGGTGGCTTGGTCAAGGCTTATGGCGGCGCGACAAAATCCGTTTTGGAGGAAGCCGAAAAAATCGGCGCGACGGAAGTTTTCATTCGCCGGAAAAGTTTTTCGTTTGAATGTCCGTATTCATCGCACAAGAATTTGAAGCGGATTTTGCAGGAATTTTCGATTTGCGATTTGCGCGAAGAATTTTCCGACGCGGTTTGCGTGAGCGGAAAAATCGCCGAAGAGGAATTCGAAAAATTTTTCAAGGAAGCCGCCGCCGCGACGAAAGGCGAATTGCGTTTG
>CAZZFL010000242.1:0-1612 GCA_964653395.1 uncultured Treponema sp. | reverse complement strand
TGCGCAAATGAATTCGCGCCGAACACAAAAAGCGTCGCGAAAGCAAATGCCGAGAAAACGAAAACCTTAAATTTTTTTGACATCATATATCCTGTTTTTAATTTTCGTATTTTATGAAAAAATTACGATATTATTTTATCGGTTTTTTCCTTTTTGTTCAATATGAAAACAAGCGAAATCAAAATGAAGTTACAACAAAGTCGTTTTTCACAGGCGACATTTTGCCAAATTTGCTTGCGGCTTTTCGCGGAATTTTGTTTGACATTCGCGCGGGAATGCAATAATATTTCAGTGAAATTGATTTAAACGAATTTTGAAAAAAATCGAAATTGAAATTTGCGGCGAAATTTTTTGGAGGAAATTATGGATTGCAAAATTATCGACGGAAAGGCGACGGCGGCGGAAATCAGGCGCGAGGTCGCCGAACGGGTCGCTTCGCTCAAGCAAAAAGGAATCGAGCCGTGCTTGGCGGTCATTTTGGTGGGCGAAAATCCAGCGAGCGTTTCTTATGTCACGGGCAAGCAAAAGGCTTTGGCAGAATGCGGAATGAAAGACGTTTCAATTCGCTTGCCGCAAGACACGAGCGAAGGCGAACTTTTGGATTTGATTTCAAAATTGAACGGCGACGATTCGGTTCACGGAATTTTGGTTCAGCTTCCGCTCCCGCCTCAAATCGACGAAGAAAAAATTTTGCTCGCCATAAATCCTGAAAAGGACGTGGACGGATTTCATCCGGTGAACATGGGAAATCTGCTCATCGGAAAAAAATCATTTTTGCCTTGCACGCCGCATGGAATTTTGGTTTTGCTCGAACGCGCGGGCGTGGAGACGAACGGAGCGCGCGTCGCCGTGATTGGCCGTTCGAACATCGTGGGAAAGCCGGTGGCGGTTTTGCTTTCGCGCCGCGAATACAATTCCACCGTGACGCTTTGTCATACCGGCACTCGGGATTTGTGCGCGATCACTCGCGAGGCGGACATCATAATTGCGGCGACCGGCCGGCCAAAAACCGTGACCGCGGAAATGGTGAAAGACGGTGCGTGCGTGATTGATGTCGGCGTGAACCGAATTCCAGACGCGACGAAAAAAAGCGGATTCCGTTTGGTGGGCGACGTGGATTTTGACGCGGTAAAAGAAAAGGCCAGCGTGATTACGCCAGTGCCCGGCGGCGTGGGACCGATGACAATCGCGATGCTCATGGCGAACACTTTGGAAGCGGCCGAAAAAAAATTGTAGGCAAAAAGTCACGGCAATGCAAAGACATTACATCGTTCTCTGGAAAGAGTTTGGAAAAACGCAAAAGCCGAAGACAAATCTTTCGAAAAAATCGCAAAGGAAATCAAGGTAAAAATATGGACTTAAAAGCATTGCAGGATTTTGAATTGCACTCGAAAGTGCCTGAAGAAATCATTAGAAAATACGAAGGGAAAATCCCTGAACCGTTTGTCGAAATATGGAAGGCTTACGGTTTTGGCTCGTTTATGCAAGGATACTTCAAAGTGATACATCCCGACGATTATATTGCGTTTGTCAGAAAATCGTATTTTCAAAAAAACTGCATTCCATTGCTGGCGACGGCACTTGGAGATATAATTGTTTGGGAAAGAGAAAA
>CAZZFL010000241.1:0-1613 GCA_964653395.1 uncultured Treponema sp. | reverse complement strand
TAGGAGAAATTATGAAAAAAATTGTCGGAATCTTTGCGGGCGCGGCTTTGGCTGCTTTGCTTTTTTCTTGTTCGCCGTCACAAAAAAATTTCATCATCGCGACTGGCGGAACAAGCGGAACTTACTATCCGTTCGGCGGCGCGATCGCGAACATTTGGAACACGAAAATTGAAAACATGAACGTTACGGCACAAGCCACGGGCGCGAGCGCGGAAAACCTGCGCCTGGTGAGCAAGGGCGACGCGGAATTCGCGACCGTTCAAAACGATGTGATGGACTACGCCTACAACGGCACGGATATGTTTTCGGATCCTCTCCCGAATCTCGCGGTCATCGGCACGATGTACGAAGAAGTCGTTCAGATTGCGGCGCGAGTGGACAGCGGAATCAAGACGATTTCGGATCTTCGCGGAAAACGCGTTTCCATCGGCGACGCGGGAAGCGGAGTGGAATTCAACGCGAAGCAGATTTTGGAAGGCTACGGAATCACGTTCGACGACATCAAAAAATCAAACCTTTCGTTCAAGGAATCAGGCGAAGGCTTGCAGAACGGAACGCTTGACGCGTGCTTTATAACGGCCGGCGTTCCCAACGCGGCGTTGCAGGAATTGGCGTTCACGAACGGACTCGTCCTCATTCCGGTAAACGGCGCGGAAGCCGATTCGATTTGCGCGAAATACGGATTCTACACAAAGACCGTAATTCCCGGCGGCACGTACAAAGGCACGGATTCGGACACCGACGCTCTCGCCATAAAATGCACGATTGCCGTAAATTCCAAACTCGACGACGACACTGTTTACGAAATGACGAAAGTGCTTTTTGAAAATCTTGGCGAATTAGGACAGGCGCATGCCAAAGGAAAAGAAGTGAGCGCGGAAAAAGCCGTGACGGGAATCAGCGTTCCATTCCACCCGGGCGCGGCAAAATATTTCAAAGAAATTGGAGCGTTGAAATAATTCAGTTTTGTCAAGAAAATTTTTGCGGGCAAAAAGCAATGCGACGGCTTTCATTTTGGTTGCCGTCGCGCTTTTGTTCGTCCTTTGCTTTCCAACACAAAAAGTTCTCGCCATCTCAAGTACGGATCACGGCTTTCGAAAAATATTCTCCAAATCTGCGCTGAATGGATTTTGCGTTTCGTACACGCATTCGGTGAACAAAGGCCGAGTGCGCGATTTTTTTCGCGTTGAAGGCGACCGCCTGAAAATTTACAAAACCGAATTTTCAAGTTATGGCGCGGGAATGCCGGAATTGCAGGAAACGCCGGGCGCGACTTTCAAAATCGCGGACGACGCTTTTTCGATGGAATACGAACGCGATGTCGGCGAAAAATTTTTTCTCGCCGTGGGACTTTTGGCGCGGCATTCAATCGAAGCGGGCGGAAAAGAATTTTTTCTGGAAGACTTTTTCGCGCCGCAGACTCGGCTTGAATTCCAAGTAAAAAAAATTTCTTTCGCGAAATTGCTTTTCGCAAAAATCAAAGGCTGGATTTTGTAAATTGTGAAATGCGGCGGCGTGAATATTTTGCAAAATCTTTGCCGAAAAATGGACTTCAAATTCCGCGCTGAAATTTTTCGTGTATAGACACTACAGGAATAAATTTCATGACATAA
>CAZZFL010000240.1:0-1639 GCA_964653395.1 uncultured Treponema sp. | reverse complement strand
TTCCGCTGCGCTTCAGAACGCCTTGCGGCGGCACTCCAATCCCTTGCGCGAGAAATTTCCCGAACACGGAAAAAAATAAATCCATTTTGAAATTGAAATTCCCGCGAATCCGTGCTACAATGAATTGTGCCACAAATTCTTTCGCAGCGACAGCGGATTTCTCAAACGCAGGTTCAACGCATGGGGCAGCGGCAAATTCAGTCGCTCAATCTGCTTGCGATGGGCGCGGAGGATTTGCGCGAGGAAGTCTACGCGCAGGCCGAAAAAAATCCCGCGTTGGAAATCGAGGACGACGATTTTGAAAGCGGCGTGAAAGACGTGCGCCTGAAAAGTTCGCTCGCTTCCGACTACCTGCGCATTGGAAACGCGAGCGCGGCTGGCGAGGAAAAGTCTCGCGTGTTCCAAGAAGTTTTGGAAAGCCGTCCCGACGAGCGGCACACTTTGTTCGAGCATCTTATGGAGCAGCTTTCCGTCCTTCGGATTTCGGACGAGGAAAACGCGCTTTGCAAAAAACTTATCGGCAATCTCGACGAGCACGGCTTTTTCATTCTCGCGCCTGCCGCGTTGCTGAATCCTTCGCTCGGCGAGGACGCGCGGCTTTTGGAAAAATGCCTTTCCATCGTGCGCAATTTCGAGCCGAGCGGAATCTGCGTGGCGAACGCGCGGGAAAGCCTTTTGCTTCAGGCGAGGCAAAAGGGCGGCGCGAACGAAGTCGCGCTTTTTTTGCTCGACGGCCATTTGGAATTTTTGGATCCGCCTCAGGCGCAAAAAGTCTTGAAGAAAATCAATGATTTCGCGAAGGCGCAAGAATCGCTTTTCGGCGGCGAGGACTTTTCTTTCGTGAAAAATTTTTCTTTGCCCGAAACTCAAGACGCGATTGATTTCATAAAAAATCTCGATCCTTTTCCCGCAAGGAATTTTTCTTCGTCAGCGGCGAATTACATTTCGCCCGACATCTTCGTGGAAAAAATTCCTGCGTCCGACGAGGAAGCCGATTTTGAAAAACGCGAGATTCCCGCCGAAAAAGATTTTTCATTTAAAATAAAAATTTCCGACAAGCTCATTCCGCACGTGAAAATTTCTTCGGAATTCATTTCGGCGCAAAATGATTCCGAGTTCGCGAAAGAGGCTGTGAAGGCGGCGAACGTTTTTTTGGAAAGCCTCGAATTCCGCGCGACGACTCTCGCGAACGCCGCGATGTCAATCGTGCGCCATCAGCTGGATTTTTTCAAGCGCGGCCCGGGGCATCTCGCGCCGCTCCGCCAGCAGGACGTGGCGGAGGAAATCGGCGTGCACGAAAGCACCGTTTCGCGAATGGCGCTTTCCAAATTCATTCAGTGCGAATGGGGAATTTTTTCGGTGAAATATTTTTTTACGAACGCGATTTCATTTCAGGCGAAAGCAAATTTTCAGGAAATTCAGCCTTCGCAAAATGAAAAAAATCCGCCGAATTCTTTGAACGATTTTGTCTCAAAAGAAAGCGTGAAATTCGAAATCCAAAAAATCCTTCAGGAACGCTCGGGCGAAAAATCCTTGAGCGACCAAAAAATCGCCGAAATCCTTTCGGAGCGCGGCATAAAAATCGCGCGGCGCACCGTCGCAAAATATCGCGCGCAGTTGGACATCAAATCTTCGTATT
>CAZZFL010000239.1:0-1648 GCA_964653395.1 uncultured Treponema sp. | reverse complement strand
AAATTTCAGAAAACTCATTCAAATATTTTAGCATAAAAAAAATTTTGTTGCAATTGAATTGCTTGCGGCTTTTTTAAAGCGCGTGCGCGATGATGCTCTTTTAAATGCGAAAAATTGGCGCGATATTTTGCAGCGCAATGTTACAATTTGTGCGCGCTCAGCCAGTCGAACAAATTCAATTCGCCGTCGAAAACTTCGTCGCGCAGCACATAAATCCAAGCGCAATGCGGATTGTATTCTTCATATCCAACTGAAACTTTTTCGTAAAGAGAAAAATGCAAATCTTTTGCGCCTGCATTTTTCAGCCGATTGTAAGTCGCAATCGAAAATTTTTCCGCGTCGATAATTTTGTCGCCTTTGCATGCAGTAATCCAAAGCGGAATTTTTTTCAAGATTTCCAAATCTTCGTTCGAAATGTTTTTGTCGGAATAAGCTTGGCTTGATGGAAACGCTGCCGCGAATTTTTGGGGAAATTCCAAAATCATATTTATGACCATATAGCCGCCTGCGGACGCGCCGCCAAGATAAATTCTTTCCGTATCAATTTGCGGATTTTGCTTGGCAAATTCTTCTATGATGTTCATCACCGCGTTTGTGTAATATGAAGTCGTCCTTTCGTTCGATTTGTCCATAATTGACCAAAGCCGATTTCCAGAACGATCCGTTTTTGAAAGTTCCATAAAACTTGTTCTTGCAAGCGGAACCAAAATTGCCGCGCCATTTTCAAAATGGCTTTGTATTTTTTCCATCGCAAGATTTACGGCGCGTTGTCCGCCCAAAAGTGGCATGTATGGATTTGTTCCGCCTTCGGAAACTCCGTGAAACCAAACTATCAGCGGAAGCTTTTTCAAACCGATTTTTTCGTTCGCAAGTTTTGCGGAATCAGGCAAAAAATACGCGTATGTCATTTCAATCGCTTCTTCGGCTTTTCCTGAAGGATTGTATTTTGACGAAGCAATTTCAAAAACTGCCGCGTTTTTGTTTACATAGCCCGCGCATTTTTCAATGTCAATGTCGAGCGCGTCATTTTCTATGTGAACGTTTCCCACTGCGTCCATATCGAAAATGACCGTGTTGTTGAAAGCGTGCGTGTCCTTGTCGTCTTCGCTTGGATTGATTTCCAGCGCGATGTAGCGACCGCTTCCATTTTTAATTTCATTTCCGTGAACATCGCAAAGGTAGGCTTTTGAAATCGGCGGATTTTTATGCCTGATTGGAAAAAGCCTTGCGGAACGCAGTTTCGCATAAATGTCAATTTCAAAATCGTCTGCTTTGATTTCCTCGGCGGCAAATTCATTTTTCGTCTGAATCACGAATTTTGAAATTCCCGCGCCCCAATCTAAATCTTCGATGTACATCACATAAGTTTGTTCTTGCGGGATCGCTTCCGAAACAATTCGAAATTCTTTTTTCGCCAGCGCAAAAGTCGAACACATCGCCGTGAGAAAAATAATCGCAAATAAAAAAGTTTTCTTCATATTTATAATATAATAAATTTTTTTGCGCATGTCATTATATGAAAAATCAGAAAAAAATTTTGCAATGCAATGCGTTCGCGCGAGCCGCAAATTTCAGATTTGAAAAGAAGCGGAATTTCGCTTGCAAATTTTCGCGCTTCGTGATACAATTTCAAAAATATAAAATGCTG
>CAZZFL010000238.1:0-1660 GCA_964653395.1 uncultured Treponema sp. | reverse complement strand
CATCGATAACTTGGTGCCTGTAGTTCAGCGGTAGAGCGCCAGATTGTGGATCTGGTTGTCGTGGGTTCGATCCCCATCAGGCACCCGATTTTCGCAAGAAAATGTCCACGATTCGCGTTCGTAGCTCATCTGGATAGAGTCCCGGACTTCGAATCCGGTGGTAGCAGGTTCGAATCCTGTCGGACGCAAAGTTGCCAGGCAAGACATTTCGCTTGTCGATGCGGCGCAAAGTTATTTTTACGGGCCATTAGCTCAGCTGGTAGAGCAACAGACTCTTAATCTGTGGGTCGCTGGTTCGAAGCCGGCATGGCTCAAAGCCTTTCGCAAACGCGGAAGGCTTTTTTTTGCACAACTTTTTTCATCTAAAAATGCAAATCAAAACATCATTCAAATTTGCGCAGAGGAAAGTTTTCCGCTCTCAAAAAAATCAATTCTAAAACGCTATGTCGAATTTCATTTTCGAGTTTGACGCTCGCATTTTCTATCGTCTTGATTTTTTTTTCGCGACGTGATATTCTATAAAAATGATTTGGGTCATCGGTTCTACCGGAATGCTCGGCGCAGAAGTCTGCCGCGCGGCACAAAGAGAAAAGATTCCGCTCGCCGCCACAGCAAGCGATGTTGACGTGCGCGACTACAATGCGCTAAAAGATTTTACCGAAAAATGTGAAACCAAAAATTATTTGTCGAGTCACAAAACGCAAGGCCAGCGCGCGAAAATCGAATGGATTGTAAACTGTTCCGGCTACACCAATGTGGAAAAGGCGGAAAAAGAAAAGAATGCCGCCACCGCCCTCAACGTGGACGCGGTAAAGAACATCGCGCGAGTGGCGAGAAATTGCGGCGCGAAACTCATCCACATTTCAACCGACTATGTTTTTGACGGCGCGGCGTCATCCCCTTACACCGAGGACTCAAAGAAGAATCCTCTTGGAATTTACGGGCTAACAAAATCGTTTGGCGAGGACGAAATCCAAAAAACGATGACGCAGTTTTTCATTCTGCGCACTTCTTGGCTTTACGGATTCGGTCGCCCAAATTTCGTTACGACAATGGCACAGTTGATGGAATCAAAGCCGCAAATAAAAGTCGTTTCCGACCAGCGCGGAACGCCCACATTTACCGTGGACTTGGCGGACGCCATTTTGAAAATCATAAAAATCTCGGACAAAGCGGGCACGGACATTTTCAGGAAAAAATCGATTTCATACGGCATCTACAATTTTTCGAATTTGGGTGAAACTTCGTGGCATGAATTCGCGTTGGAAATTCAATGTCTCCTGAAAAAATACAAGCGCATTAAAAACGAATGCATTGTCCAGCCTTGCACTTCGGAGGAATTCGGCGCGAAAGTCGAGCGGCCAACATACTCGGTTTTGGACAAGGAAAAAATAATTTCCGCGATGAAAATAAAAATTCCCAAATGGCAGGAAAGTCTTGAAAAATTCATAAAAGATTCGCGTTTTGAATTTTAAAGTCTCGCGCAGTTCGGGTGCGGAGCGTTTTGCGCCAATGTGAAAAATCAAATTCATTGTCGGCGTGATTGTGTTTTTTCGCGCCGCGCAAAAATCCCCAAAACAAAAAAGGTCGCCATTTCAGGCGACCTTTTTTGCGAGCGGGCTAGCCGCTCGCTGTGCAAGATTTCATCTTGCTGCCAAGT
>CAZZFL010000237.1:0-1726 GCA_964653395.1 uncultured Treponema sp. | reverse complement strand
CTTCCGCCGAATTCATATTGAGTTTGTCCATCATGCCATTCTACGATTTTGCGCCTCATTAAAAAAATGTACCGCCGCTCATCGATATGTCACAGTTCTGAATTTCTGTCCGATCCAAAAAGTCGCTTCAAGCGTGTGGAAATGCAAGAACCGTATTTTGGGACTGTCAATTCCGTTCGGGAAAAATGAGCGGTCGCCTTCATTCCACAGACGCTCCATTTCTGCCCGCTCAGTCACAAATGCCACTTCGCCCACCAAAGTCAGCGAATCTCCGCCGCGCCGAAAGCAGACGCTCGCTTTTGGGCTCATTTCAAAGTGCTTCGCCTTGCCTTGCTTTTCGCTGCGCTTTGAAGTTACAAACCAAACATCCCTAAAGCCTTCATCGCGCAATTTTGAAACGCAGCATGTTCGCGGATAGCCGCGTTCAGTAACAGACGAAACGAACATGACATCGCATTCCCGTACCAAAGCATCTGCCGCCGCCTCGATTTCCTTGATTCGCTGTTTTTGAATGTCGCTCGCCTTCAACGCTTTTTCTTCCATATCGCGCTCCTTAAATTTTAATAATGAAGAAAATGTCAACTTTCTTTACTGTTAAAAAAACGTAAGCAGGGCTTTCCCTGCGACTTTCGCCAATAAGAATACAATATCTCAAATTAAATTTTTTTTCAATTTCTGCGCGAAGTCGATTTCAAAATTCTTCACAAATTTTTTTATTTCGAAAATTTCGCTTGACATTAAAAATTTTTTTCGCGAAAATGACTTTATGAATGAAATTGAATTTTACAAAAAAAGTAGTTGTTTTACCGAACTCGGGCTTTACAAAAATTTTGCGGCGAACCTGCCAGACGACATTCGCGAACTTTGCCTTTTGCAACGCCATCAAATTATTCATCCGGTTGCGATAATAAAATCTGGCGCGCGAAAAATTTGTTCCGAAAATAACGAGGAAACGCCGAAGCCGATTTTGACTTTTCATGGCGACATGGCGCAGATTCCGTGCGACCGTCTGCTTTTTGAAAACGAGCGTTTTCCCACGGCCTTGAGCATTTTGGCGGAATTGCTTCGCCGCGAAAATGAATATTCTTGCCAGCGAAAAATTCAAAACAAAATGCATCTCACTTGCCGCGAGCAGGCGATTCTTTTGGTTGCGATTTTGAAAGCAAAAGGAATTCCCGCTCGGGCGCGAAGCGGATTTGCGCCGTACATTTCCAACGACGGCGTTTTTCACGATCATTGGATTTGCGAAAGATTTTGCGATAAAGAAAATCGATGGATTTTGACCGACGCTGATTGTTGCGTCGAAAATTTGGATTTCGATTATGCCGACATTCCTTGCGATAAATTTCTTTTTGGCGCGCAAGCATATTTGAAAATCCGCGGCAAAGAAATTTGCGATAACGATTTGGAATATGCGTCCTTGCCGCCCAGGCACGGAATGCGCGCCGCGCTGCAATCGCTTTTTTATGATTTGCATTCGCTGATGAACAACGAAATTTTCTTTTGGCATTCGCCTCGATACATCGTCGAAAAAAATTTTGTTTTATCGCAAGCGGAATTCGAAGAATTGGATTTTATCGCAAATTTGATGCTCGAACCAAGCAAAAACTTTGAAAAAATTTGCGATATTTGGGAAAGAACGCCGAAAATCCGAATTGTTTCGGGCGGATTCAATTAAAATAAATTTCGCGAAAACTTGCGATAAATTTTTCAAGGCTTGCGATAA
>CAZZFL010000236.1:0-1755 GCA_964653395.1 uncultured Treponema sp. | reverse complement strand
AAAAACACGCAACAAGGGCGGACACCCCACTCAGTCTTACTAGTTCAAACATAAAAGAATGCCCGCGTTTGCGGGCATTCTTTTTTATCGTACGAATTCTTTTTTCAAGAAATCCAAATCCAATTCAGGATAAAGCATGTGTGCGCCGAGCAACGCGTCCACGCGTTCACGCGCCTTTGCTTGCGCCGCTTCGTCGAGCGAGATTTTTCCTTTGGCGGGCTTTCCGTCTTTCGTGACGCCGGGCTTCGTGTTGCGCAAAACGAAATCAATTATCGAAGCCACTTCCTTCATGTCGCTTTCGTTCATTCCGAGCGTGGTGAGCGCGGGAGTGCCGATTCGGATTCCGCTCGTCCACCACGCGCCGTTTTTGTCATACGGAAGCGCGTTCGCGTTCGCGGTCACTCCGCATTGGAAGAGCGCGGCCTCGGCCTGCTTTCCGGTAAGCCCGTAAGTCGTGACATCGACGAGCATCAAATGGTCTTCCGTGCCGCCTGTCTGCAAGCGCATTCCCAAATCCATGCAGGAAGCCGCCAACGCCGCCGCGTTTTTCACGACGCTCTGCGCGTAGTCGCGGTAACTTTGAGAGTTCGCCTCTTTCAGCGCGACGGCCTTCGCCGCCATCACATGCCCGAGCGGTCCGCCCAAAACCATCGGGCAGCCTTTGTTCACGTAGTCGGCGAATTCCTTTTTGCAAAGTATGAGCGCGCCGCGCGGTCCGCGCAAAGTCTTGTGCGTCGTGGTCGTAACGATGTCCGCCCATTTCACAGGATCGTTGTCGCCAGTCCAAACTTTTCCAGCCACAAGCCCCGCAAAGTGCGCCATGTCCACCATCAAGACCGCGCCGCATTTGTCCGCGATTTGTCGGAAACGCTTGAAATCGATTTTTCTCGGATAAGCCGAAAATCCCGCGAGCAAAATTAAAGGCTTCACTTCCATCGCCTGCTTTTCAATCGCGTCGTAATCGAGCAAGCCAGTCTCGCGATCCACGCCATAAGGATGGCTTTCGAACATTCGCGCCGAAACGTTCATTCGGTAGCCATGCGTGAGATGTCCGCCGCAAGAATAGTCGAGTCCCATCAATTTTTGATTGCCGAATTTTTTGCGAAGCGAATCAAACTGCGCGTCCGTAAGTTCCGCAAGCGACTTCACGCCCAATTCCTCGAGCGTAGGAGTTTCGATTTTTTTGGAAAGAATCGCCCAGTACGCAACGAGGTTCGCGTCCGCGCCTGAATGCGGCTGAACATACGCATAGTCCGCGCCAAAAAGATTTTCCGCCTCGCGAGCGGCGGCATTTTCCACCGCGTCGATATTGACGCAGCCGCCATAATAGCGATGCTCGGGATAACCTTCCGCGTATTTGTCGGTGAGAAGATTTCCCATCGCCGCCTGCGTGGAAAGCGAACAATAATTTTCGCTCGCCACGAGCTTCAAATGGCTGCGCTGATTTTCCAATTCGCGCACAATCGTCGCGGCAGTTTCGGGACTCACTTGAGCCACTTGCTGCAAATTCGCGACATAAGACAACATCGCCGCGCTCGGCTTTCCGGAACAAGATTCAAGATATTTTTCCAAAGACGAAGACATAATTCCTCCAAAGATTTCCTTAAAGATTTGTGTTAAAATCAATTGCTTGATTCTAGCACAAAATTAAAAAAAACGCAAGGCAGCGAAGCAGTTTACAATTGACAGTGAATAGGAAATGCGCGATTTTCGCCGCGTTGTTGAGAGTGCCGAAATCGCCGCACTTTACTTTCA
>CAZZFL010000235.1:0-1757 GCA_964653395.1 uncultured Treponema sp. | reverse complement strand
ACCGTCGTGCCCAGTATGCGGCTTTGGCTCACGTATTGCGGCTCCATGTTCGTGTAGTACAAAAGCGAAAAGCGGTCGGCGGCGCAGAGCCTTTCGAGCCGCTCGTCGTAGGAATGGCGCATGTCAAGCGAATTGAAGCGGTTGTCGCCCATCATGAAATAGCAGCCTTCGGGAATGTAGCGCGCGCTTCCGTCCGGCGCGTTCGCGGGAAAGACCGGCATGTTGCGCCTGTCCAAATAAATCGTGTAGTTGAAGATGTCCTCGGCTTCGCGCCAGCATTGCGAGATGATTTCGTCGCGCGGGAATTCCGATGTCGAGACTTCGGCGCGAATCAGCTCGGCGCTTCGGACGATGAATTTCCCGACCAAAATCTTCGCCATCAGGTTCAGGCGGAAATTCGAGTCGTCGTACAAGTTTCCTCCGAAAAGCCCGTCGCGCATTTCCTCGTCGCACGATGAAATCCAGTCCGTCATGAACGCGTTGAACCACGCGCCGCCTTCGTCCGAGGAAAGCAATTTCGTGGCGAGCGAGAAGTTGTCGCGGAAAACGTTGTAGACGAAAAGCGAGGACTGCGAGACGAAATTCTCGATGTCGCCCTGCGCCGCGCTTGACTTTTCGCGTCCCAAAATGGCGAGGAATCTTTTCGCCAAATCCGCGCATTCTTCTTTCGCGGAATCAATGTCGAGCGAATTGCGCCGCGCTTCCAATTCTTCCATCTTCAAAAAGCCTTCGCCGTTTATCGGAAAGTCGCGCACCCTTTCCTTCACATTTTTCGGAAGGTCGTTCAGATTGTACGCCGCCCAGCTTGAATCTTCGGCGACCGGCGAAAACTGCGGCGAGGATGAGGTCCGCGAATAAAGCACGCCGTCGAGCATCATCAGCTGCTCTCCGGGAACGCCCGCGATCCTTTTCACGAGCGGGTCGGCCTTAACTTCGCCCCTTTCGTCCACGTTCAAGTTCAGCGTCGTGAAAGTGAGCATGTAGACGAGTTCCGAGACGACGGACTTCACTTCCGCCTTGCGCCCGCTCTCATAATGCGGATTCCGGAAGACGACGACGTCGCCGCGATTGTACTTTTTGATTTGCGGAACGCCGATGTCGCTCAAAGGAAATTTCGGGCCGCTCGTGATTTTCGAGACCATAAGCCGGTCACTTATCAAAAGCGAGGGCACCATCGATTCCGAAGGAATCTTGTAGAACTGGAAGAAAAAGATTTGGAAAAGCAGCACCATGAAAACGGCCTGCACGAGCGCGTCCGCCCAGTCCAAAATCTCGAACGAAAGCCACGCGACGCCGCGACGCTTTTTTTTCTTGGAAAAGTCCGCCCACGAAGGATTTATCTTCGCCGCGCGCTTTTCGGAAAAATAAAAGAGAGCCGCGAGCGAAAACGCGAAGCTCAAAAGCCAAAGCACTACGCTCACCGCGTCAAAGGCGCGGCTCGTTCCGCTTTCCCCCGCCCGCCTCATTATGAACGAAATCAAATGCACGAACGGCTGGTATTGCAGCATTTTTTTCGCCGTCACGAATCCGCCGCGCGAAGGGCTTTTCCAAAGCCGCGCGAAAGCCACATAAAAAAGGATTCCGTTGAAGACCGCCGAAACGAAGAACGCCAGCGCCGCGATGTCGGCATGAAAGGAAACGTTCGCCACGGAAAAAAGCGCGGCCGAAACGAAGTCAAGCAAAATGAAAATTTTCAAAGTCTGCATTTTTTCATAATATCACAAAAAATCGATTCCGTCTACAGGCGAAAAACCGCA
>CAZZFL010000234.1:0-1770 GCA_964653395.1 uncultured Treponema sp. | reverse complement strand
CGCGCTCGGCGCGTCTTGAATGTCTTTCGTTTTTGTGATACAATTTTTTCAAGAAAGTCAAATGAATTTTTGGTGAGACTTCGCGAATCATTTTGACGGGCATTTATGAGCAAATCGATTTTTTTTAAAATAGTGAAAATCACTCTGCCGATTTTTTTCGGATACCTTTCCATCGGAATTCCGTTCGGGCTGATGGTGACGAACGCGGGCTACGCTTGGTATCTCGCGCCTTTGATGTCGCTCGTGATGTACACGGGCACGGGGCAATACATCGCCATCGGAATGTTCGCCGCCGGCGCGAATCTCGCTTCGATTATGGTGATTCAGGCGTTGGTCGGAATCCGCCACATTTTCTACGGCCTTTCGCTCGTCACGAAATTCAAGGATGCGGGACGATGGAAGCCGTATTTGATTTTCGCGCTCACGGACGAAACTTACGCCGTCCTTTGTTCGGTGGACGCGCCGCAAGGTCTTAAGCCGGGACCTTTCTACGGAACGATTGCCGCGCTCGACCATTTTTATTGGACGCTCGGCGCGACTATCGGGGCCGTGGCGGGAAGCCTCATAAAGGTTTCGCTTGAAGGCGTGGACTTTGCGCTCACGGCTTTGTTCGCGGTGATTTTGGTCGAACAGATTTCGTCGTCCAAAGATTTCGTTCCGCCCGCCATCGGAATCGCCGCCGCCGCTCTCGCCGCCATTTTGGAACGACTCGGAATTTTTCCGCAAGGCAACATGCTTTTGTTCGCGCTCGCGTTCGGAATCGCGGCTTTGGTTTTGGCGAAGCAGCGCCAGTTAAAAAAGGAAGCCTAAAATCTTCATCAAATAAAATATGTTTTGGTAGGGGGAAAGCCTTCCCCTCGCTTCAGCCCCTGCGGGTCTTCCGCTACCCCTTCCATTTTGCTACGCGAGCCTTGTGGCTTCCTACCAAGTTTTCCTTCGGAAAACTCAAAGTCTTGTGCGTCAAAATGTTGCGCCAAATTTGAATTTGCTCATTTTTGAAAATTATGTTAATATAGAAATATGGACGGATACATCAACAAAATCGAATCTTTCGGCGCGGTGGACGGGCCGGGAATGCGCTACATAATTTTTTTGGCGGGCTGCCCTTTGCGCTGCAAATTCTGCCACAATCCAGACACTTGGAAAATGGAAAGCGGCGAGCGGCGTTCCGCGCAAAGTCTTTTGGACGAGGCGGAAACGTGCCGCGCGTATTGGGGAAAAAAAGGCGGCATCACCGTAAGCGGCGGCGAGCCTTTGGCGCAAATCGATTTTCTTCTCGAACTTTTTTCGCTCGCAAAAGAACGCGGCATCAACACTTGCATCGACACTTCGGGCGCACCGTTCACGAGTCAAGGCGAATGGTTTGAAAAATTCAAAAAGTTGATGGAGGTGACGGACATTCTTTTGATGGACATCAAGCACATCGATTCCACCGAGCACAAATCACTCACAGGACGCGGCAATGAAAACATAATCGAAATGTTCCGTTTCCTCGACGAAATCAAAAAGCCCATTTGGATTCGCCATGTTTTGGTTCCGGGCATTTCCGACAACGATGAATATTTGCGAAAAACCCGCGATTTCATTCGGACGCTTTCCAATGTCGAGCGCGTAGAAATTCTGCCGTACCACACTTTGGGAATTATGAAATATAAGGAAATGGGAATTCCGTATCCGCTTGAAGAAACGCCGATGCCCAGCGCGGAACGAATCGAAAACGCCCGCCGAATTTTGGAATGCGAAAAATACACAAAATGGAAAAGTTAAAAA
>CAZZFL010000233.1:0-1773 GCA_964653395.1 uncultured Treponema sp. | reverse complement strand
TTACGTTGCCGCCTGTTTCGTTATGCGCATTTCGCTTTATTTCATGTTTACGATGCTCTTGTCGTAATCCGCGGGCGGAACGAAGCCCATCAAATTCATGAGCGTCGCAGGCCAGCTGGAAATGCCCAAGCCTTCGTTCAATTTGGAATTGTCGTACTCGCCTTTGTATTCGGGGTCGTAGATGATTCCCGGCACGGGATTCAGGCTGTGGCTCGTCTTTGCTTTCGGCTCGCCGTTCGCGTCCATTTTCACGCCGCCAGTTTTTTTGTCGTGCTCATACATATCGTCGCTGTTTCCGTGGTCGGCAGTGATGCAAAGAATTCCCCCCGCTTCTTCGATGGCGGCTTTGATGCGTCCGAGCTGCAAATCCATTCCTTCCATCGAGCAGACCACCGCGTTGAACACGCCAGTGTGACCAACCATGTCGCCGTTCGGGAAGTTCAGCCGAATGTGGTCGTACTTTCCGCTTTTGATCGCTTCCACAACTTTGTCGGTGATTTCGGCGCATTTCATCCACGGTCGCTGTTCGAACGGAACGACGTCGCTTTTCACTTCGATGTAGTCTTCGAGATTCTCATCGAATTTTCCAAGTTTGTTTCCGTTGAAAAAATATGTGACGTGTCCATATTTTTGCGTTTCGCTGATGGCCATAAGGCGAACGCCGCTTTTCGTGAGATATTCGCCCATCGTGCGGTCGATGCTCGGCGGGCTGACGAGGAATTGATGCGGAATGTGCAAGTCGCCGTCGTATTCCATCATGCCGGCGTACTCCACCGCAGGACGACGCTTTCGCTCGAAGTGACCGAAATTCGATTCGTCGTTTTCGAACGCCGCCGTCATTTCCAAAGCGCGGTCGCCACGGAAATTGAAATAAATCACGCTGTCGCCGTCTTCGATTGTTCCCACGGGTTTTCCATTTTCCGCGATTACGAATTCATGCATATCCTGATCGAGGATGCCCGCGTTTTCCTTGCGGTAAATTTCGATCGCTTCCGTCGCAGAATTGAACGTGCGGCCTTCGCCCAAAACGTGCGCTTTCCATCCGCGTTCCACCATAGACCAATCGGCATTGTAGCGGTCCATCGTCATGAACATTCTTCCGCCGCCCGAAGCGATTCTGTAATCCGCGTCCTTGAACGAAGCCAAAAATTCTTCGAGAGGCGTGATGTAATTCAGCGCGCTCGTGGGATCCACGTCGCGGCCGTCAAGCAAAGCGTGCACGCGAATTTTTTTCACGCCTTCTTTTGCCGCGCGTTCCACCATCGCCTTGAGATGGTCGATGTGCGAATGCACGTTGCCGTCCGAAACAAGTCCGATGAAATGCAGCGTCGAATTTTTTGAATTGACGTTCGCGACAAGTTTTTTCCAAGTCTCGCCTTCGAACATCGCGCCCGAAGAAATCGCGTTTGAAACGAGCTTCGCGCCCTGCGCGAACACGCGTCCGCAGCCCATCGCGTTGTGCCCCACCTCGCTGTTTCCCATGTCGTCGTCGCTCGGAAGTCCCACCGCCGTGCCGTGCGCCTTGAGCCGAGTGTTCGGACAATTCGCCTTGAACCAGTCGAGATATTTCATTCGACTTGCCTTCACCGCGTCGCCTTCCTCGTATTTCCCGTAGCCCACGCCGTCCATGATGACAAGCACCACAGGCCCGCGCCTTCCTTTCCAATTCGGATTTTTTTCCAAAGATTCCACCGCCATATTTTCCTCCAAAGACAATCGATTTTTATGATTTAAAATAATTATAACGAATTTGAAACAGAAAATCAAGAAGTT
>CAZZFL010000232.1:0-1800 GCA_964653395.1 uncultured Treponema sp. | reverse complement strand
TTGGAGATGATCGGACTTGAACCGACCTTCCAGCCGCGCACATCGTGTGCGCCGCTTTCAGGCTGCCTTCGCTCGCTGACGGCAACGTCCTGTTGCCTTTTCGCGATGCGCGCTCGCTTCGGTAGTCGGTTCTTTTTGTGGTGGAATTTTTCGATAATCGGCAGAACCATATTTTTGGTTTCTATTGGAGATGATCGGACTTGAACCGACTACCTCTTGCATGCCATGCAAGCGCTCTAGCCAGGTGAGCTACACCCCCGAATTATTTCATTTTATCAAAAGCGAAATTTTTTGTCAAGAGGGGGCGTTTAAAATCGGCGGATTTATTTTTGCAGCCAGCCTTGACTAACTGCGTGTTCGATGCATTTTTGAACCCACGGCCAAATTCGCGGCATGAATTCTTTTACGGGCGCCATTCGTTTTTCGCAATCCGCAATCGTTACTTTTGCCGAAATCCAAGTGTGCCCGACCGTGAGCGTGTTGTGCAAAAAAGGCTGAATCCTGTCCATGCAATTTGCGTAGCGGGAATCCGCGCTTTGCATCGCGTCAAATTCTTCCCAAAGCCCGCGCAGTTCTTTCGCCAAATCTTCCGGCAAATGCGAATAAAGTTTGTCGGCTGCGGCATTTTCCCGCTCTTCCTTCGTGGCGTTTCCGCTTTTGTCGAATGCGAAAGTGTCGCCCGCATACACTTCAATCAAATCGTGGACAATGCACATTTTGACGGCGCGTTCCACGTTCGGAGTTTGCTCGGCGTAATCTTTGAAAAGCATCGCCATCAGCGCGATGTGCCAAGAATGTTCCGCGTCATTTTCGCGGCGGCTTCCGTCGGTCAAAAGAGTTCGGCGCAAAACGGCCGTCATTTGATCGATTTCCACCGTGAATTTCAAAAGCGCGTCCAGCCGCGCGTCGCCCGATGAAATAAAATTTTTGATGATTTCTTCGAAAGGTTTTTCCATAAATCACTTTAACAAAATCGGCGGGATTTGTCAAGCGTTCGTGAATTGTGATTTTTTTTGCAATTTGAATTAAATTTCGATGGCAATTTTTTCCAAGGCGGAAAAATCTATGAAGTCAACTTTTTGATTGTAAGTTTCTATCATCGTCTTGATTTCCGTCGTTTGCTTTTCTTGTGGCAATTTTTTAGCTTTTTTATAAAGCAGGTTCATCATCACTTTATGCGCGAAATTCAATTTTGAATAATCTATTCTGCCTCGCAAATGAAAAATTTTCGCTTTTTCGAAAATGCTTTTTCCGATTTGCCTTTTGATGTGATTTTTAATGTTCGTCGCGTTTTTGTCGTTCATCGGATCTGCCATGCCAACTGTCACGACGATGAAATTCTTATCGGCAATGTCATTTATTTTTTTGAATGTTTTTGCCAAGCCCAAAACGCCGCCTGCGTACAATCCGCCCAAATAAATTATCGTCTTGTAGTTGTTCAGATTTTTCGCCTTTTTAAAAGGCACGAATTCGATTCCAATGCGTTTAGACAATTCTTCCGCATATTTTTTTGTTGCACCATAACAAGAGCCATACAAAATAATTTTTTCGTTTTCATTCGACATCATTTTGTCTCAAGACGCAAAAAAGTCCTTGCGAGAAAAATACAAAACGGGCTCGTTTGTGCGTGGCACGGCATAAAATAAATTTTCTTGCAGACGGAAAGATGGGGATTCGAACCCCAGGTGGCATTTCTGCCACGCACCCCTTCCAAGGGTGTACCTTAAACCACTCGGACATCTTTCCAAAATTTTACATCAAGTCTCCACGAATGCATCCAAGCGTGCCTTAAACCACTCG
>CAZZFL010000231.1:0-1808 GCA_964653395.1 uncultured Treponema sp. | reverse complement strand
ATGATTTCCGCTTGACAATTTTTTCGTATATCTATACAATATTTTGCATAAATATGCAAAAGCGAAAATCGCTTTGGTTTTTTATTTAGGAGTGTAAGCAAAGAACGCCGCACAAATGGCGCGGCATCCTTGCTTCAAAGTTTGCGTTGCAAACTTCGATATTTACCGTGCGTTTCATTTCATTGCAAACGCACAAAAAAATGGAGAAAATTATGGCACAAGGCAAAGTCATTTTGGCTTATTCGGGCGGACTTGATACTACCGTCATCATTCCGTGGCTCAAGGAAAATTACGATTACGATGTAATCGCCGTCTGCATTGATTTGGGACAAGGCGACGATTGGGCGGCGATAAAATCTCGCGCGCTCAAAACTGGAGCGTCGGCGTGCTACGTCGTCGATGCCCGCGAAGAATACATCGAAGAATATTGCTGGCCCGCGCTCAAGGCCGGGGCCATTTACGAGGACGAATATTTGCTCGGCACTTCCACGGCGCGTCCGCTCATCGGAAAAATTTTGGTGGAATATGCGCGGCAGGAAAACGCCGTCGCGATTTGTCACGGAGCCACTGGAAAAGGCAACGACCAAGTTCGCTTCGAGCTGGCAATCAAGGCGTTCGCTCCCGACATCAAAGTCATCGCCGCGTGGCGCGATCCGAAATGGAATCTTGATTCCCGCGAAGCTGAAATCGAATATTTGGAAACGCGCAATCTCGAAGTGCCCGCGAAAAAAGATCAGTCATACAGCCGCGACGAAAACATTTGGCATTTGAGCCATGAAGGTTTGGAATTGGAAAAAGTGGAAAACGAGCCGAACTATCGCCACATGCTTCAGAACACGACCGTTCCCGAAGAAGCGCCTGAAAAAGGCGAGTACGTTCAGATCGATTTCGTCAAAGGAATTCCCGTCGCGTTGAACGGCAAAAAAATGAACGCGCTCGAGCTTCTCACCGAATTGAACAAAATCGGCGGACGCAACGGAATCGGCCTCGTGGACATTTGCGAAAATCGATGCGTTGGAATGAAAAGCCGCGGCGTGTACGAAACTCCGGGCGGAGCGATTTTGTATTTCGCGCACAGAATGATGGATCACATTTGCCTCGACCGCGACACTTACCATTACAAGCAGGAAGTCGCAATCAAAGTGGCGGAATTGATTTACGATGGAAAATGGTTCACCACGCTTTTTGATTCGCTCATGGCGTTCGTGGACAAAACGCAGGAAACTGTGACTGGCTGGGCGAAAGTGTTTTTGTACAAAGGCCAGATTCGAGGCGCGGGCTCTTCTTCAAAATACAGCCTCTACAACGAAAGCATCGCGAGTTTCAAAACCGGCGACTTGTATGACCACAAGGACGCGCAAGGTTTCATCACGCTTTTCGGCCTGCCGCTGAAAGTGCGCGCCATGATGGAACAGGAAGTCGGCGAAGGCCAGGCGATCAAAGAAAGCAAAAGCTTCAAAAAACGCCCCACAGAATAATTCGGTGAAAAAGGAATCGTGAGTTCAAGTGCGATTCCTTGAGGAAAAGTCGGACTTTTTTGGGGAGGGGAAAGACTTCCTGCGCAAGACACGTCTTGCTACCGAGTTTTTGCCTTGCAAAAACTCGCATATTTTACAGTACGCTTGCGGCCTACCCCTTCTGCGGGGACGCCCCGCAACGCCCCAAATTCGTTCCAAAAAATACGTGCGTGGGAGAGGAAAGTCTTCCTGCGCAAGACATGTCTTGCTGCCGAGTTTTTGCCTTGCAAAAACTCGCATATTTTCCCGCAACATTCTTCTTGCACAATTTCATTTTTTTCTGTATGATGA
>CAZZFL010000230.1:0-1811 GCA_964653395.1 uncultured Treponema sp. | reverse complement strand
AAATGCGGAAGGAATTCTACAAAGGAAGCGGAAAGAAAATCCGCCTGTGATTCGCGATGCGCGCGAGCGCAGGTTGAAATAATTTCCGAACGGAACAGGCATCGAAAATCCCAATTTTGGATGCCTGATTCGCACTGCGCGCGAGCGCAGATTAAAATAATTTCCGAACAGAACAGGCGTCGAAAATTCCCGTTTTTGGATGCCTGATTCGCACTGCGCGCGAGGGGTGTTGCGGGCGAATGCGCGGTTTGAGCGTTCTGCCCCCTTCGCGATATTAACGTAAGCATCTCCGCGGCATTCGGATCGCTCATGATTCCGCTTTTTCATTGTTGACTATTTGCCGAAAAAAAGTTATAATTCATAAAATGTTTTTCACTGGTTTGGGCAATGTGATTATACTCCTTGTACTTGTCGGAATCTTGATTCCTGTGTCGCTCGCGATGGAATTGTTCTATCCATTTTCGCACAAGATGTGTTTGAAAATTTCGGATTATGTAAGTAACGTGATTGTAACGAGGATTTTCGCAATTCTCGGCACGTACAAGAAATTCCGCCTGACATTTTTTCAAGAAAACAAAGACGCTCTGCCCGAACAGTTCATAATTCTTTCAAACCATCAAAGTCTTTTGGACATTCCAGTATACTTCACTTTTTTTCGCGGACGCGAAATCCGCTTTGTGGCGAAAGATTCTTTGAGCCGGTACGTTCCGCTCGTTTCCCCGATGCTCAAGTCGCAAGGTCATTGCTTCATTCCGAGAAACGGACGCGCGGGGCTTGTCATGCGCCGAATTGATTCTTTTTCGAAGCGTTGTCTCGAGAACAAATGGATTCCGGTAATTTTTCCCGAAGGAACTCGAAGCAAAGACGGAGAACTTGGAAAATTCTACAGCGCAGGATTCCGCCGCATCGCCGATTCCACTCGCCTTCCGATTGTTGTTTGTGTCGTGGACGAAGGCTACAAGATAAACGATCTCCGCCACATTATGGAAAATATGGACAAGGTGAACTATCATGCCAAAGTCCTGAAAATCTATCCGCCCGCGCTCACAAAGGAAAATCAAGTGGCGATTTTGGACGAGGCTCGTTATTTGATGGAAACGCAGCTCGCCGAGTGGAGAGCGGAAAAATAAAGGCGACGGTCAATTCGCGCATTGGCAAGATAAAAGTTATGGTTTACACAAAAGCGACATTGGAAGACATTGCGCAGTTGACGGAATTGAGAATTTCTTATCTGACGGAAGATTGTGGCGGTTTGGAAAAAAAGGATTCGGACGCAATCAGACGGAATCTGCCGGATTATTTTACGCGAAATTTGAATGAAAGCATATTCGGCTATTTGGCAAAAGATGGCGGGAAAATAGTCGCCTGCGCGCTTTTGCTTGTGAGCGAAAAGCCGATGAGTCCCGCTTTCGTCAACGGAAAAACTGGCATGGTTTTAAATGTATATACAAAGCCTGAATGTCGTCGCAGCGGGCATGCGCGGAAAGTGATGAAAATGTTGATGGAAGACGCGTCCGACATGGGCTTGAGCGTCGTGGAACTCAAGGCGACTGAAGCCGGATATCGATTGTACAAATCGTTGGGCTTTCATGACGCGGCATCGAAATATCGCCTGATGAATTGGAGCGTTTAAAGTAGGGCGAGTTTTGCGGCGATTGCCTCGCTCCGCTTTCGATGATTTTGCAGCTCACGACGAAGCGCAATTCGGCTTCTCTACGAAATCGAATTTTCGGCGCCCTTCGAATCCGAAGTTTCGCTCGTTTTTGAAAAATCAGGAATCTCGCGGATTTTGTTGTACTTCCAATCGTAGC
>CAZZFL010000229.1:0-1854 GCA_964653395.1 uncultured Treponema sp. | reverse complement strand
CCGTCCACCGCCAAATCCAAAGTTTCGCGAATCGCGCCGATGGAGTTTTCGCCCAAAACGGAAAATCGAAAAACTGAAGAAAGAATCAGGCTGTAAAGCATTTCGTAAGTCGTGCGGACATTCGTTTTTTTGAACTCGCCGTTTTTCATTCCATTGATTAGAATTCCGTCAATCAAATGGCGCAGCCGAATCAGCCGCCGCCTGACGCGCTCGCCCGGATCGACTCCATTTTTTTTGCAGCCCAAAAGATAATAAAGTATCACGGAAAAAAGTCCTCTGTTCTTTTCGCATTCGTCCACCATCGCGCCGAGCGTTTTCCGCAATGTTTTTTCCGCGCCGGATTTTTTTTCGGCGACAATTTCTTTCAAACGCAATTCGATTCCGGCGGTGAGCTGCTTTATGCTCCACGTAAAAATCTCGCGCTTGTTTTTAAAATAAATGTAAAGCGTGGTGCGCGTGATTCCGCAGCGGTCGGCGATTTTTTGAAACGTGACGTCTTCATAACCTTCGTCAATAAAAACTTCGAGCGCGTTCTGCAAAATTTCTTGGCGACGTTTGTCGTGTTCAACAATGATAGACATTTTTCCTCAATGCGATGCGGGCAAGTCCCGTCGCGAACGAATTAGTTGTACATATAAAAACACGTGTTCAATTTTCCGGCTTTTATGTTTTTCAAAAGCGGCGCGTAATGTCCCACGCATTTTTGGAATTCCCTGTTCGACGTGATGAATCCCATTTGCCAATCCGGGAAATTTTCAAAAAGGCAAGACATTTCCTTGTAAAGAATTTCGGCCTCTGCCGCGTCGCCCAAACGCTCGCCGTAAGGCGGATTTGAAAGCAGCAAACCTTGCGGATAAGGCGCGCTCAAATCTTTGAAGTCGGCGCGTACAAAATCCACGCGCTTTATTTTCGCATCGCTTCCGATTGATTGCAACGCGCGCCCAGCCATCACGCAAGCGCGTTCAACGTTTTGCTTTGCGTTTTCGATTGCGTTCTCGTCGATGTCGCTTCCTGTAATCCGAATCTCAACGTCGGTGCGGATTTTTTCCGCTTCGATTCTGCGCAATTCTTCCGCGCGCCTTTTGTTGAAAAAAGGCAAATTTTCGAGCGCGAAATTTCTGCCCAAACCCGGCGCGATGTCGCAAGCGTAAAGCAAGGCTTCGATCGGAATCGTTCCGGAACCGCAGAACGGATCGTGCAAAGGAGTTTTCCTGCGCCAAAGCATCATCTGCAAAAGAATCGCCGCCGTAGTTTCGCGAAGCGGGGCGGGGCCGCCTTGCGTCCTGTAACCGCGCTTGTGAAGCGGCTGCCCGGAAAGGTCGAGCAAAACTTGGACGCGATCATTTTCAATATAAATGCGAACGTCACTTTGTACTCCGCTTTCAGGCAGGGAATTCATTCGCCAGACTTCGCCGAGCTTTTTGTAAATCGCCTTTTGCGCCATCGCCTGAATCGTGTGCTCGGAATCAAGCCGGCTTTTGTAAATGCGAACTTTGTCCACCACGACGCGCGAATCTTTTTTAAAATAATTCTGCCACGGCGCGGCATAAATTCCATCGAAAAACAAATCGAAATTGTCGGCGTGAAATTCAGCGACTTCCAAAAAAACGCGGTCGGCGGTGCGCAAGCATAAATTCGCGATAAACATCGCGTCATCGTCGCCCGAAAAAGCCACGCGCCCGGGAATTTTTTCCGCGGCGGAAGCGGCGAGTTTGTAGCCGAGATGCTTTATTTCATTGCCCAAAATTTTTTCCGCGCCCACCGCGCACAAAGCCACAAGTTTGTTCATGGTTTTAAGTTTAGCATTTTTTTGCGATTTAGACTAGAGGGGAAATTTGCGGGGAAAGCGCGCGA
>CAZZFL010000228.1:0-1860 GCA_964653395.1 uncultured Treponema sp. | reverse complement strand
CCTCTTCCACGCTTTGTCAAAATGTGATATAATTATTTCAATGAACTTGAATGCTGAAAAAAAATTTATTGCCGCGAACGCGGATGAAAACGCGACGCAAGCGCAGATTGAAAAAAACGCGCGGCAAAAAATTGTCGTGCTCGATTTTGGAAGCCAATATGCGCACCTCATCGCGAAACGTTTTCGCGCGCTCGGCTACTATTCGGAAATCGCCATGCCTTCCGCCGACGTTGCGGAATTTGAAAATGCCAAAGGAATTGTCTTCAGCGGAGGTCCCGCGAGCATCTACGAAAATGGCGCGCCGCAAATCAATCCTGAAATACTGAAACTTGAAATCCCGATTTTGGGATTGTGCTACGGACATTACGTTTTGCAAAAAGGTCACGGCGGAAAAATCCAAAAGGCCAAGACTGGCGAATTCGGATTTGCGATGATGAAAATCGACGCGCAGAAAAGTTGTCCGCTTTTCGCAGGAATCGATTCCGCGTGCGAACAGCAAGTTTGGATGAGCCATCAAGACGAAGTGGCGGAAATGGGCGCGGGATTCGAGGCGGTGGGCGCGACGAAAGACTGCCGTTTTGCCGCCACGCAAAATCTTTCGCAAAAACGCTTTTCGCTTCAATTTCATTGCGAAGTGAAGGACACTCCGTGCGGAAACAAAATCCTTGAAAATTTCGCGGGCATTTGCGGAATGCAAAAAAATTGGAACCAAGACGCTGTGCTCGAAACAATCTTGCAAAACATCAAGCGCGACGCCCGCAAGGACGGTGCGGAAAAAAACGTGCTGCTTTTTTTGAGCGGCGGCGTGGATTCCACGGTGGCGTTCGCTTTGCTGAATCGCGCCCTCGGACAAAAACGCGTTTTGGGCTTGCACATCGACAACGGCTTCATGCGCAAAAACGAAAGCGCAAAAGTTGAACGCGCCTACAAGGAATTCGGCTTTGAGAATTTCATTTGCAAGGATGCGTCGGAAAGTTTTCTCGACGCAGTTTCAGGAATTTCCGATCCACAGAAAAAGCGAATGGCGGTCGGCGAAAATTTCATTCGCGTCCGAGACGATTTTTTCGCGGAGCAAAATCTGAATCCCGAAGAATGGATGCTCGCGCAAGGCACGCTTTATCCCGACATCATCGAATCCGGCGGAACGAAAAATTCACACACGATAAAAACGCATCACAATCGCGTCCAGGGAATTCAAGCGCTCATCGAAAAAGGAATGGTGATCGAGCCGCTCAAGGATTTGTACAAGGACGAAGTTCGCGCCATCGGAAAAAAATTGGGCTTGAGCGACGCGCTCGTAATGCGCCATCCTTTCCCCGGCCCGGGGCTTTCGATAAACGTCTTGTGCACGCAAGGAATTCTTTCCGAAGAAGAACAGGAAGAATTCAAAAAGGCGAGCGATGAAATTTCAAAAATTCGTTTCACGCAATTCTGCGAGCATTGCACGCAAAGCCTCGAAAAATTCATTTTGCCCGTGCGCTCGGTGGGCGTGCAAGGCGACTTCCGCACATACAGATTTCCTGCCGCGATTTCGTTCGGCAATGAAGGAGGGGGATTTTTCCACCTGCCGAAATTTTGGGAAAAGCTCGATTCGGCTTCGGTGCAAATCACGAACAGTTCGAGCTACATAAATCGCTGCGTGATTCGCCTTTACCAAAGGGAGGGGGCGGAACTAAAATTGCAAAAAGGATTTTGCACGAAAACGCGCCTCGACCAACTTCGCGAGGCGGACGACATTGTTTTGACCGCGCTTCACGAAAGCGACGAATACGGAAAAATTTTCCAGCATTTGACAATCGCGCTTCCATATTCCAGCGGCGAAAACCGCGCGTCGTTCGTGCTGCGCCCGGTGGTGAGCGA
>CAZZFL010000227.1:0-1869 GCA_964653395.1 uncultured Treponema sp. | reverse complement strand
TCGGCTTCCGAATTGTCGTCATCGGAATCACGCGAAATTTCCGCAGGCTCGGCGGTGGGATCGTAAGTGTCTTTCATATAATCCACGGTTTGAATCACTTGCGAATAACCCGGGAATGTGTAGAGAACTTCCTCGTCCGCATCGTAAAGCGTGATGTCCACAAGGCAGATTTCGTAAGTGTTGGCGGAAGGATTTTTCTGCTGGACGCGCACGTTGATTTCGGCGGCGATTTGGTCGTTGTCGATTAGATCCTGCACTTTGTAGAATTCAGTTTCGATTTCGTCCATGTTCGGCTCAAGCTTGAGTTCGCCTGAACTGTAGTCCAACTGGCTGCCGTTCGTCCTTACGACAATCGGCCAATATTTTTGGTGCGTGTCGAACGCGCCGCAAAGCACTTCAACTTTGTCGCCAGTGCAATGGAATTTTTTCTGCTCGACTTCGCTCCAAAGCGCGACCTTTTTTTCGGCAATTTCTTTTTTGTCGGATTTGTACGCGCTTGCCAATTCCTTGTTCTTTTCTTCCATGTCGGATTTGAGCTGCTCTTGAATCGCCAAAATCTGTCCATGAATTCGCTGGCTGTACTCGTAGGAATTTTCCCAGGGAAAAGCCTCTTGCGCGGAAACTTCGTTGATTTTTTCCTGAGCCTCGGCCTGAAGCGCGGCGATCGCCTCGTCGGATTCCTTGCGGTATGATGCATCCAACGAAAATTCTTCTTGAATGAGCAAATTGATTTCGTCGAGATAATCGTCAAGATTTTCCTTTTGCTGCGCGAACGCAAAAGAAACCAAAGTCATCACCATAAGACCCATGACAAATTGCTTTACTATTTTCATAGTTCCTCCAAAATTATAAAAACGGTTTGCACCAAATTTTATTCCATTATAAATCAGAAAATTGTTGATTGTCAATAGAATTTTTCGCACTTGGTCGCAGAGCGAAACTCGCGGAGCAAAACTTTCGTAAGGGGCTTCAGAAAAAAAACTCGTCCTATCATCAAGTGGAAAAGTGGCTTGCAATTTTCGTACTTGCGCGCGCGGGATTTTTTTTGTATAATGTCAATATGGAAAAATTGAACATTCTTCTTGCGAAGGGCAGGATTTACGAATCAGTTTACGAACTTTTGAGCGATGTCGGCATTTCGATTCATTTGCCGGAGCGCACTTATTTTCCCGTCACGAATCAGGCGGACTTGGCTTTTCAAGTGGTGAAGCCGCAGATTGTCGGCGCGCTTTTGGCGAGCGGCAAGGCGGATTTGGGATTCAGCGGAAAGGATTGGGTTTACGAAAACGGCGTTCAGGGAAAAGTCACGGAAATCATGGATTTGGGATTTGACGGCGTGCGGATTGTGGCGGCCGTTCCCGACACTGTGAATTTTGAAAAATTGATTTCATCTTCAAACGGAAAAAATTCCGCGCCGATTACGATTGCCACCGAATATCAAAATCTTTCCAAAAAATGGATTCGCGAAAAAAAAATCAATGGAACTGTTTTCCGCACTTGGGGCACGAGCGAAGGTTTCGTCCGTGACAATGACACGTCGCTCGCGCAGATTCTCGTGGACAATACGAGCACGGGTTCTTCGCTTCGCGCGAACAATCTGAAAATCGTTGACACGCTGATGGAATCTTCCACGCGAATGTACGCTTCGAAATTGGCGATGAAAGACGAGGCGAAAAAGAAAAAGATTCTCGAAATCAAAATGCTTTTCGAAGCCGTGCTGAACGCTCGCGGGCGCGTGATGCTCGAGATGAATGTCTTGGACAAAAATTTTGAAAAATTGGTGGCGGGACTTCCTTCGATGAAAAGCCCGACGATAAGCCCGCTGTTCGGCGGACGCGGCTATGCGGTGAAAATCGCCGTTCAAAAAAG
>CAZZFL010000226.1:0-1882 GCA_964653395.1 uncultured Treponema sp. | reverse complement strand
AAGGTCGCCAGCCGCCGTCCATTTCAAGCAGCGTTCCGTTCAAGCTCGAATCGGAAAGCAAAAAAAGCGCGGCGCGCGCAATCTCGTCCGCGCGAATCATTTTTTTTCCGCCCAAAAGTTTTTCGTATTCCGCGCGCTTTTTCGCTGAAATGTATTCGGTTTGGACGAAGCCCGGAAAAATCGCCGCCGTGAAAATTCCGCTTTCGCCGAATTCCAGCGCGAACGATTTTGCGAGGCTCGCGATTCCAGTTTTCGCCGCGGCGTAAGCGGCGTTCGTTTTGAATCCATTGATTTGACTTGTGCGCGTTCCGCCGAAAAATAAAATCCGCCCGAAGCCGCGCCTTTTCATAAAGCGCGCCGCGTAGCCCGCCAAAATTCCCGGCAACGCCAAATTTAATTTTGCCGTCCAAAGCCATTCGTGCGCGGAAGTTTGCGCGATTTTTTTTTGCAAAAAAGGCCCGTAGCAAACGCAAAGAATTTCTGATTTTTTAAGCGCGGACTTTAAATTTTCAAGCGAAGAAATTTCGCCGATTTTTTTTTCAGAATTTTTTGGAACGAAATTTTCGAAAGAATTTTTTTCGGAAATTTCTGAAACGGAATCTTCACAAGATTTTTTTTCGGAAGAAATTTTTTCGCAATTTTTTTCTTCGAATTTTTTTTTCGAAAAATTTTCATCGTCAAAAAGTTCGGAATTTTTTTTGTCAAATTCTTCCAAATCGATTTTCGAAAAATCCAAAATTATTTGCCGATGTTTTTGCGAATGAAATTCGGAATTGGAAATCGAATTCATCTCGCGCAAAAGCAAGTCGAATTTTTCGCTGGCGTGGCCGCCGTGCACAGTAACGTTCGCGCCGGACTTTGCGAGCAAAAGCGAAATGGATTTTCCAATGCCGCCTGAGCCGCCGACGACGAGCGCGTTTTTTTTGCAGAAAAAATTATCGAAAGAATTCATAAAAAAATCCTAGCACAAAAAACGAAAAATAGATATAGTAAAAAAATGAATTTGAAAAATGTTTGCATAATTCTTTCGCATCCTGAAGAAAGCCGAAACATTGGCTCGGCGTGCCGCGCGATGGCGAATTGCGGAATCGAGCGTTTGCGAATTGTGGGGCGACGCTCCGACTACGATGACGAGCGCGTGAGAATCCTTGCGATTCACGCGGCAGAAATTTGGGAACGCGCCGAATTTTTTTCCGACATAAATTCCGCCACGGCCGATTGCGTCTTGAGCGCGGCAACAACACGCAGGCGCGGAAAAAAGCGCAAAGGAAAACTTTTTCTTCCCGAAGAATTCTGCGAGTTCGCAAAAAAATCTTCCGACGGAAAAATCGCAATCGTTTTCGGAAATGAGCGCACGGGACTTTCCGACGAAGAAGTTGCCTCGTGCACGATCGGCGTTACGATTCCTTCGAGCGAAAATTTCCCTTCGCTGAATTTATCGCACGCCGTGCAAATCATTTGCTACGAATTGTTTCGCGCGCAAAATCCGGACGAAAAAGGTTTTACGCCGATTGACTTGAATCGTCTGGAAAAAACAGTTTTTAAAATCAGCCAAAGTTTGGAAAAAATCGGATTTTTCAAAATCGCCGGAAAAAGCGACATGGAAAATTTTTGGCGAGGAATTTTGTCGCGAGCAATTTTGTCAGAAAGCGAGGCGAAATACATCGAAAAAATTTTCACGAAAGCCGCGGGACTTTCTTCGAAAAATTTTTCTTTGAAAACGCAAGAATCGCCGAGCGTTTAAAATCAGCAACTAAAATTGCGTTGCTGATTTTAACTTCGAGTTTTCTTCACAAACTCGTTTATCAAATGTGATTTTTCGCTTTACTACAAAATCGCATTTTCAACAATTCAAAAGTTGAAACTTTTTTCATTGTTGAAA
>CAZZFL010000225.1:0-1935 GCA_964653395.1 uncultured Treponema sp. | reverse complement strand
ATTAAGAGGAAAAAATGAGCGAACAAATTCAACGCCTTATAAACGGCTCGCGAAAAATCGTAATCAAAATCGGAAGCAACACGCTCGCAAAAAGCGACGGAACGCAAAACACGGATTTCATGAAATCGTTCGCGCGGCAATGCAAAACATTGATGGAACGCGGAAAGCAAATCGTCGTAGTTTCTTCGGGCGCACAAGTAAGCGGCGTGAGCACGCTCAAAGAATGGGCGCGAAAAAAAGACGTGCACTACCGTCAGGCTTTGTGCGCCATCGGTCAAGTGGAGTTGATGGCGCAATGGCGGAAAGCATTTGCCGAAAGCGGCCTGCACATCGGGCAGCTGCTTTTCACGAAAGAAGATTTCGAAAACAATTTGCACACGCTCAACATTCGCAACACGCTTTTCACTTTGGTCGATGAAGGTGTAGTTCCCATCATCAACGAAAACGATTCAGTTTCATTCGAAGAAGATTCCATCGGCGACAACGACAATTTGAGCGCGCTCACCGCAATTTTGTGGAGCGCGGATTTGCTCGTCCTTTTCAGCGACATCGACGGAATTTTTTCGGCGAACCCAAAAACCGAAAGCGACGCGCGATTCATCGAAACAGTTTCAAATATAGAAGAACTTTTGGCATCGATAAAAATCGGCGGAACGTCATCTTTCGGAACGGGCGGAGTCGCATCCAAAATCGCCGCCGCGAAAAAATGTTCGCCATACGGAATTTCCGTGATTGTCGCGAACGGCGCGAAAGAAAACATTATTGACAATTTGTCAAACGGCACGGAACGCGGAACAGTTTTTTTGGCAAATTAGGCGTGGCGAAAATTCTTCCTTGACTCGGTGAATTCGCTTCACGCTTTTTTCAAAAAGCTCGCGAATTTTTTCAAGAATTTTAAAACGAAATGAAATGCGCCGACAAAAAATTTTCGTGCGATGAACAATTTGCATTTCAAAAAAAATTCTAAAAATAAATCAGCCTGTATTCCGCCGTGCTTTCAAAGCCCAAACTTTTATACAATTCCACTGCGGCAAGATTTTTTTTCTTCGCATAAAGCGAGGCGGATTTTTTTTCGGCGGCGAGCAAGCGCAGAATGTGCCGAATCAAAATCGTCGCCAAACCTTTGCGGCGAAATTCCGGCAAAGTGTAAACGCCGCCGAGCAACGCGCAATTCGGTCCGCAAGCGGTGATTGCGGCTTTGGCCGCGGGCGAGCCTTCAATTTCCAAGGCGAAAATTTTTTTGCTTTGCAAATTCAATCTGAACGAAGCACGCAGCAAATCTTCCGAAACGCCGAAATTTGGCGGGATCACTTCTTCGACCTGATATGCGCGTTCAAGCGGAAAAAGTTTTTCTTCGTCGCAAGGCGCGGCGCAAAAAACGCGAAAATTATTTTCGGACGATTCTGGCATTTCGGACGCGGCGAGATTTTTTTCTTGTGAAAGATTTTTTCGCATCAAAAAATATTCGTTCGTGACTTTCGCGTGCGCGGGATTTTTTTTGTTGCGAAAAATGTTTTTCAAAAAAAGCGAGCCAGTCGCTTCGCCGTTTATGCAAAACGGTTTTTCATTTTCGAAAAATTCGTAGAACGCGCCTTGAGTTTTTTGGCACAAAATTTTGTCGGACGCTGTTTTGAACTTCGTGAACGGAAGGCAATGAAAAATCGTGCGACGGCCTTTAAAGCAAAACACGCCGACAATTTTTTCTTCGCAAATGATCGCAAAGCAATCCTGCGCATTTTTTTCAAAAAGCATTTCGCACAAATTCACGCATTCTGATTCGCTCGACAAAACAAATTGCTTTGCTTCGGCGATGGATTCAGGCGAAATTTTTTTGATTGAAACATTCGATTCGTTCATTGGATTTCCGTTAATTCGGATGCAAATTATAGCGGATTTTTTAAATAAAGTAAATATGACACGCGAATGTCATATTAT
>CAZZFL010000224.1:0-1961 GCA_964653395.1 uncultured Treponema sp. | reverse complement strand
AAAAAGGCATGTTTTTTCTCAACGCGATTGCGATGACAAAAAACGTGCCGAATTCTTCTTGCCCAAAAAAGCACAATTCGCTATAATAGAGTTGTTAGGAAGTTCCGCTGGCTTCCCGACAACTCTGAATTTTGGAACAGACGTTTTGGAAAAAACGAATGAAGCTGAAGTTGCGAATGTTTCGCCGTTCGGGATTTGGATTTTGGCGGCGGACGGAAATGAATATTTCGCATCGTATGCGGACTATCCTATTTTTGAAAACGCACAGTTAAAAGCCATTGCCGATGTTCATTTGGACTGCATGGGAAATCTGCATTGGCCTGCGCTTGACGCGGACATTGAAATTGAAGCGTTGCGCCGTCCACAAAAATTTTCTTTGCGTTTTTCGTGAAGTCTCGCGGAATTGCAGAACTTATAAAAATTTGGATATGGGAAAGAAAGATGATTGAAAAATATGAAATCGTAATCGGCTGCGAAATCCACACGCAGCTTTTGACAAAGACCAAAGCTTTTTGCGCCTGCGAAAATCGTTACGGCGGAATGCCCGACACTCGAGTGTGCCCCGTTTGCCTGGGACTTCCCGGCGCGATGCCGCGAGTGAGCAAAGGATACGTGGAACTGGGCGCGGTGGCGGGGCTCGCCCTAAATTGCAAAATCGCGCGCTTTACGAAATTTGACCGAAAGCATTATTTTTATCCCGACCTTGCGAAAGGATATCAAATCACGCAATATGACATTCCGCTTTGCAGCGACGGATTCGTGGATTTGCCGATGCGGAATTATCCCGAGGACGAGCGTCAAGGCGGAGCGAAATTCCGAGAAAAAAATTTCGCGGGCGTTCCGTGCGTTTCGTCGGACGGAAAATATCGCCGCGTGAGAATCGAAAGAATCCACCTTGAAGAAGACGTCGGAAAATCGTTGCACATGGAGGGGGCGCATTCCTACATCGACTACAATCGCTGCGGCACCCCCCTCATCGAAATCGTCACGAAGCCCGACATGACAAGCCCCGAAGAGGCCGCGCTTTTCATGCAAAGCGTCCAGGAAATTTTGCGCTACGTCAAAGTGACCAAAGGCAATTTGGAAGAAGGCAACATGCGCTGTGACGCGAACATCAATTTGAACGTTTGGGAAGACGGGAAAATTTTCCACACGCCGATTTCGGAAATAAAAAATTTGAACTCGTTCAAGGCGATTCGCGAAGCGTGCGCCTACGAGGCGCGAAGGCAGCTCGAGGAATTCCAAAACGACCGCCAGCCTTTCGACGCGGGATTCAAAGTCACGATGGGCTGGGACGAGGCGGCAGGAAAAACCGTCGTTCAGCGCACGAAAAATTCTTTCGTGGACTATCGGTTCGTGGTCGAGCCTGACATAAAGCCTTTTTCCGTGGGCGAAGATTTGATTGCGCGCGCGGGCGAAAAAGTGGGCGAGCTTCCCGAAGCCAAGCGCGAGCGTTTCAAAAAGGATTTTTCGCTTTCGGATTTCGACGCGGAAACTTTGACCGGAACGCGCGAACTTTCGCTTTGGTTCGAGGAAGCGGCGAAAAATTCGAAAAGCCCAAAGCGCGCCGCCAATTTGATTCTTTCGGAATTGCTCGCGCATCTCAACGAAAAAAATCTATCGATAAGCGAAATCGCGCTCACGCCGCTGCACATCGCGCAACTCGCCGATTCTCTCGAAGAAGGAAAAATCACGTCGAAGCAGGGAAAGGAAGTTTTCGCGAAAATGCTTGAGACGAACAAAATGCCTTCCGAAATAATCAGCGAAGAAGGAATGGTTCAAATCAGCGATTCAAGTACGATTGAAAAATTGGTGGAACAAGTCCTCGCGCAAAACGAAAAGGCCGTGGCCGACTACAAGGGCGGCAAGACGAACGTGCTGGGCTGGCTCTGCGGCCAAGTGATGAAAATGTCGCAAGGCAAAGCCGACCCGAAGCAGGCGGCGGAATTCATAAGAAAAAA
>CAZZFL010000223.1:0-1980 GCA_964653395.1 uncultured Treponema sp. | reverse complement strand
ACAACTCGTTGTGCGGATTCTGGAAGAATTACGCTTGCGCAAAATTTTAACAACTTCGGAATTTTTCCGCGACTTCCTTTATTTCGCCGAATCGATTTTTAAAGACTTCCACAACTTGCGCGTCAAACTGCGTTCCTGAATTTTTCACGATTTCATTGTAGGCGTCATCGATGTTCCAAGCGTCCTTGTAGCTGCGTCTGCTCGTGAGCGCGTCAAAAACATCCGCCACCGCGACGATGCGCCCTTCGACAGAAATGTCGCCGCTCGACCTTCCGCCCGCATACCCCCGCCCGTCAATCCGCTCGTGATGGTCGCGCGCAATCACTCTCGCAATTTCAAAAACTTCGCCGTCAAGTCCGCGCAAAAGCTCGTCGCCGAAAACGACGTGCCTTTTGATGATTGCGAATTCCTCGTCGGTCAATTTTCCGGGCTTTTCCAAAATCGAAGAGTCGATCATCAGTTTTCCGATGTCGTGCCAAACCGAAGCGAGGCGAATTTCTTCGACCCGGAATTTCGGCAAGTTCAAGCCTTCCGCCAAGATTTTCGAATATTCCGAAACGCGCTTGATATGCTGTCCCGTCTGCCCCGATTTGTTTTCCGACATTTCCGCGAGCGCGAAAATTATTTTTTCCTGATCGCTTATCGTGTTGTCCGCCTTTTGCTGAAGGACGGATCCGTATTGGAAAATATAAGTTATCGCGAAAAAAAGCATCGCGAACATCAAAAACACAGGCTGAATCAGTCCGCAGAAAACCGAGAAAATCGACAAGTTCCGAAACCTTTTCACAATCGCAATGTCAAACGGACTTGTGTTTTTTGAAATCATCGAAAAAATTTTAAACCAATTGTGCAAGCCAAACGCGAACATCACCGAAAAAATTCCGAACAAAACGTGAAAGACGAGAATGAGCTGCCGTTCGGTAATGGAATCGACGCGGCGCAAAAAATTGTTGAACGGCATAAAAACGTTCATCGCAAAGCCCGACATTCCGCCGGTCCAAACGACGAATTTTTCCGCCCAATTGTTCGCGATCAAAACGGCCGTCACAAAACCGTAGGCCGCCGCCGTGAACATCAACATTTCACCGACAAGAAAAATGCGCGAAACGATGAGGCAAGAAATTTTCATTTTGGCTTCGTTGTTGTCAAGTTTCTGCCTGATCCTTTCCAAAGCGTCATTGCTTTTTTTCGTAATCGTTTCTTTCAATTCGTTCATTTCCATAATCACAAATTATAGCACAAAAGAAAATTTAAAACAAGAATTGCACCTTCCCCGCCTGAAAGCGTTTTGACAGAATCGCGAATCGCAAAAATCGGCGATTGCAAAAAAGAATTTTATTCGATATACTATTCGAATGTTCATTCCAATTCAAATTCTGCCGGGATTTTTATTTTATTGCTACGTCACGGGAATCACGCCGGGTCCCGCAAACTTGTGCTCGCTTTCCGCGTCATTGCAATTCGGAAGGCGGCAGGCGCTCAGACAATGGCTCGGACTTTTCACGGGATTTTTCGTGGACGCGATGGCGGCGGTTTTTATCGCATATTTTTTGGGAACGATTCTGAACGACTATGCAAAATATTTGGCTTACATCGGCGCGGCATATTTGATTTTTCTCGCGATAAAAATGCTTCGGCAAAATTATTCTTCGGACAGCGACGCGCGGAAAAAGCCGGGATTTTTCACGGGACTTTTCGTGAACCTTACGAACGCGAAAGTGATATTGTTTTGCATAACCGCGCTCACGTCTTTCGTCCTGCCGTACAATCAGGATTTTCGCTCGGTGCTCGCCGCGGGATTTTTCCTTCCGTTCACAGGCCCAGTCTGCAATTTGGCATGGCTTTTCGCGGGAGCGTTCTTGCGAAGATTTTTCGCAGACCACACGAAAATCGTGAACATCGTGATGGCACTTTCGCTTTTGCTTTGCGCGTTCAGCCTGATTTTCGATTCGCTGAAAATTTAGCACTTTACGGAAGCGG
>CAZZFL010000222.1:0-1982 GCA_964653395.1 uncultured Treponema sp. | reverse complement strand
CGCCATCCCTCGCCGAGTTTTGAATGCGCCTCATCATAACTATTAACTATTCACCACAAACTATCAACTGCGCCTCTCGCTTCGCGCCTACATCTTCTCCAAGAACGGCACGAGCACCAAATCCATCGCGCCTTTCATCACGGCGAGCGTGCTTTGCGCGAGCGCAAGGCGGGCGCGCGCAAGCGGCTTTGTTTCCGCGTTCAAAATCGGGCAGTTTTGGTAGAACTTGCTGAAAAGTTTTGCCGTGTCGTAAAGGAACGCCGCCACCAAGCTCGGGTCGAAATTTTGCGCCGCCTTGCAAACGGTGTCGGGAAATGCGCCGAGCTGCTTCACCAATTCCCATTCGTCGCCGCCTTCAAGAAGCGCGGCCGCCTCTTCGCTCGTCTCGCCTTCCACACCTTCAGATTTCGCCTTTTCCAAAATCGAAGAAATTCTCGCCGTCATATATTGCAAGTAAGGGCCGGTGTTTCCGTTGAACGAAAGCGACTCTTCCGGATTGAAAAGCATGTCCTTTATCGGCGTGGCCTGAAGCAGGTAATAATGCAGCGCGGAAAGCGCGATTTTTTCCGCCACGTCGTCCGCGTCCGCCAAATCCTTGTCGCGCCCTTTCTGCCGAATTTCTTCCAAAGCCGCCGCGTGAAGATTGTCAATCAAATCGTCCGCGTCAACAACAGTTCCTTCGCGGCTTTTCATTCTTCCGCTCGGCAAGTTCACAAGTCCGTAAGCCAAATGGTAAAGCTTTTGCGCCCACTCGAATCCAAGCTTTTTCAAAATGTAGAACAGCGTCTTGAAATGGAAATTCTGTTCGGTCGCCACGACGTAAATCATTTGGTTGAACTGCCAGTCGTTGTGCCGCGCGATCGCCGTGCCGATGTCCTGCGTGATGTACACGGAAGTGCCGTCCGAGCGAAGCAAAACTTTTTCGTGATCCTCGCCGTCCTTTCCTTTGCCCACGGCTTCGGTGATGTCCACGCGCACGGAACCGTCCGCCGCTTTGAAGAAAATTCCTTTTTCAAGCCCGCGCTCGATTTCGTCTTTTCCTTTGAGATAAGTGTTGCTTTCAAAATAAAGCTTGTCGAAAGAAACTCCCGTGCGCTCGTAAGTCTGCTTGATTCCGTCCAGCGTCCATTCGTTCATCTTCTGCCAAAGCGCGCGCACTTCCGCGTCGCCGTTTTCCCATGCGACGAGCATTTCTTCCGCCTTGCCTTGCAGATTTTCTTCGGGATGTTCCTTCGAATATTTGTCATATTCGACGTAGCATTTCCCGACGAAATGATCGCCTTTCATTCCGAGCGAAGACGGAGTGTCGCCCGCCGCTTCGTGGAACATTTTGTAGGCGAGCATGCTTTTGCAAATGTGGATTCCGCGATTGTTGATGATGTTCACTTTGAAAACTTCCGCGCCCGCCTTTTTCAAAATGCGCGAGACGCTTTCTCCGAGCGCGTCGTTCCGCATGTGCCCGAGATGAAGCGGCTTGTTCGTGTTCGGGCTTGAAAACTCGAGCATGATTCGCTGGCCATGCAGCGGCATTTTTCCGTCAGCGTCAAGCGAGCCGTAATTCTCTTTTTGCTCCGCGATTTTCTTCAAAATTGAAAAAGTCTCGCTCGCCTTGTTCAACTTGAAATTGACATAAGGTCCTGCGTTCAAGATTTCGCCGAGCGATGAAATTTTTATTTCGATTTTTTCGCCGTCAATTTCGCATTCCATCGAATTCGCTTCGCGCAAGATTCGAGCGACTTCTGCGGAAATCTGTGGCGGCGCGATTCTGAAAATTTTCGCGAACGAAAAAAGCGGGATTCCGAGGTCGCCCATTTTCGGGTCGGGCGGCGTTTCAAGCGCGAGCGCGCCCGCTTGGATTTTTTCCGCCTGAATATTTTTTTCTGCCTTCAACTGATTCAACGCCGCGGCCACCGCCGCGCGGATTTGTTCTTTTGTGTCCATAATTTATTTTAGCAAAAAAAATCGACTTGTTCAAGGATGCG
>CAZZFL010000221.1:0-1995 GCA_964653395.1 uncultured Treponema sp. | reverse complement strand
GCGCTTGCGTGGCTGTCCAAGTCGTTTTGCGAAGTGAAATCCGCGGAAATGAAAACCGCCTGCGCGAGCGAAAGGAAAGAGAATTTTTGCTTTTCGCGTTTTTGCTTCATTTCAAAATCTTTCGGCTTCCAGCGAATGTTTTCGCGCGTTCAAAAAATCGCCGGCTTTTATAACGCGCAACGAAAAAGACGCATTTTTGTAATCGCCAAAATCTTGGCGAACTCGGCGCGCATTTTCGTGCGTTCAAAAATCCATCGGCTTTCCGCCCGCATTTTTGCAAAACTAAAAATCCGCCAATTTCGGCGCGCGTGGGTAGGGAATTACGTCGCGAATATTTTCCATTCCCGTGACGTAACGGATGAGCCGCTCGAATCCCATTCCGAATCCTGAATGCGGCACTGTTCCGAAGCGGCGCAAATCCAAATACCAATCGTAGATTTTTTCGTCCATTCCGCGCCGGCGGATTTCCGCGAGAAGTTTTTCGTAGCTTTCCTCGCGCTCGCTTCCGCCGTTCAGCTCGCCGATTCCAGGCACGAGCACGTCCACCGCCTTCACGGTTTTTCCGTCGTCGTTTTGCTTCATGTAGAACGATTTTATTTCGCGCGGATAATTGTACACCATTACGGGGCATTTGAAAATTTGCTCCGTCAAAAATCGCTCGTGCTCGGTGGCGATGTCGCATCCCCATTCAGGCTTGAATTCAAATTTCGCGCCACTTTTTTGCAATTCCGAAATCGCGTCAGTGTAAGTGATTCGGACGAATTTCGATTTTGCCACGGATTCAAGTTGCGAGACGAGTCCTGAATGAATTCGCTTGTCGAAGAATGCGAGGTCGTCCGCGCATTTTTCCAAAGCCCAATTCAGCAAATATTTTACGAAGTCTTCCTGCAAATCCATGTCGTCGTTCAAATCAAAAAAAGCCATTTCCGGCTCGATCATCCAAAATTCGGCGAGATGTCGCGGCGTGTTGGAATTCTCGGCGCGGAACGTCGGCCCGAAAGTGTACACGCGACTCAACGCAGTGGCGAACGTTTCCGCCTCGAGCTGCCCTGAAACCGTGAGGCTCGCTTTCTTTCCGAAAAAGTCTTTGGAATAATCGACGATTTTGTGTGCGTCTTCAATCTTCATTCCGCCGGCCCCGGCCTTCACTCCGAGTTCCGCGATTTTTTCAAGCGAAAGCGAAGTCACTTGGAACATTTCGCCCGCGCCCTCGCAGTCCGAGCAAGTGATTTCCGGCGCGTTCAAATATACGAATCCGCGTTCTTGGAAAAAATTATGCACGGCCGCCGCCATTTGGCTTCGCACGCGGAACACCGCACCGAACGTGTTTGTGCGCGCGCGCAAGTGCGCATTTTCGCGCAAATATTCCATCGACATTTTATTTTTTTGAAGCGGATATTCTTCGGGATTGCAAGTTCCAATCACGGTAATTTTTTCGAGCGTGACTTCCACCGCCTGCCCCGAAGCGGGAGACGGAATGAGAATTCCTTCGGCACGAATTGACGCGCCCGTGTTGATTTTTTTCAATTCGATTTCAATTTCATCGAGACTTGCATTTTGCGAAGGCGAATTCCTGTCGAACGTGAGCTGAATGTTCGCGAAGCACGAACCGTCGTTCACTTGAACGAAAACCAAATTTTTCGAATCGCGCATCGTGCGCACCCATCCGCAAACCGTCACTCGCTGACTTTCAGGACGCATCGCAAGCAAATCTTTTATCAAAACGGGAACCATAATTTTCTCCAAAAATTTTATTTGATGCATTATACATAAAATCGCGAGAATTTTCAAGTGGCGCAGCTTTGCATTTTCCAAGCGAAGAAATGTGTTTTTTTGAAGCCCCCTACGAATGCCTGTCTCCGCGAGTTTTGCTTCGCAAAACTCGCGTTATTCACTTTTCATTATTCCTTGTCCGTTACCCCTCCCATGCACCGTTTCCAGTTAAAATTTAAACGGGCGTTATAATTTTATCAAATGGGCGGGCGTTTTCGGCTC
>CAZZFL010000220.1:0-1997 GCA_964653395.1 uncultured Treponema sp. | reverse complement strand
AACCTTCGTCTCAAGCGGATGAAGGTTTTTGATGATGTTAGAGATATCCATTTTTAAAATTTAATTCCTATATTCAAAATCAGCGCAAAAAATATTTCCGCCGAATTCAATTTTGAGTTTTCAAAACCCGCTTATCAAACTTGCTTGCGCAAGAGATTTTAAATTTTCCGAAAACCAATTCCGCAAAAACAGCAAACTGAAAAATGTTTTTTCAACAGTTCGAAAGTTGCGCTCGCAACAAGTTAACAAATCGTCGCGAATTTTCCAGCGCACTTTCTTCACTGTTGAAAAAACTTCCTCACGCTTGAATTTATTCTTGATCTTCGCTTACCACATTGAATTTATTTCGTGTCCTGTCAAGGAATTTCACGTGCGACATATAAGTCGCCCTTTTCAAGCCTCGCGAATCCTTTTTATAAGAAGTGCGATCCTTTTTGAGATACTTGTAGCTAAGATATCCCTTTTGAATCATAAAATCGTTCAAACATTGATGAATCGTTTCGCGCGCCTCGTCCTCTTTGAACGAAACTTCAAGGCAAGTGTAATAAATGCGCACTTCGTCCAAACCTTCGGTATACTCGATTCTGACCTGCGCCGTCTTGTTCTGCACATGCTGATCTTCAGGAACAATTGTCTGAACCGACATATCCAACGACGCGCCGCCATCATCCTGCGCAAACGCAAAAGCAGAGAGCATCGCCACTGCAAAAACAACAAAAATTTTTTTCATAATGAAACCTCCTAAAACTGGCTGTATTCTATTATTGTACCCATTTGCAGAAAAAAATCAAGTTGAATTTGATATTTTCCTGACTTTATTAGTATTGCCGGAACTTTGTTCACAAGCACTTTTCCCGTAATTCGCTTCGGCTTGTTTTTCAGGATTTTCCTGAAATATGTCCGCACCGCGTCTTTCAAGGCGTTTTCCGCGGCTTCTTGAATTCCTTCAAAACCTTTGGAAACGCTTCCGCCGCCCAAGCCCAAAATGCGCGGATTTTTTATGTCAGACCACTGATTGTAGGAAATAATCATCGCCTCGCTGCGCTCAAACGAAACCCAGCAATGGACTTTGCTTTCGTCGAACCACGGATCTTCATATTTGACGGATTTCACGTCGCCATCAAACGAACGGATTTCTTTAAATTCAAAAAATTCTTCCACGCCGCGCATCTTGTCGGAAGGCGTGTAGTCGAACTCCCAGCCATAGACCATTCCGCCAAGCAAAAACGGCGTGATTTTTTTCATCTCGCGGACGGCATGCGCGAAAATCGGCTCGTCGTAATCGATGGAAACCGAATTTGATTCCGCCGCATCGTCCACCGGATGCAAGCCGGGATACGCGTCCAATTCAGCCCAAAGCGGAAGCCGAATTTTCCTTTGGAAAGAAACTTCCTGCGCGAAAAGCGTTCCGAAAAAAACGAGAAAAATAAATTTTATCGCCAGGCGTTTTTCCATACTTTTATCGGATTGATTCCAAATCGCGCCAAACAATAAATCCACGCGGCGGCAAATCCGCTCAAATGAGTCAAATGCGCCACGCCCTGATTCCGCCCGAACATTTCGTCAAAAATCGAAATTCCCGCGTAAATTACCACCAAAAGCGGCGCGGGCACAGGAACAATCCCAAATATAAAAACACGCGAAGTGGGAAAAATTACAGAAAAAAGCAAAAGCACCGAATAAACCGCGCCGCTCGCGCCCACGAGCACCACGTTCCAAACGCCGCCCAAAACGTAAAGCGCGAGCGAAAACGCGCCGCAAACAATTCCGCACAAAATGTAGAAAAGCAAAAATTCATTCGAACCGATTTTCCTTTCGCAAATTGTTCCGAAAATCAAAAGCCCGAACATATTGCTGATCAAATGCATCCACGAGCCGTGCATGAACATATAAGTGAAAATCTGCCAATAATAATGCAAGCGCATGAAAAGAATCGGCTGCAAGCCAAATCTCATCGCCATTTCATTGCTGCGGCCGCTGCCCGTGAAAATGAACGC
>CAZZFL010000219.1:0-2002 GCA_964653395.1 uncultured Treponema sp. | reverse complement strand
TTCCTTGGACTTGCTTTCGAGTTCGGCGCAATGCTTTTCGGCGTTTACGATTTCATAGAATTCCTTTCCGTCCATCGTTTCCACTTCAAGCAAACGGTTCGCGATGTATTCCGCCAAAGTTTTGTGTTCTTTTATGATTTCTAGAACGTGCTTGTAGCGTTCGTTCACGATTCGCGCGATTTCTTCGTCGATGAATCTTTGCGTTTCCTCGCTGAATTCGCGCACCAAAACCGGCTCGCCTCCGCTGTTTCCCAAAACGCCTTTTCCGAGCGTCATGTTTTTGAATTTCTCGCTCATTCCAAAATCTACGATCATCCGCTTGATTGTGTCCGTGGCGTGCGCGATATCGTTCGACGCTCCCGTGGAAATGTCGCCCAAAATTACTTCTTCGGCGGCGCGTCCTCCGAGCATCGTGTCCACTTCGTTCAGCATGTCTTTCCGCGTCCTGAAATTCTTTTCCTCTTCCTCGCGATATTGCGTGAAACCGCCCACGCCGTGGCTTCTCGGAACGACGGTTATTTTGTTCACGGGCGGATAGTCCGGAGTGAACGCGCCCACAAGCGCGTGCCCCGTTTCGTGGACTGAAACAAGTCGCATTTCCTTTTCGTTGTCCTTGCGCGATTTCTTTTTGAGTCCGATGCTCACTTTGTCAATCGCCTCATCAAAGTCGGACATCGTGACTTTTTTGCGGCCATTTCGGACGGCGAGCAAAGCGGCTTCGTTTACGACGTTTGCCAAATCCGCTCCGGCAAATCCAGTCGTGCCATGCGCCAAAGATTCGAAATTCACGTCGCTGTCGAGTTTTACATTTTTGGAATGGATTTTCAAAATTTCCTCGCGGCCTTTCACATCGGGCTTTTCCACGGGAACATGCCGGTCAAAACGGCCGGGACGCAAAAGCGCGGGATCGAGAACGTCGGCGCGGTTCGTGGCGGCCAAAATTATCAAGCCTTTTTCATTGTCGAAGCCGTCCATTTCCACGAGAAGTTGATTCAAAGTCTGTTCGCGCTCGTCGTTCGCGCCGCCAAATCCGTTCATGCGGTTTTTTCCGAGAGCGTCAATTTCATCGATGAAAATGATGCAAGGCGCTTTTTCGCGCGCGCTGCGGAACAAATCCCGGACACGGCTCGCGCCAACGCCCACGAACATTTCCACGAAATCAGATCCTGAAATCCTGAAAAACGGAACGCCGGCCTCGCCAGCCACTGCGCGGGCGAGCAAAGTTTTTCCGGTGCCCGGCGGTCCCACGAGCAAAACGCCCTTCGGAATCTTTCCGCCGATGTCCGTGTATTTTTTCGGCTCTTTCAAAAAGTCAACGACTTCCACTAATTCTTCTTTGGCTTCGTCCACGCCCGCCACGTCAGCGAAGCGCGTCTTCACCTTGCCTTCTTCCACCGCCTTGCTTTTTCCGCCGCCAATTCCGAAAAGGCTTCCCATTCCGCCAGAGCCGCCGCCCATCCTGCGGAAAATGAAATAGTACATCAGCGCGATGAGTCCAATCGGCAGAAGAATATTTAAAATCAACTGCAAGATAAATCCATTTTGCTGGCGAACGACGCTGTATTTTACGCCGGTCGAATCGAGAAGCCTGATGAAATCTTCGGTCAAAAGTCCGACAGATTTAAAGTCGGGATTTCTGCCTTGCGCCATCGAAAACGGAAAATTTTTCCGCGCGCCTTCGTCATTCGAAACCAGCGACTTTTGCTGCACATATCCGTAAAAATAAGTTTCGCCAAGTTCCACTTCCTTTATCGTGCCGTTTTCCACCAAAGCGCGGAATTCCGAAAATTCGATTATGTTTTCGCCGTTTTTCGAAGTGAAAACATTCAAAAAACCAAAAATCAAAACCACCGCAAGAATTATCAGCCAAAACGGAAAACGCGGCCCGGAAGGCGCGTCATTCTTTTCGCCTTCGCCGTCCCCGGAAAGCTTGAAAAAATCGAACGGATCTTTTTCGTCTTTTTTATTTTTTTTGTCTGCCGACTTTTTTTCTTCTGCCATA
>CAZZFL010000218.1:0-2019 GCA_964653395.1 uncultured Treponema sp. | reverse complement strand
TTGCTTGCGCGTTCTCGGCATTTTAAAATTCGCGCTTCACCCAACATACCTCGACGCAAGCGTCAAGATATGAACGCCTTCTCACGAATAAGCCTTTTCGTGCACGCCCGCAATCGCGCGTCCGCTCGGCTCGTTTTGCAATTTCCATGCCGCGTCCCATTCCAAAGCCTTCGCCGTGGAGCAGGCGACGCTCGCCTCGTGGGGAACGGTTTTCGCAGCCGCCTCCGACGGAAAGAATTCCGCGAAAATCTGGCGGTAAAAATATTCTTCCTTCGTGGCGGGCGTGTTCACCGGGAAGCGTTTTTCACGCGCGGCAAATTGCGCGTCGCTGATTTTTTCTTCGGTGAATTTTTTGAGAGTGTCAATCCAATTGTAGCCGACACCATCGGAAAATTGTTCCTTTTGCCGCCAGGCGATTTCCGGCGGAAGATAATCTTCGAACGCCTTTCGCAAAATCCATTTTTCAATTCGCTCGCTGCCGTCAGGATTTTTCGGACACATTTTGTCGGACGGATTTATGTTCATCGCGACATCGATGAATTCCTTGTCCAAAAAAGGAACGCGGCCTTCCACGCCCCAAGCCATCAGCGACTTGTTCGCGCGAAGGCAATCGTACAAATGAAGCTTGCTCATTTTCCGAACAAGCTCCTCGTGAAATTCCTGCGCGTTCGGCGCTTTGTGAAAATACAAATATCCGCCAAAAAGTTCGTCGCTCCCCTCCCCGCTCAAAACCATTTTTATTCCCATCGATTTTATCACGCGGGCGAGCAAGTACATCGGAGTGGAAGCGCGAACCGTGGTGATGTCGTAAGTCTCCAAATGATAAATCACGTCGGGCAAAGCGTCCAACGCTTCCTGCACCGTAAAGTGCACTTCATGGTGGACCGTGCCCAAAAAGTCGGCGGCCTTTTTCGCGGCTGCCAAATCCGGCGAGTCTTCCAAGCCGATCGCGAAACTGTGAAGCGTCGGCCACCAAGCGGCTTGAGTGTCGCCGCTTTCGACTCGCTTCGCCGCGAATTTTTTCGTGATTGCCGCTATGATCGAAGAATCCAAACCGCCGCTCAAAAGAACGCCATAAGGCACGTCGCTCATCAGCTGCTTTTTTACAGAAGTTTCAAGCGCGGCGCGAAGCTCTTCGACGCTGCTTTTGTTGTCCTTGACATTTTCGAATTTTTCCCACGGGCGCGAATACCAGCGAATCGGCTTACCCCCTCCGTTCGACGGGAAAAATTTTTGCGCGCCATTTCCGCCCAAATAAAACGAGCCGTTCGGAAACTCTTCCACCGAAACGCAATTGCCTTCCAAAGCCTTGAGTTCGGAAGCGACATAATATCGCCCGTCGGAATCCCAGCCTTGATAAAGCGGAATCACGCCGATTTCGTCGCGCGAAATCAAATACAAATCGCGTTTGGAATCATAAAGCGCGAACGCAAAGATTCCGCTCAAACTTTCGATGAAATCGCAAATGCGTTTTTCCAAATCCTGCGGAACGCCGTCGCCGGAATTTTCAATCGCTTCCTTGTAGAGCGGAATGATGACTTCGCAATCGCTTTGAGTTTTGAAATTATATTTGCCGTCAAAGCGCGCGCGGATTTCTTTCTGATTGTAGATTTCGCCGTTCACCGCGAGAATGATCGTCCCGTCGTCGCTCACGAGCGGCTGCTTTCCCGAAAGCGGATCCACGATCGCCAAACGCTCGTGGCTCAAAATCGCGTTGCCGCCAGTGTACACGCCGCTCCAGTCCGGGCCGCGATGCCGAATCTTCCGAGACATTTCCAAAACCCGCGAACGAAGCTCGTCGCGAAGCCCCTCCCCCACAGGAACAGAACCGCTTTCCAAATCAAACGCACCGACAAAACCGCACATAAAAACTCCCATAAAAACGCGTTGGCAAAACCGCCAAACAAAAAAAGACGCCGATTTAAAGAAAATAATTCCTTAAAATCAAACGCCTTCGTTGAAAAACATTCTAGCAAAAAAACAAAATCGTGTCAACCACTTCGCCGAAGAAAGGCGAAA
>CAZZFL010000217.1:0-2046 GCA_964653395.1 uncultured Treponema sp. | reverse complement strand
GCCGTGCTCCGCAAATGATTTTTCGCGTTTGGAAAATGTATTGAAAAAACAATAGCGCGTTTAAAAACAGCGTCAGAATGTTGCCACTGTTTTTAACTTCGAGTTTTTTCAAAACTCGTTTATTTACTGCGGTTTTTCGCTTCTCTACAAAATCGCGTTTTCAATATTTATGGAAATTTCATCGAGCGCTATGTCGCGCTTGATGAAATGCCATCATAATTTTCCACGAAGAAATTTTCTATGATGTGCGAACGCGCGAATCCGCACTTTTCATAAAACGGAATTGTCAACGGGCTGTCTCCCGTGCCAACTTGCAATATGGAATATTTTCCTTTGTATTTTGCGGCGACAAAATCGAGCATCGCTTTGCCGTAGCCTTTGTTCTGGCAATCTGGCGCGGTCGCGATGTTTTTGATTTCGAGAATGCCATTGCCTTCGTCTGTCACCACGCATTCGCATTTTATTCCATCATCGTCCAAAACATACATTGTGCCGCGCTCGATATATCGGTCCACCATGTTTTCCTGCTCGTCCGCCAATAGCAACAATGAAAGAAACTGCTTTTTATTTTCTTTGATTTCCCTGATTTTCATTTCAACGTTTTCCTCGAATCTCAATTTGCAACAGCGAACGAATCTTCAGATTCGAAAGTTGGCAAAAATGCGATTTCGCGGTGAAGCGCCTCGCAACGAGCGCACAGCGCGAAGTTTCTAGCGAAAATCACAATGACTAAACGAGTTTTGAAAAAACTCGGCATTAAAAACAGCGGCGAGATTTTCGGCGCTGTTTTTAATCGCTCATAAATTTTCAATCCAAATTTTTAATGAATCGCATTTGCAATTTTTCATCGTCAAATCCCATTGCCCTGTAAAATTCGTGCGCTTCCTTTCGGGAGTTTCCCGAGTTCAATCTCACAATTTTTATTCCGCGCTCTTTTCCCCAATTTTCCGCACGGGAAATCAACGCCTTGCCGACACCTTGTCTTCTGTGCTCGGATGAAACCGCCAAGCCAAGAATGTTTATCATCGGCTCGGAATAAAGCAGCTTGTACATTTCCGCATGAACGAAGCCCGCGAGTGCGCCGCCGATTTCCGCTACAAACACCGCTTCGCGGCCGCCGTCAAGATTTTTCAGGCGGTTCAAAACAAATTCCTCGCTGCATTCATAGCCCAAATCCTCCGCGCATATTTTGCAAATTGCAGGCGCGTCATTTGTGTCGGCTTCGCGAACTTTCATAAAACTTTGAAAATCTTTCATCCTAATGTGTCCTTTGCAATTCAAAGTTCAATTTGGATTGCATTCCAGTACTTTCAATTTCTTTTCCATGATTTCATAAATCAGCTTCACATCATTTTCCAATTCATAAATTCCATGTCCGATTGTTTTGTAGCCTCTGTGCTCGTATAGAAAAACTGCCGCAAGCGAAGCGTCCAATAAAATTGTGTCGAACTTTTTGAAGATTTCCGATTCCAAGCAATCCATAATTTTCGAGCCGAAACCTTGATTCTGATGATCGGGAAGCACATATACTCCAGTGATGTGATTTCCTTCATAACATCCTGTTCCGACAATGGCATTTTCGTACAGCAAAACTCCCATATTTCCAGAATCAATTCCTTCTAAAATGCGCTCAATGCTGTGATGCCGGCAAAAGAAATCAACCACTTCCTGCGGGTAATATTTTGGATATACCGTTCTTATTGTTGTATGCAACACATCGCGTATCGTGCCTGCCATATTTGCTGTAGCGGTTATATATTCCATGAGCTTTTTCTCCCGTCTTGAATTTTGTTTCGCATATTTTGATTTGTTCGCCGTCTTGCGCAAATCCTTTGTCTCTCGCCGAACGTTATATGAGCAGGCCACGCTTTGAATATCATAGTATAATATTTAAATTAATTTGTAAATGGATGTGTTTGTTTTGACTAGCATCACAAAAATTCAAGGTGGAATTTTTTGCACCAATTTTAAATCGCAGTTAAAATTCACGCCATTTTCAAAATCAAATTCGGCGACATTCCGGCCGTCAAATTTGAGCATCGTTTA
>CAZZFL010000216.1:0-2089 GCA_964653395.1 uncultured Treponema sp. | reverse complement strand
CTTGCTTGACAAAGAAAAAGGTAAAACATAAAATAATTTCCAGGACTTTTTATGGCAGGATTTTACGACAGTTTCGATGTCGCCGTTGTTGGCGCGGGGCACGCCGGAATCGAGGCGAGCCTTGCATGCGCCCGCATGGGCTTGAAAACAATTGTAGTCACTCAATCGATTGATGCCGTGGGGCGAATGTCGTGCAATCCTTCGATTGGCGGAATCGCAAAAGGAAACATCGTTTGCGAAATCGACGCGCTTGGCGGCGAGATGGCTCGCCTCATCGACCGCTCGATGATTCAGTACAGGCTCTTGAACAAAAGCCGGGGACCTGCCGTCCGCGCTCCTCGAAGCCAAGCCGACAAAGTTCTTTATTCGCAACTCGCGCGACAAAAATTGGAAAGCACGCCGAACCTTTCCACCTTGATGGACGTTGTAACCGATATAATTACAACGAATTCCGAAGTTCCGCTTCCACCTTCAGATTTGCATTGCGAAAATTTCGACGCAAATCCCCCCGCTCAAAACCCGACTTCATCAATGCGAAAAAAAATCACAGGAATCGTCACCGAGCGCGGGCGCGTAATTCCTGTGCGGGCGGTGGTGCTCACGACAGGAACTTTTTTGGGCGGAAGAATTTTCATCGGAGAATATGACGCGCCCTGCGGACGTTTGGGCGAAGGCGGCGCATACGGACTTACGCACAGTTTGCGGCGGCTGGGATTTTCAATCGGACGGCTGAAAACCGGTACCCCTCCCCGCATCTTGAAATCCTCGGTAAATTTCGACGCGCTTGAAATTCAAAACGGCGACGATGAAATAATTCCGTTTAGCTTTGACGATGAAAAAATCGAACGCCCGATGGTTCCTTGCCACGTCGTCTACACAAACGAGCGAACGCACGAAATCATTCGGCAGAACATCGGACGCTCGCCACTTTTCAGCGGAAAGATTCAAGGCACCGGCCCGCGATATTGTCCGAGCATCGAAGACAAAGTGATGCGATTTGCCGAGCGCGAGCGCCATCAAATTTTCGTCGAGCCGGAAGGACTTTCCACCGAGGAAATTTATTTGAACGGACTTTCGTCGTCTTTGCCCGAAAGCGTTCAGGATGAATTTCTTCGGACTATGAGCGGATTCGAAAATGCGATTGTCTCAAGGCCGGGCTACGCAGTGGAATACGATTATGTCGAGCCGACGCAACTTTACCCCTCCCTTGAAACAAAACGCGTGGCAGGACTTTTCAACGCGGGTCAAATAAACGGAACGAGCGGCTACGAGGAGGCGGCGGGGCAAGGACTCGTCGCGGGAATCAACGCGGGACATTATGCCCGCGCCCACAAAAATTTTTGCGGGCCGCTCTGCGCTTCTTCAAAAGATATTTTTTCATTTCCCGCATCGCTTGAAGAAAATCATTTCGCGCCGAAATATTATTTTTCCGAAAATGAAATTTCTTTGATGGATGAAGCCTCGCGAAAAATTCAAAATCAGTTGAATGAAAAAATTGCCGCCGCGCAAAGCGAAAGCGGATTTTCCAATTTCCGCAAGATTCCAGAATACACCCCCCTTGTGCTTGGGCGCGACGAAGCCTACATCGGAGTTTTGATTGACGACCTTGTGACGCTCGGCACGAAAGAGCCATACAGGATGTTCACCGCGCGCGCCGAATATCGGCTCAAACTGCGCTACGATACGGCCGATCGCCGCCTTGCGAAAAAGGCCTTCGACGCGGGCTTGAAGACGCAGGCGCAGTACGAAGCCATTTTGCAAAAATACGAAAAGGAAGAAGAGGCTCTGCGCTTCATCGCGAAAAATCCCGGCGCACAAAATCCCGGCTTCGAAAAAAAAATTTGGGAATGCGCGCTCATCGACGACAAGTACAAATATTACATCGAAAAGCAAGATCGCCGCGTGGAAAAAATGCATCGGCTTGAAAATCTGTCCATTCCAAAAAATTTCGACTACGACGCGATTCCTTCATTGAGCGCGGAATCTCGCACAAAATTGAACGCCGTGCGCCCGCTCACTTTGGGGCAAGCCAGCCGAATCAGCGGCATCCGCAACAGCGATATTATGTTGCTGATGGTTTATTTGAAAT
>CAZZFL010000215.1:0-2092 GCA_964653395.1 uncultured Treponema sp. | reverse complement strand
CAGCTCATTCAGCATCGCTTGCTCGAGCCGAAAGACAGCCAGCCCGATTTCACTCGCGGCACTTTGGAAGGCGACATCGCCGCTGGCGACATCACGTTCTTCAGATTGCATGCGAATGCCGACGGAAAATTGCAGGCGTACATCGCACAAGGCGAAGTTTTGCCGGTAGCCACGCGTTCGTTCGGCGGAATCGGAATTTTCGCAATCAAGGAAATGGGCAGATTCTATCGCCACGTTTTGATTTCAAAGCATTATCCCCATCATGGCGCAGTGGCGTTCGGGCATGTCGGAAAAGCGTTGTACACGATTTTCCAATATTTGGGCGTTCCCGACATCGCCTACAACAAGCCTGCGGGACAGCTTTATTGCGACGAAAATCCGTTCTGTGATTTTCAGTAATGAGCGAGTTGTCAAATTCGGGAATTACTGAAAAAGTAGTTTCGCAATGAAATGAGAAACTGCTGCACAACAAACGAGTTTGCAACGCAAAATTTGGGATTAAGTTCAGCGACAAAATTTTTGCCGTTGAACTTAAATGTTCGCATAAAAAATGAGCGTAACGATAAAGGACATTGCACAGAAGGCTGGCGTCTCGCGCGGAACGGTTGACAGAGTTTTGCACAATCGTTCTGGCGTGAATGCCGCCGTCGCCGCGCGGGTGAAAGACATAGCCGTGGAATTGGGCTTTGTTCCGAACCGCGCGGGCAAAGTCCTTGCCGCCCGAAAGCAAAAAATAGAATTCGCCTGCCTTTTGCCGGACGCGTCGATTCCATTTTTCAGTCAAGTGATAAAAGGATTCGAGCGCGCTCAAAAGGAACTTGGCGATTTCGGCGTGACGCTGAAATTTTTTTACGCCGCGAAATACGACGAAAAAAATCACATCGATGCAATCAAAAAAATTTCGCGCGGAAAATTTTCGGGAGTTTGCCTCACCACGCTTGACACGCCGGAAGTTCAGTTTGAAGTGAACAAAATCATTCAAAAAGGAATTCCCGTCGTAAGCGTGAACACAGACATTCCGGACAGCGGGCGCATTTGCTATGTGGGCACGGATTATTTTCGTTCTGGGAAAACCGCAGCCGGAATGCTTTGCCTCATCAACAAAGAAAAAATCAATGTGCTGATTTTGGCTGGCAGCTACAATATGCGCGGCCACAAAGAAAGAATCAAAGGCTTCGTCAGCGGACTTGAATCGCACGGTGCCGATTTCATCGTGGTGGACAAAGTTGAATCGTTCGACGACGATGCGACCGCCTACGAAAAAACTCGTGCCGCATTGAAATCAAATCCAAAAATAAATTGCGTTTTCGTCGCTTCCGCCGGAGCGGGGGGGGCGTGTTCCGCCGTGCAAGAATGCGGTCGAAAAATCAATGTGCTCGCATTTGATGAAGTTCCGCAAGTTACGGAATTTTTGAAAAGCGGCTTGATTGATTTTACGATTGATCAAGAACCGGAAATGCAAGGCTACATAGGAATCATGCGGCTTTGGTCGTGGCTCATGGAAGAGGGCAAGCGCGACGCGCAAGATTACATCACGCAAACCGTGATAAAAATCGCCGAGAACATGGACGCAGTTTAAAACTCCCGCAAAAAGCCAAGAAGAAAGTTGCGACTTTTTATCAGAATTCTTTGGAAGGTTCGTCGAAGCCTTCTTCGAGCCAAAGCGAAATGCTTTCGCTCACGTTTCGAATTTTCATCGCGCGATTTTTTCCTGTAATCGAACATTCCCAAACCACGCCGACTCGCCAGCCTTCTTTTATGAGTTGTTCGATTTCCGCCGCGTCGCGATTTTTGTTGCGCTCGATTTTGGCTCGCCAAAATTCCGTGTTGGTTTTTGGAATGCGATATTTTTCGCAAGACCTGCGCCCGATCAAATGTCCGTGCCAAAAACAGCCGTTCACAAAAATGAGCGCATGATAGCGCGGAAAAACGATGTCGGGATGTCCCACCAATCGCGCGTAATTTTTTCGGAATCGGAAGCCCAGCGCGTGCAACGCCGAACGCACGGCTTTTTCCGGGCGCGTGTCCGTCGAATGAATTTGCGCCATCATCCACGAGCGTTTTTCTTTTGTAAAATTATCCATAGGCGAAA
>CAZZFL010000214.1:0-2096 GCA_964653395.1 uncultured Treponema sp. | reverse complement strand
AGTCTCGCCGCGCTGATAAAGGGACTTCGCGACTTCTACAACGAGTGGCAGAAAGGGCATCCGGAATGCGAGCGTTTAAAGTTGTCGCTCAAATAAATCGCCTCGGCGTTTTTTTGCCGCGCTTCGTTCTATGCCGCGCGGTTTCGCGACGCGGCTTTCCGCATTTTTCGTCCGCGCTATTGAACTTTTTTTTCGTTTGTGATACTATGTTCCACTATGAAGGTCTGTTTTGCGAAGAAGCAAATCTTGCAGCAAAGCGGGCCTTTTTTGATTTGTGCGGAAATTGCTTGCGCCGACGCATGTTGATTTCCTCGCAAATTCAAGGAGTTGTGTTATGGAAAAGTTTGAAGCGATTTTGGGAAAAATCGACGACGTGGTTTGGGGACCGATTCTGATTGTCCTCATTTTGGGAACGGGAATTTTGCTCACCGTCCGCACGAAGGGCGTTCAGTTCAAAAAGCTGGCGCGCGCGCTCAAATCGATCATGCAAAAGCCTTCGGGAGAGAAGGGCGAGGTTTCGAGTTTCGGCGCGTTGTGCACCGCGCTTTCTGCGACGATTGGAACTGGAAATATTGTCGGCGTGGCCACGGCGATTGCGGCCGGCGGACCTGGCGCGCTTTTTTGGATGTGGCTCGCAGCTCTTTTGGGAATGGCGACGAAATACGCCGAATGCATGCTCGCTGTGAATTACCGACAGGTGAGCGCGGACGGACACATTTTGGGCGGACCTTTCTATACGATTGAAAAAGGCATGGGCAAAAAATGGAAATGGCTCGCGGTCCTTTTCGCAGTCTTCGCGATGCTCGCGGGTCTTTTGGGAATCGGAACTATGACGCAGATTAACGGAATCACGAACGCAGTGAAAGGCGTGTTCGACCCGAACAACGCGAGCGTGGCCGTCACGCTCGGCGGTAGCGACATTTCTTGGTCGGTGGTGATTGCAGGCGCGCTAATAACGCTTTTCGCCGCCCTCGTGATCATCGGCGGAATAAAGCGCATCTCGAAAGTCGCGACGTTCATCGTGCCTTTCATGGCGGCGCTGTATCTCGTCATCGGCGCGTTCGTCATTATGTTCAACTTGAGCCATGTGACCGAGGCTTTCCAGGAAATCTTCCGCGACGCGTTCGGCGCGCGCGCGATTGGCGGCGGCGTTCTCGGCGCGCTTGTCGTGGCGATGCAAAAGGGAATCGCGCGAGGAATTTTCTCAAACGAGGCCGGACTCGGCTCCGCTCCGATCGCGGCTTCGGCGGCGCAGGTGGAAGAGCCTGTGGCGCAGGGATTGGTTTCGATGACCGGAACTTTCATCGACACGATCGTGATTTGCACGATTACGGGACTTTCCATCGTCATCGCGGGGCTCGTTCCTGGCGGCGAATGGGGACAGAATTTCGTCCGCGAAGGCGCGATGCTTTCGGGCGGCGACCTTTCCACGGCGGCGTTCGTCACGCTTTTCTCGAACGTCTTCGGGCATAGCGCGGGACTTGAGCTTTTCGTCCGCGTCATCATAATGGTGTGCCTCGCGTTCTTCGCGTTCACGACGATTTTGGGCTGGGACTATTACGCCGAACGTTCGATAGAATATCTTGCAGGCGGAAAAATGTCCGTCGTCATGGTCTACAGGATTTTGTACATCGTGGCGATTTTCATCGGACCTTATCTCACGCTGAGCGCGGTCTGGACAATCGCGGACATTACGAACGCTCTCATGGCGTTGCCGAACATCGTTTCGCTGATTGCCTTGAGCGGCGTGGTGGCGAAGATGACCGACGAGTATTTTAAGAAATATCCGCACTTGGATATGATTGAACCGATTGACTGATTTTGAAAAAATGCTCGCGTCGCAAATGCTTGCGTGAGCGCTGGGAAGGTGGAGCTGGCATCGCAGGGCAAAGCCCGCGATGCCAGCGACTACCGGAGCGGAGCGCAGGTATGAGCGCGAGCGAACCCTGGACATAGCGACCCGAAGCGAGTTTTAGCGTAGCGGAGCGAGCGGAGGGGCACGCCCTGATGCGATTGAGATGCGCTTGATTTCAAATGGCTTTTTCATTCTTGGAGTTAAAAATTGATTACAGTTTCAGACGTTAGTTTAAAGTTCA
>CAZZFL010000213.1:0-2113 GCA_964653395.1 uncultured Treponema sp. | reverse complement strand
CACTCGTAACGCGCAGGTGGTTGGTTCAAGTCCGACAGTCGGCTTTTTTAAGGCAAATCAAATGGCGATTTTCAAATTGCCAATCCCAAAAATTTAAATTACCAATCGGCAGTTGTCATATTCAAAATCAATTTTCAATTTCATTGTTTTGCGCGCGCGTCAATAAATGTCTGTGGCAAAAAAAATTTTTTTGTGCTATAATTTTTAAATGCGAAAATCAAAATTGACTTCGAAAGTCTTTTGCGGAAAGTCCGTGCGGATTTTTTTTGCGATATTCATTTTTTCCATATATCAAAATTCAATTTTTCCGCAAGCGAAAAGTTCGTCCAAAAAAATTGATGCGGACGCGGCGAAATCCGCCATAAAAAATCACGTTCAGAACATGACGACGCGGGAAAAAATCGGGCAGCTCTGCCTTATGAATTTCCGATTTTTTTCTGAAGGCGAAGCCGAAGAAAAAAAATTCGCCGACGCGCTTACTGTCGAGTCGCCCAAAAAATTCCGCGCGCTTGAGAAAATCAATTCCACGATTTACGACGCTGTGAAAAACTATCATATCGGCGCGGTGATTTTGTTCGCCGAAAATTTGGGCGATCCGAATTCCGCGAAAACCTTTATCCGCGATTTGAACGATGCCGCGCTGGACGGAAAGAATCCGCCGTTGCTTTTTTGCGTCGATCAGGAAGGCGGCAACGTGAACCGCCTGCGCGATTTTACGATGCCGAGCGCGATGGCGATTCGGAGATGCGGAAATTTGGAAAACGCGTTTTTGGCGGGGCAGGCGAACGGCGCGCTCTTGCTGGACTACGGAATCCACTGCGATTTCGCGCCTGTGTGCGACATCTCTTCCAATCCCGCGAATCCCGTGATCGGAATCCGAAGTTTTGGAAGCGACAAAAATTACGTCGCCGAATTTTCCAACGCGATGCAAAAGGGCATTAGAAGCGCGGGCGCGATTCCTTGCGCGAAACATTTTCCTGGCCACGGCGACACCAAGGTCGATTCGCATTTGGATTTGCCGAAGATAAATTCCAGCTTTTCCAAATGGAAAAAAAACGAAGCCGTGCCTTTTGAAAAAAATATCAAAAACGGAATTCCGATGATAATGACGGCGCACATTCAGATGCCGGGACTTGATTCGAAAAAAATCCGCGCGGGAAAAACCGGAAAAAAAATTTTCTCGCCAGCGACTTTTTCAAAAAAAATCCTAACGAAAATCCTTCGCGGCGAACTCGGCTTTGAAGGCGTGATTGCGAGCGACGCGATGGACATGCAGGCAGTCAGCGACAATTTCACTCCGTCCGAAAGTTTTGTCCTCGCGGTGAACGCCGGCGTGAATTTGGTTTGCCATCCGATCAACGTTTATCGCGAGCGCGACTTGAATTTTTTGGAGCGGCTTTTTTCGGAAGTGGAAGCCGCCGCGCAGAACGGCGCGCTCGATACGAAAATGCTCGATGAAAGCGTGGAGCGCGTTTTGCTTTTGAAGGCGGAAAATGGAATCGTCGAAATTCGCGACGGGAAAATTTTTCCTTCCCCGCAAAAAGTCGTCGCGATGAGCGCGCAGGAAAAAATCGAAGCGGAAATCCTTTCGCAAAAAATCCAGAGCCTCGCCACGCATTTCACTTACAAAAATCGAATCCGCGTGAAAAACGACGTTTTGTTTTTGGTGCCGCACAAGGAAAAAATCAACTTGATAGAAAATTATTTTGCGGACTCCCCGAATCCGAATTTGCGCTACGAAACGATTTCCTATGAAAAAGAAAATTCCGTGAGCGAAGATTTGAAAGAGAAAATCCGCGCCGCCGAAACGCTCGTGATTTTCACGCAGCTGAACGGCTACGCCGTGGCGAACAAAAAAAATTGGCGTGCGGCGTTTCCTGCGGAGATTGCCGAATGCGCGAAAACTTTGGGCAAGGCGCGCGCGACGATTTGCGTGAGCACGAACTTGCCCTATGACCAAGAAACCTTTCCGAGCAAGGACGGCTTTGGATTTTGCGCCACATACGATTACGGGGCGCGCGGATACAAGACCGCGCTGGAAGAAATTTTTTGAATTCCTTGAACAGGATTTTCGCGAAGCGTCAATTCCAAACATTGGACATTCTTATTGACT
>CAZZFL010000212.1:0-2125 GCA_964653395.1 uncultured Treponema sp. | reverse complement strand
AAAAAAAATTTAACAAAATTTGTCGCCCGCGCGCTTTTCAAAAAACGCGATATCGGCGCAAACTTGTGCACGCAATTTTACTTTTGGAGAAATTTATTTTATGGAACAATTCGACGTGGCGATTATCGGAACTGGACCTGCGGGCTTGAGCGCGGCGGTAACGCTTAAACTTCGTGGAAAAAATTTTTTGCTTTTCGGCGAAAAAAAATTCAGCAAAAAAGTGAATGCCGCGCAAGAAATAAAAAATTATTTGGGTTTGCCATCGATTTCGGGCGCACAATTGCAGAACGCGTTTTCAGAACATCTTTCGCAAATGCAAATCGAAATAAATGAAGAAAGAATAAAGATGATTTTTGCGATGGGAAATTCTTTTTCGTTGCAAGGCGCGTCACAAAAATACGAAGCGAAATCCGTGATTTTGGCTCCTGGAGTTTTGGCGCAAAAACCGCTCGAAGGCGAGGAAAAATTTTTGGGACGAGGCGTGAGTTATTGCGCCACTTGCGACGGAATTTTTTTCAAAGGAAAAACCGTGGCAGTAGCAGCATTTTCTGCCGCCGAAGAAAATGAAGCGATTTATCTTTCGCAAGTTTGCGGCAAAATAATTTATTTTCCCGTCTATAAAAATTGCGGAATTGACACGGCAAAATTCCCGAACATTGAAATCGTTCAGGAAGTGCCAAAAAAAATCGAAGGCGAAATGAAAGCCTCGAAAATTTCCACAGAAAAAAATTCCTACGACGTTGACGGAATTTTCATTTTGCGTGAAAACATTTCCGCAGGTCAGCTTGTTCCTGGACTTGCGATGGACGGCGCACACATCAAAGTTGACCGCGCGATGCGCACGAATATTGCCGGATGTTTTGCCTGCGGCGACGCGACTGGCAAGCCATATCAATATATGAAGTCTGCCGGAGAAGGAAATGTAGCGGCACTTTCCGCCGTGGAATTTCTGGCAAACGAAAAATAGATTTTTGGAGTTGCTTTGAAGCAGCTACAAAATAATGCAATTTCATTCTGGCAACGTAGTTTCTAGAAAAATTGCATTTAGATTTCTGTCTAAGGAGAAAAACTATGGTAAAAAAAATTGATGAAAACGGATTCGCGCAAATTAAAAACGATTTGTTCGCGCTCGTGGATTTTTCGGCGAAATGGTGCGGTCCGTGCCAAATGCTCGCCCCGATTGTGGAAGAAGTTTCCGAAGAATATGCGGGACGCGTGGCATTCTACAATGTGGATGTTGACGAAAATCCCACGCTCGCACAACAATTCGGAGTCGTGAGCATTCCGTTCGTGGCACTTTTCAAAAACGGCGAAATTATCGCAAACCAAGTTGGATTTGCCCCGAAAGAATCTTTGAAAAGTTTCATTGACGCGAAAATCTAGCAAGAAATTTCATCGAAAAAATCAGCGGGATTTTTCCACCAGAAGTTTTGCAAAATTACGGCAGCACGACTTCATCCAAAATTCCGCTGATTTGCGCAATCGCAATTCCATAATTCGTCATCGGAATTCCGACAGCTTTTGCCAATGACTGGCGATGCAAAACGTAAGCGCGATTGAACATGCACGCGCCGCAATGGATTATCAAATCGTAAAGCGGCGCGCCGTTTTCGTCCGTGAGCGAATCGGGAAAATCCGTGCCGCGCACAAAGTCGATTTTTATATCGGGAGCGATTTTTTTCAGCATGCGAGGAATTTTTATCCGCCCGATGTCTTCGTCTTGCGGAACGTGCGCACAGGCTTCGGCAATCAAGACGCGCGAATCGGACTTGAGATTTCTGATTGCGGCAGCACCTTCTTTGAACAAATCTATTTTTCCTTTCGCCGCCGCCATCAAAACCGAAAACGAAGTGAGCGCGCTTTGCTTCGGCCGCAGCGAATTGACGAGCGGAAAAACTTGGCTGTCGATGACAATCAGTTTTGGCGGAAAAAGGAGCGTCCGCAAAGTCTGCTCGAACATGTCCGCCGTGCAAGAAGCGACTACGCATTTTTTGTCGAGCAAATCGCGGAGCACTTGCACTTGCGGCAAAATGAGTCTGCCCTTCGGAGCCTGAATGTCTTGCGGCATCACGAGCAAAACCAAATCGCCCGCCGCGCACAAATTTCCTGTGAGCGATTTTTCATC
>CAZZFL010000211.1:0-2126 GCA_964653395.1 uncultured Treponema sp. | reverse complement strand
ATTTGAAGCAACTCGCGCAGCGCGTGCAGGACGCGGGATACAGAATCGTCGTGGACCGAGGCGATTCGAAGTGCGCACGAGCGCACTAGTTAAATAAACTTCCTTGCAAAACACGAGGGCGTTAGCGTTCAGCAAATTTTGGATTCGCCGATTACCGTCATCACGAGCGACTTTCATATCGCGCGCGCCGAACGCTTGGCGAAGCGAATGGGCTTTACGAATGTTCGCGGCGCGGCCGCTTCAACGCCTTTGCTTTTTGTGCCGAATTCCTATGCCCGCGAAATTTGCGCGTACATAAAATTGAATTTGCGCATTTTTTTGACGCGAAAGCCAAATCGAAAAATGCTCGAAGATTGAGCGCGCCTTGTTTAATCTGCGTTTGATATGTCCGTCAAATTTTGAATCCAAATTCCTTTTTTCACAAGCGTGATTCCGATGAACGCTTTTATCAAATCCATGCTTTGCACGATCAGATAAATCGTTACAATCGGCAAGTTCGTAAAGCGCGTGAGGCAGAACGCTGTGCTCACGCAGAATGTCCAGACGAAAATGCTGTCGAACAAAAATGTGATTATTGTTTTGCCGCCGCATCGAAGCGTAAAATAACATGCGTGCACCACCGCCAAAATCGGCATCATGCACGAGGCGATCAAAATGAAATTCGCGGCGAGCACGCGCACTTGCTCTTCGGTTTTGTAAATCGCAGGAAAAGTGTTTCGCAGGCAAGCCATCACGAATCCGATTACGACGCTGACGCACGCGGAAAGCGCGATGAGTCTTTTGGCGGATTGTTTCGCTTCGGAATTTTTTCTCGCGCCCAAAAGTTGTCCGACGATTATCGAAATCGCTTCGCCAATCGCGAAAAGAGAAACGTTGAACAAATTAGAAATCGTCGAAGTGATGTTCACGGCGGCCACGACTGAAAGTCCGCGCAACGAATAACTTTGATTCAAAAACGTTAGCCCCATCGACCAAAGCGTTTCGTTCAAGGCGAGCGGCGTTCCTTTGATTATGATTTGTCGCAAAAGCGTCGCTGGAATTTTCAGAGTCTTGTACGCGCCTTCGATGAACTGGCATTCTTGCTTGTGATTGTGAGTCCACAAAACTATGATGGCGCATTCCACGAAGCGCGAAATGACCGTCGCGACGGCCGCGCCTTTTACGCCCATCGCCGGCGCGCCGAAATGTCCGAAAATCAAAATGTAATTCAAAGCCAAATTCACGAACACAGCGCACACGCTCGCTTTCATCGGCACGGCGGTTTGGCCGGTGCATCGCAGAATGCTCGAATATACGTTCGTAAGTGCGAGCGGCACAAGTCCGAAAAACATTATTTGCAAATATTCGCGCGCGAAAAATTTCGTTCGTTCGATGTCGCCCACGGAATCCGTTTTGTGCAAGAAAAGCGAAATGAAAAAATCTCCGCAAAAAAACAAAATCGCGATCGCAAAAATCGTTATCGAAATTGCAAGCACGAGATTCGCGCGGAACGCGTTTCGGACGCCCTTGTGGTCGCCGTTTCCGAAAAATTGCGCCGCGAAAATTCCGCCGCCGCATACCGCTCCCCAACGGCAAAGATAGTACACGAAAAAAAGTTGGTTCGAAATGCTCACGGCGTTCATTTGATCCGTGCCGATTTGCCCGACCATGATATTGTCCAAAAGCGAGACGAAATTCGAAATCGTGTTTTGGATAATGATTGGAATTACGATGAAAAAAACTTTTTTGTAAAATGATTTGTCAATGTGCATTTTTAAGCTCTCTGTAAAAATTCGTTTTTCTATTTGTCTGAATGTCAAAAAAATTCACGCGCTAATTTTCAATTCTGAAATTTTTCTTGCGATGTCGAAAATTCTTTGGCCATATTTTTCTCAAAATGAGAATCAAAGTTGATTTTTAAAATCACAATGCACAATCCAAATTTTCGCGGAAAACTCGCAAATGCATTGAAAAAATCGCGAGAAATGTCCGCACTTTGAAAACGCCATGCATAATGCGGCACAAAAATTTCGTTTCCTTTGAAATCAAAATTTTCGCGAGCAACGCCTCGTTTTACGAAACTCGCGATGCGTTCCATTGCGATGACTTCAAATTTTTCAGAAAAACAAATTACTGCTTTTCGTAAA
>CAZZFL010000210.1:0-2155 GCA_964653395.1 uncultured Treponema sp. | reverse complement strand
GCATCGCGATTTTCGCAGCGTCATCGCTTCGGATAAAAATCATCGCTTTATCGAAAAGCCCATTTCCAAAAGCATCGCCTTGTCGCTGTCAATTTTGTTGCCGGACGTGGTGAGCATGTCGCCCGTTATTGCGGCGTTCGCGCCGGAGCGAAAAGCCTTTCTGCCGTCGTCGCCCAAAAGATTTCTTCCGGCCGCCAAACGTATTTGCGCCGCAGGATTTATGTATCTGAACATCGCCACGGTTCGAAGAATTTCATCTTCCGTTATCGCTTCGAGTTTTTCATACGCCGTTCCTTTTATCGGGATAAGCGAATTGATTGGAATTGAATCCACCGAAAGTTCCGCGAGCGTGAGCGCCATGTCGATTCTGTCGGCGAACGTTTCGCCCATGCCGATGATTCCGCCAGAACAAATTGAAAATCCCATTTCGCGCGCCATGCGTATGCAATTGAGCTTGTCATCAAAACTGTGCGTCGTGCAGACATTCGGAAAATTTCTTCTCGACGTTTCGATGTTCGCATGGTATCTTCGCACGCCGCTTTCATAAAGCGCGGCGAACGCTTCGCGCGAAAGAAGCCCGTTCGACGCGCAAAGTGAGACTTTGCATTTTTCGGAAAGGAGTTTGTACGCCTCGCATTCTTTTTTCAAGTCGTCGCCGCACATGGATTTTCCGGCGGTGACTATCGAATATCTGTGCACGCCTTTCGCTTCGTGCCGCTCGCAGTCTTCCAAAATAATTTCTTTTTCAAGAAATTCATGCTTTCGCACGCCCGCTTTGCTATGCGAACTCTGCGCACAGAATTTGCAATTTTCGCCGCACGCTCCGCCGCGTCCGTTTATTACCGAACAAAGTTCCACAAAGTCGCCGCACAACGCTTTTCTGATTTTGTCCGCGCCGGCGCAAAGTTCTTCCAAATCCGCCTCGGCGAAAAAAGCCAAGTCGTCATTTTTTGAAAGCCTTTTGCCGCCGATTATTTCGTCGGCGAGTTCAAGAAGTTTCATTTCCCCCTCCCCGCACTCTCAAGCCCAAAAATCAAGCATTCTCTTTCGCGAATTTTTCCATGAAATCGACGAGCGCCTTCACGCCTTCAATCGGCATCGCGTTGTAGATGCTCGCTCGCATTCCGCCCACAAGCCTGTGCCCAGCGAGGTTCACCAAGCCGGCCGCGGCCGCCTGCGCCACGAATTTCTTGTTGATTTCGCTTTCCTTTGCGAGGCTCGCTTCGTCCTTCGCGCCCGTGGAATATTTCGTGAGGAACGTAACATTCATTAGCGAGCGGCTTCCCACTTCCGCGGTGGCGTGGTAAAATTCGCTCGAATCCAAATAGTCGTAGAGCAGCTTCGCTTTTTCCAAATTGCGCTTTTGCATTCCCGCCGCACCGCCGTTCCGCTCGATCCAGTCAAGGACTTTTCCCAAAACGTAAATCGTGTAGCAAGGCGGAGTGTTGTACATCGAATCCGAATCCGCGTGAGTTTTGTAGGAAAGCATCGTCGGAGTGCCAGCGAGAGTTTTTTCCGAAATCAAATCCTCGCGGATGACGACGAGCGTCACTCCGGCAGGCGCGAGATTTTTTTGCGCGCCCGCGAACAAAAGTCCGAATTTTGAAACGTCAAGCTCTTCGCTCAAAACGCAAGACGAAATGTCAGCGACAAGCGGAATGTTTCCGGTTTCGGGAATGTATTCGAAATGCGTTCCCATGATCGTGTTGTTAAAGCAAATGTACGCGTAATCGTATTCGCCTGAAATTTTTTCCACGCGCGGAATGTACGAATAATTTTTGTCCTCGCTTGAGGCGACGATGTCCACCTGCACGCCGAGTTTTTTCGCCTCGGCCGCGGCTTTCTTCGCCCAAACGCCGGTCTGAATGTACGCCGCCTTTCCCGAACGAATCGCCAAATTTTGCGCCACCATCGCAAATTGCGTGGAGCCTCCGCCCTGCAAGAAAAGCACTTTGTAATTTTGCGGAACGTTCATCAGCTTTCGCACTTGTGATTCCGCGTGCGCGATAATCGGCTCGAACGCGGCAGAACGATGGCTCATTTCCATCACGCTCTGGCCCGTTCCGTTGCAATCCAACATTTCTGCGGCGCATTCCTTCAAAACTTCTTCAGGAAGGCACGACGGCCCTGCGCTGAAATTGAAAACTCTAGACAT
>CAZZFL010000209.1:0-2191 GCA_964653395.1 uncultured Treponema sp. | reverse complement strand
CCGCCGTTTTTCCATTATAATCAAATTATGAAAGTTTCGGAATTTTTTATCTCTACGTTGCGCGACGTTCCAAGCGACGCGATTATCGCAAGTCATCAGCTGATGATGCGCTCGGGAATGATTCGCAAGTTGGGCAACGGGCTTTATTCTTATATGCCGCTCGGACTGCGCTCTTTTTCAAAGGTGGTCGAAATCATTCGCCAGGAACTGAACGCGACGGGATGCCTTGAAATGAAACCGACGGTGATTCAGCCCGCCGAAATCTGGAAGGAAAGCGGACGCTGGGACAAGATGAGCGGCGAAATGCTCACTCCGAAAAATCGCGGCGGACAGGACATGGTGGTAAGTCCCACGGCGGAGGAGGCGTTCACCGCGCTCGTTCGCGACGGGCTTGAAAGCTACAAGCAGCTTCCGTTCACGCTTTACCAAATCAACACGAAATATCGCGACGAGATTCGTCCCCGCTACGGCGTGATGCGCGGCCGCGAGTTTACGATGATGGACGCTTATTCTTTTGACGCGGACGAAAATTCGCTCGACAATTCCTACAATAAAATTTCGCAGGCGTACCGCAAAATCTACAAGCGGCTCGGGCTTTCGATGATTTCCGTCAAGGCCGACACTGGCTCAATGGGCGGAAGCGGCTCGGAAGAATTCATGGTGGAAAGCGAAGTGGGCGACGACACATTGATTTTGTGCCCGCAATGCAAATACGCCGCAAACGTGGAAAAGGCTTCGTGCCAAATGGACGAGGCTTTGGACAAGGACGGCAAGGCGCAAGTTCCCGCGACGGCGCAAATCGAAAAGGTCGCGTGCCCCGGAGTGGAAACGATCGAGCAGATGGAAGAATTTTTCAAAATGCCTTCGACGCAGTTCATCAAAGTCTTGATTTACAAAGTCTACAACTGCGCGCTCGATTTGGAAAACGCGCCGGGCGCGAAATCGTTCAAAAAGATTTCGGACGGAAAGGCTTCGTATTATCCCGAAAGTTTTTTTGCCGTGGCGATTCGGGGCGACATCGAAGTGAACGAAACGAAATTGGCCGCCGCGCTCAAGGCGAGCGGATGCGAACTTGCGGAAGAAGCCGACGTGATAAAATATTCGGGCGCGCCGCACGGATTCGTCGGGCCTGTCGGCTTGGAAAATGTTCCGCTTTTGGCGGATCAAAGCGTGATGGTTCAAAACGCGGACGGTTCTTTTACGGCGCGTGTCCACGACACTGTGACAGGCGGCGGCACGAAGGATGTTGACAATTTGCATGTCGAGCCAATCCGCGACTTCGTCCCTTTCATCGTGGCGGACGTGCGCACGGTTCAGCCGGGCGACAAATGCCCTGAATGTGGCGCGGAACTCTACAGCAAAAAAGGAAATGAACTCGGACACATTTTCAAGCTCGGCGACAAATACACAAAGTCAATGGACGTAACTTTCCTCGACCAAAACGGAAAGGCCGCCACGCCGATAATGGGCTGCTACGGAATCGGAGTGGACAGGACGCTCGCTTCAATCATCGAAGAGCATCACGATGCGGACGGAATAATTTGGCCGATGAGCGCAGCGCCTTTCCAAGTGGTAATCGTTCCGATAAAATATGAAGGCGCGATGAAAGAAGCCGCCGACAAGATTTACGGCGAACTGCTCGACGCGAAAATCGAAGTTTTGCTCGACGACCGCGCCGAACGTCCCGGCGTAAAATTCAAGGACTTCGATTTGATTGGCATTCCGCTTCGAATTGTCGTCGGCGAAAAAAATCTTCCCAACGTGGAATTCAAGGCGCGCGCGAAAAAAGATTCAACGCTCCTTCCGCTCGAAGACGCCGCGCGAAATGCCGCGGACTTTGTGCGAAGCGCGCTTGAGGAATTGAACTAGGCGCAAAATGCAAATATAAAAATGCGACGCGATTTTCCATGCACGCGCAATTCGTTACTTGTGACAAATTGCGCGGTTTAAATATTGTCTAAAAAATGGAAAACTGGCATTGAAATGTCGCGCCGATTTTTCCATGTCAAGTTCGAGTTTAAATTTGAACTTGCTTATTCTAAATTGTGCATGTCGCAGCAAATTGCTTGACGCGCACGCGAATAATTCAAATATGATTTTTAAATCGCATTTGAATTATTTTAGGAGTTAATCTTCATGAAACGATTTTTCAAATTTTTTGCGACCGCAATTTTTTTCTTGACGCTCATTG
>CAZZFL010000208.1:0-2194 GCA_964653395.1 uncultured Treponema sp. | reverse complement strand
AATAGTGTCGTTCACTTTGGACGCGAGTTTTTTGAAAAGTCGCTTATTAACGCATACGCGCGCAACAATTTGCTTAACGCGGATGAAAACATAATTTCCCAGTTTTGAAAACTTGCATTTTATACTGCGATTTTTCACTTCGTTGCAAAATCGCGTTTTCAACAGTTCCCGAATTTGACAATTCGCTCGCTGTTGAAAATTGAGGAATGTCTGAAATCCGCGCAATACTTTGCGCGGATTTTTGCGCAAAAAAGGTGGGGCAACGAGCACGAATGTGCGAAGCTTCGAGCGGACTTCCCCCTCCTGCTAGGCGTTCGCACAATTTTCAATTGGAAAATTGAAATCGCATTATTTACAAATCTTCCGAATTCTCAAGACTTGACATCGCTCGCCGATTTGTGTGATAATTCGACTATGCGGCTTTTAAATGAATCACAAATCTGCGAAGTTTTCGAGCGATTTTCCGCGCAAAATCCGAATCCGCAATCCGAACTCAAATGGAAAAATCCGTACACGCTTTTGGTGAGCGTCGTGCTTTCGGCGCAGGCCACGGACAAAAGCGTGAACAAGGCGACCGAGCCGCTTTACGAAATTGTCGATTCGCCTGAAAAAATGCTCGCGCTCGGCGAAGAAAAATTGATTGGCTACATCAAGTCGATCGGCTTGTACAGGAACAAGGCTGCGCACGTGATGGCTTTGAGCAAAATGCTCGTGGAAAATTTCGGCGGGAAAGTTCCTGAAACTCGCGAGGAATTGGAAACGCTTCCGGGCGTCGGGCGCAAAACTGCGAACGTGGTTTTGAATGTCGTGTTTGGAAAACCGACGATGCCGGTGGACACGCACCTTTTGCGCATTTGTCCGAAAATCGGTTTGGCGGAAGGAAAAACTCCGCTTCAAGTGGAACAAAGTCTCGTGGAACGCATTCCGCAAAAATATATGCGGCATGCGCATCACCATTTGATTTTGCACGGACGCTATGTTTGCACTGCGCGAAATCCGAAATGCGGCGAATGCGTCATCGCGGATTTGTGCTGCAAAAATGGAATGGAACAGGATTGAATTGCGCTCAAAAAAAATCTGTGCTATACTGAAAAAATGCGCCTAGTTTTTTTCAACACAAATTCAAATCACTTCGATCCTAAAATCGTTCACATAAAAACGATGCCGACTTGGCACGAAGAATGGAGTCGCGTCGCGAAAAATTTTTCTCAACATGAATTTTTTTTGGCGGCGATGCTGCCCGCGATGTTTTTGCTGGATTATGAAAACGACGCGATTCAAAAAGCGGCGAACATTGATTATGTTGAATTGCGTGGCGCGAGCGCGGAAGAAATCGCGAAAGAAATTCTCGTGCTCAATCCCGATGTCGCCGTCGCCGCGAGTTTTTGGATTACGCCTTACGATTGGCTTGGTTTGCAAGACGCGATGGTCGCAGAAATTTTGCGCGGGCGCGGCGTGCGCACCGTGGCGCATTCTGTTCAGACGCAGGCGATTTGTTTTGACAAATTCAAGACGCACATTTTTTTGCGCGAGCACAATTTTAAATGCGCCGCCGCCGTTCATGTGAATTACGATTTGTTTTGGGCGGAGCGAAAAAAATCCGAAGTGCGCGGCAATGTTTATCGCGAATTTATTTTGCGCGAAATTTCAAAATTAAATTTTCCTGTAATCATCAAAGATACAACCGGCGTGAGTTCATACGGAATGGAAGTCGTGCGGACATTGCCCGCCGTTCGCGCGTATCTCAATTCCAAGAAATTCAATTCCGACAGATTGGTCGAAGAATTTTTGGAAGGAATTCAATTCGGCACGGAAATCCACACTGTGAAAAATTCCGACGGAAGTTTTTCGCCGAAAGTTTTTCCGCCGCTGATGTATTCGGTGAATCAATATGGAATCACGAGTCCGAAACAGTCTGTGAAACTCGGTCCGCTCAATTCAAAAAAATTCAAGACACAAGATTTGTCGCGCGAGCTTGAGAGGATTGCGAGGCTTTTGCAATTTGAAGGAATCGCGCAAATCGATTTGGTTTTTCACAAAGGCGAATGGCACATCATCGAAATAAATCCGAGGCTGAGCGGCTCGAGCGCGGCGATTGCGCTAATCAAGCAAAAATCGCTTCCGCAAATTTTGGCGGAATTCGCGCTTGGAATTTACGACGCGCGCGCCACCGACGACGCGATGAAAATCGCAA
>CAZZFL010000207.1:0-2225 GCA_964653395.1 uncultured Treponema sp. | reverse complement strand
AAAAGTTAAGTGCGGAAGCGGAAAAAATAATGGTCGAGCGATTCGGAAAGGACTCCGTAATTGCGCTGGCGACGGTGGAAAATGAAACGCCGTCCGTGCGGTATGTCAACGCCTATTATGAGGACGGCGCGTTTTACATAATCACGCACGCGCTTTCAAATAAAATGAAGCATATAGAAAACAATCCTGCCGTCGCGCTCGCGGGCGAATGGTTCACGGCGCACGGAACGGGCGTGAACATGGGCTGGTTTGGAAAAGATGAAAATCGTGCTCTTGCCGCAAAGTTGAAGAGTGCCTTCGCCGAATGGATTGGAAACGGCCATAATGATTTTGACGACGAGAACACTGTAATTTTATGCGTGGAATTGACGGGCGGAATTTTGCTTTCGCATGGAACGCGATATGAATTTTAGATTTTGAATTCTATTCCTTGCGGATGGAAAATCGAAATTTATTTTTAGGGAGAAAACGATATGGGAATGATTGGGTATTATTTTAGGGCCGACGACGACATCGTGCAAAAGCTAAAGGAAGGAAGCGGCGAGATTTTGTTCGACGAACGCAACAAAGATCGCCTGCTGTGCGTGGACAAGGCATGGCACGCCATCCATTATGTCTTGACGGACGAGGCTTGGGGCACGACGGAAAAAACTGAAAGCCATCTTGTGATGGGCGGCGAGCCTGTCAATGACGAGGACGTGGGCTACGGCCCTGCGCGGCTGATTGAAAAGGACAAGGTGAAATTGATAGCGGCTGCCTTGAACGCGTGGGACGAGGCGGCCTTTCGGAAAAATTTCTGTCTGGAAGACATGGTGGCAGCTGAGATTTATCCTGTCATGGACGACGTGTCCGACGAAACCGAAAAAGAATTTTTTCAGTATGTCTGGGAAATCTTTTCGGATTTGAAAAGATGGATTCAGGAAGTGGCGGCGGCGGACGAGAACATCGTCACATTTGTCGCCTGAAAAATTCCGTGGAAAAAAATCGGCGCGGCGTGATTTTCACGGATGATGAAGAATTCAATTTTTTCACTTGAAAAAGTCGGGCGAGGAAATTGCGTGACTTTTGAAAATCGCTTTAAATTTTATTTGGGGAAAATATGAACGATGTCGTTTTGAGGGTCAAGGAAGCCGTGGAAAAAATCGGCTTGCGATTTTCGTCGAAGCCGATTTTGATTGGCGGGCAAGCGATGGAATATTACGATATTCGAAAATCCGGCAAGGACATCGATTTTGTCATAACCGACGATGACTACCAGATTTTGGCGAAAAAGTTTCCCGAAAAGCGAAAAGATTTGTACGGCGATTTGGGCGTGGCAATCGATGAGTTTGAAATTTGGCGGAGCATTGCGCATCTCGATTATGATTTTTTCAAAAAAGATGCCGCGGACGAAGGCGACTTTTTTGTGATATCGATTGACAGGCTTTTGTGGACAAGAGTTTGCGCGATGGACGTTGAAAAATATCGAAACGATTTGGAGCTGATGAAAGAATATTATTACAAAAAATACACGAATCGGCAATATCATCTGGAAGCCTTGTCGCACGAAAAATCATACAAGTTGATGAATGGCGCGGTTTTTGGCGGAAAGTATGAAGACGATTGAAGCAAACTTTTAGAATTGCATCGCGAATTTTACAATGCGATTCGTTGACAGGGCGAAGCCTGTGATGCAAGGCGAGGAAAATATGAACATACGGTACACGGATGAACGCGACTTCACCGAAAGGCAAGCCGAGGAACTTTTTTTGTCAGTGAATTGGGAAAGCGGAAAGCGTCCCGCGCGGCTTTTCAAGGCGCTTCAAAATTGCGAGTGCGTTTTCACTGCTTGGGACGGCGAGCGGCTTGTCGGGCTTGCGAACGCCATCGACGATGGCGCGATGGCGGCTTACATTCATTATCTGCTCGTTCGCCCCGAATATCAAGGCGCGGGCATCGGCAGCAAACTTTTGGAACTGATGAAAAAACGCTACGAAGATTTTTTGTATTTGTTTCTCGTCGCGGAAAATCCGCCGCTCGTCGAATATTACGAAAGGCTCGGATTTGAAAAAATCGGCGAGCGCAGCGTGATGGCGATAAATAAAAGATAGCGCGAGGCGGGCAGGCATGCGGACATCGCGGACGTGGAACGGCATTATATGCAGAACGGCCGCTTTTGGTGTCTGTTTGAAAACGAGATTTTGATTGGAACAGTTGCGATTCGCGTCATTGACATTGACAAAAAA
>CAZZFL010000206.1:0-2242 GCA_964653395.1 uncultured Treponema sp. | reverse complement strand
GCAGAATACCAGCATTTCGTGGTGGCGGCGTTCCGCGCAATCGAATATCGCACCACCCTTGTGCGTTCCACAAATTCAGGATTTACCGCAGTGGTGGATTCCTCAGGCAGCATCGTTCAATCCGCTCCGCTTTTCGAGGAAGCGTATCTGTGCGCCGAAGTGCCAATCTATCAATGGCGCAAAACCGTGCATTCTCGCTACACGAATTGGTTCGTGCATTTGATTTTGATTTTCATGGCGGCCACACTTTTCATTGTGGCAAGCGAAAATTTTTCGCAATTGAAAAATTTCAATGAAATAAATTTTGGAGGCTCTAAATGAGAAAAAATTTCGGAAGCAAAACTTGGCTCTACCCGATGCCGGTCCTAATCATTGGCACTTACGACGAGGACGGAATTCCCGATGCGATGAACGCGGCTTGGGGCGGAATCGGCGACGACAATCAGATTTTCGTCTGCCTAAGTCCCGAACACAAAACCGTAAAAAACATTCTCGCGAAAAAAGCGTTCACCGTGAGCGTGGCGGATGCGGCGCATGTGGTGGAATGCGATTACGTTGGAATCGCGAGCGGAAACGACACTCCCGACAAAATCCAAAAATCGGGGCTGCACGCGGTAAAAGCGCAGAATGTGGACGCGCCGTATTTTGAGGAACTATCATTCGCCCTCGAATGCACGCTGATTTCCTACGACGAAAAATCCTGCCATCTTTTCGGACAAATCGTAAATGCTAGCATCGACGAAAAAATTCTCACCGACGGAAAAATCGACGTAAAGAAACTAAAGCCAATTACGTTCGACTGCATTTCGCACGAATACATCGCGCTTGGCGAAACGGTCGGAAAGGCGTTCAGCGATGGTCTCGCGCTAAAATGAAATCGAAAATTCAACGCGTCCAAAGCAATTTTTTCGCAAACCAATAATTCAATTTTCGCACGGCTTGCGAAGATTTTGCCGAAACGCGTTTTGAATTTCAATTCATTTTTTAATTTTCTCCAAATGATTGACACGCAAAAAAAAATCTGCTATAATTTTCACACTCAAAATGCAGGAGAACAAAATGATTTTTCCTTTGGATCAACTTGTAAAATTCAGCGGCAACATCTACGAAATAACCGTGGCGGCAAACCGACGCGCATTCCAAATGTCAATGGTGGACGATCCGCTCATTGAAGAAAACCACGACAAAGTTGTCTCGCTTGCGGCCATGCAGCTTTTCAAAAAAGAAGTTACCTATCGCATCGAAAACGATCAGTGAGCAAAATTCCGGTTCTCGTGATTTTTGCGCCCACGGCGACGGGCAAAACCGACTTGCTTTTCAAGCTTTTCGGAAAATGCCAGAATCACGAGAAAGGCGAAACTAAATTTTTCCCTCCGAAAATTCCCAACGCAAAAATCATCAGCGCGGACTCAATGCAAGTCTATCGCGGAATGGACATCTGCACGGCAAAACCCACCGCCGAAGAACGATGCCATCTCGAACATTTTCTTTTAGACATAAAAAATCCCGACGAGCAATTTTCAGTAGCGGAATTCGTAGAACGCGCGGACGAAATTTGCGAGCGACTTTTTTCGCAAGGAATTCTTCCAGTCGTATGCGGAGGAACAGGATTCTACATCCGCTCGTTTTTGCTGGGACTTCCGAAGACTCCCGAGGGTGACGAAAAAATCCGCGAACGACTTCATTCGCAGGCGAAAGAATTTGGAAGCGAAAAAATGTGGCAAAGGCTTTTTTCGCTCGACCCACAAAGCGCGCAAAAGATAAATTCCAACGACACCTACAGGATTTTGCGCGCGCTTGAAATTTACGAAATCACAGGAAAGTCGCGAGCGGAATTTTTGGGCGAACAAATCCCGCGAGAAAAATACGATTTCACCACGATAATTCTCGAACGCGAGCGCGCCGATTTGTACAACAGAATCGACTTGCGCGTGGAAAAAATGTTCGCCGATGGATTGGAATCCGAAGTAAAATCGCTGGCGCAAAAATATCCGCCAGACGCGCCCGGAATGAAAGCCATCGGCTGCCATGAATTTTTCGACGGTCCGCCTGAAGATTCTCTCGATGAAATAAAATCCCGAATAAAGCGCGACAGCAAAAAATACGCAAAGAAGCAATATTTTTTCATGCGCGGAATTCCCGGCGCGGAAACCTTTCGCATTCCGCAAGATGAAGATTCGGCAGAAAAAATCTACGCCCAAATCGCCCAAAGAGCCGCGGCCGCGGCCGCCGTAGTCAAAAG
>CAZZFL010000205.1:0-2274 GCA_964653395.1 uncultured Treponema sp. | reverse complement strand
CGCTTATTTGCTGCCGTTTTTCAATTCGGATTTTTTTAGTTTCGCGCTTTGGCAGCGTCTTTGTTTTTCATTACAAGTTGGAAAACAATCAGTGCCACCAAAATCGCGATGCCTACAATGTCTGTCGAGTGCGTCGGCAGAATGCACATTATTCCCGCCACGGCGAAAATCACTCGTTCCGCGATGCTTTCGCGTCTAAAGCAATATCCTTCCAAAGCCGCGCTCAATGCGAACATTCCGATTAACGCCGTGATGCAAATCGGCAGTGCGCCCCAAACGGTCGTGTTTATCATGAGCATTTGCGGATTGTAGACGAAGACGTAAGGAATTATGAACGCGCCGATTGCGAGTTTCGTTGCGTTCAGCGCAGTCTTGATTGGCTTTGCCTTTGCGATTGCGGCTCCCGCAATTGCGGCGAGCGCGACCGGCGGCGTGATGTCGGCGATGATTCCAAAATAGAATGCGAACATGTGCGCCGCGAGCGGCTCAAAGCCAAGCCCGATGATTGCGCCGGCGGTGATTGTGGAAGTAATCAAATAATTCGCGGTGGTCGGTGCGCCCATTCCCAAAATTATCGAAGAAATCATCGTCAGGAAAAGCGTGATGAATGCGATGCCTCCGCTTATGCTGATTAGTCCCGCGCCGAATTTCAATCCGATTCCAGTGAGCGTGACAATTCCGATTATTATTCCTGCCATCGCGCAAGCGATCGCCACGCTGATTATGTTTCGGGCGGCAGCCGTCATCACTTCGACGATATCTTTCATCGTGAATTTCGGCGGATTGCCTTGAATTATGTCCACGACGGAAGTGGCAAGTCCGATGAGAAGGCATGCGAGAATTCCCATCAAAGCCGCGTAAACTGCCGTGCGTCCCATGCACAAAAATACCACGATGACGACGAGCGGCAAAATCATATAGCCGCGCTTCAAAAGCAGCGGAAGAAATTTCGGGAGTTCTTCGCGTGGAAGTCCTTTGAGTCCGAGCTTGTGCGCTTCGAGATGCACCGTCATGAAAATGCCCGTGAAATACAAAATCGCAGGAATGATTGCGGCTTTCACAATCGTGATGTAAGGAAGCCCCAAACTTTCCGCCATCAAAAATGCGGCGGCTCCCATAATCGGCGGCATGAGTTGTCCGCCGGTCGAGGCTGCGGCTTCCACCGCGCCCGCGAACTCGCCTTTGTAGCCCAATTTTTTCATCATCGGAATGGTGAAACTTCCGGAGCCGACAGTGTTGCTCACGGAACTTCCGCTCACCGTGCCCAAAAGCGCGCTCGTCAAAACCGCCACTTTCGCAGGACCTCCGCTCGCGCCTCCCGCGAGCGCGTTGCAGATTTCGATGAAAAATTGTCCGATTCCAGTTTTTTCAAGCAACGCTCCGAACAATATGAAAAGAAAGATGAATGTCGAGCACGCGCCGATCGGAATTCCCATGATTCCTTCGGTGTTGTAAAAAAGGTGCGTCACTATGCGCGAAATTTTGTAGCCGCGATGATTCAAAAATCCCGGCATGTAGCGTCCGCAAAGCGCGTACAAAACGAACGCCGCGGCGATGATCAGAATCGGGATTCCGACAATTCTTCGGCAACTTTCAAACAAAATCAGGATTCCCAAAATTCCCACCGCGATGTCGAGCGGAACGTATGCGCCAGCGCGACGCACGATGTTTTGGAAATTTATCACGATGTAAAGCCAGCACGCCGCGCCCAAAATTCCCAAAAGCACGTCGTACAAGGGAAGCGTGTTGCGCGGAGATTTTTTCGTGGGAGGAAAAAGCAAAAACGCCAAAAGCTGCACGAACGCCAAATGCGTCGCCCGCAAAATTTGCGCCGTGACAGAACCAGTGAGCGTGGCGTAAAGTTGGAACAGGCAGAACAGCACCGAAACTACAATAGTAACATGTTGTCGCCAGCAATTGTGTTCGCGATAAGCATGCTCGCGGTCAAGTTCGCCCATCAGCTCGCGCAAGTCGCTTTCGTTGGAAGTGGGCAGAATGTTGTCCACCACCGCGCCTTCGGCCGTGGGATCGTTCGTTTTTTCTTTGTCCATTTTTTCTCCAATTTTGATTCGATGGAATAATTATAAACGAAATTATTTTAATTTGCAAGCGACGAACTTCGCGATTCATTTAGGAAAACGCGCAGAAAACGGCATGGCCACTACAGGACTTTGTTTCATGGCACTACGCGAACTCCTGTATAGGCACTACACGACTTTGTGTATACGCACTACAGGAGTTTGTTTTATGTCATGAAATTTATTCCTGTAGTGT
>CAZZFL010000204.1:0-2298 GCA_964653395.1 uncultured Treponema sp. | reverse complement strand
TGTTATACTGAAAGGATATGAGTAAATACGTTTTGGTAACCAGCGGAGTCTGCTCAAGCCTCGGAAAGGGCGTGGCTTCGTCCGCAATCGCGAGTCTTTTCGAATGTCATGGCCTGAAAATCGCGATCGTAAAATGCGACCCGTACATCAATGTGGACGCGGGCAACATCAGCCCGTACCAGCACGGCGAGGTTTTCGTCACGGAAGACGGCGCGGAGACCGACCTTGACTTGGGAAATTTCTCGCGGTTTACCAGCGTGGAACTCACGAGCCGAAACTGCATCACAATCGGCAAAGTCTACGACCAAGTGATTCGCAACGAACGCGCCGGCCGCTACAACGGGCGCACCGTCCAAGTGATTCCGCACATCACCGACGAAATCAAGCGGCGCATCCTGAACATCGGCGCGCAAAGCGGCGCGGACATCGTCATAGTGGAAATCGGTGGTACAGTCGGCGACATCGAGACAATTCCGTATTTGGAGACGGCGCGGCAGCTCGTCCACGAATTGGGAAAAGGAAATTCGGTGAGCATCCACCTCGCGCTCGTCCCGGTGATTACGGGCGACGAACTGAAATCCAAGCCCACGCAGCATTCGGTGAAGCAATTGCAGGAAGCGGGAATCCAGCCCGACATCCTTTTGTGCCGATGCGAAATTCCGCTCGAAAAAAATCTCAAGAAAAAGCTAGCCCTTTTCTGCAATGTTTCTGAAGGCGCGGTCTTCACTTCCACCGACGTGGAAAAATCCATCTACGAACTTCCGGTGATTTTCCACAAGCAGGGCGTGGATTCTGAAATCTTGCGAAAGCTCAAATTCGGCGACGAACTAAAATGCAACATCAAGCCGTGGACGGCGTTCCTCGCGAAGCTCAATTCGCCGGAAAAGAAAATCACGGTCGGACTTATCGGAAAGCGCGACTTTCTCGACGACTGCATAAAAAGCGTGAAGGAATCTCTTTTCCATGCGGCGGTCACGGGCTGCAACGCGGAACTTGAAGTCAAAAAAGTAGACGCGGAAAATTTGGAACGCGTGGGCGACATCGCGACGGAACTTTCCGGCCTCGACGGAATTCTCATTCCGGGAAACATGGGAAACCGAGGATTTTTGGGACTTCTTTCAGCCGTGAAATTCGCGCGCGAAAAAAACATTCCGTATTTGGGAATCGACTTGGGAATGCATCTCATGGCCATCGAGACGGCGCGGAATCTCGCGAAATGGGAAGACGCGGACAGCACGGAATTCATCCAAAACACAACGCATCCCGTGGTGAGCCTTCCCGAAGAACAGGCGGGACTTTCCGCGGCAAGCCTGATGAAACTCGGCGCGAGCGACGTGAAGCTTGAAAAAGGCTCGAAGATAAATTCCGTCTACAAAAAGTCCTTGATTTCCGAGCGGCATCGCAACAAGTACACTTTCGACAAACGATACAAGGACGCGCTCGAAGATTTGGGGCTGGTAGTTTCCGCCACCTGCCCCGCCGACGGGCAAGTGGAAGCTCTTGAATGGAAGGACCATCCCTGGGGAATCGGCGTGCAGTTCCATCCCGAATTCGTCTCGCGTCCCACGAAGCCGCATCCGCTTTTCACGGCGTTCATCGCTGCGGCGGCCGAAAGGAAAAAATGAATTTCAAAGAACCGCGCGACAAAAAAATCAATTTTCTCGAAAATAAAAAAATCTGCGCGTCTTGCGGACGGACGGCGGCGTTCACCTGCCGTTCAAATCTCGCGCGCATTTTTCTTGCGGCGATTTTTTTCGCGATTCTCGCCGGATGTTCCGTGAACTACGACACGGTTTCGGACAGCGAAGGTATCGTCCCGGAATTGATGCTCGACGACGCGCGTTTTTCGCGGATCGAAAAAGGCCAGACCACGGCGCAAGTTTCAAGCGAGCGGCTCGAAGAATTCAAAGGCTCCGGAAAAGTCTTCGCGCAAAAAATCCAGTTTGAAACGAGGAACGCGGACGGCGAGACGACCGCCACAGGAAAGGCGGGGTTAATGCGGGCGGACACGGACGCGGAACTTTACGAATTCTTCGACGGAATCGAAATCCGAAGCGAAACCCACAACGTGAACATTTCAGGCGAAAGCCTCAAATGGAACGGCAAGACCGAGCAGCTCGTCGGCGAGCGCGGCAAGGAAATCACGATCGAAAAAGACGGCGTTTCTTTGAGCGGGCAAGATTTTTCCGCCAGCGCGGTGAGCGAGCAGTTTTCGTTCGGCGCGGAAGTCCACGGAACTTACATTGACAAAGAAAAAGCGGACGAGGGCGAAGAAACGCCCGACGAAGAATTTTCCAC
>CAZZFL010000203.1:0-2304 GCA_964653395.1 uncultured Treponema sp. | reverse complement strand
TGGCGCGAGGTCTCATGCTCGGGAATTGAATCGGCGGTCGCCGTTTTTTGGTTTTAGGGAGATTGCTTTGAGACGAGATTTAGGAATTGCAAGGTGTGGTTTAGCATGCTGTGTTTGTTCTGAAAATTCAACATGTGGCGGCTGTGAATCTTCTTCCTGTCGCGACAGCAGTTGGTGTTGGAACAGAAAATGTTCCAAAGAAAAAGGCTTGTCACATTGCTACAAATGCGGAGATGTTTCGTGCACAAAAGGAATGATGGCGCGAATCAGGCCGCTGGCATTTACGCAATTCGCGCGACGTTATGGCGAAAAAGAACTGTTGGATTGTCTTGAGCGCAATGAAAAGGCTGGCATAGTTTACCATAGAGATGGACTTTGCGGCGACTACGATGCTTTTTCCGATGTGGAAGAACTGATTGAATTCATAAAAACTGGCAAAAGGGAGCGCGAGATTTAGATGCCAAATGCGTTTTGGCTTTTAAATCTCGCGCATGGACATTTATTCTGATTCGCGAATTTGTTTCTCAATTCTAATTTTTGAAATTTTATATAAAATTAACAAGAAGTTTCCATCCGATTTATTAAAAATCAAATTAGCCAATTTGCGCTGAAGCTTCGTTTTAAGAATGCGCATTTTTTCCATACACTTCCATACGCTCGAACAATCAGCAAAAAGCACTAAAATTTCTTTGAATTTTGCCGATAATCTGAACGATGTTTAAAATTGACGATTGCTTTGAGTTGTCAATTTTAATTTCGGGTTTTGCGAAACTCAAGTTTTTCATTGCCGTTTCTCATTCTCTCTGCGGAAATCGCATGCTAGAGGCATGCTTATTTTTGTAAAGCGAAGCTTGCGGCGTCTTCGGCAGTTGATATTTCTTCTCTGTCGAAAGATAAAAGTGAAATTCTTTTTTAGGATTTAGGACGAGATTATGAAAAAACAGACTTTGTCGATTTTGGCTTTGTTGGTTTTGGGCGGGCATTTTTTGAGCGCGACTCCTTCGTTCAGCGCGGTGGTGGCTGGTAATGCTGGCGTGGAATTCGACAATTCAAAGGAAAAAGAATGGAAAATTCCAATATCCGCTTTTGCCGCCGTTCAGTTTGATTTTGCTGAAAAATTCACTTTGCGCGGTGAAATGGATTTTTCATCGAAAGGTAATTCATTTTCGGTTTTCGACGGAAACGAATTTCTCGAAGCCGAAGGCGGCGACACTTCGATTCGACTTCACGAACTTTCGTTCGTTTATACAAAACGCGCCATAAATTCTACGCATTTCTTTTCGGCATTTTTTGGTTCTTATGAGCCAATTGGAACGGACACTTTTTTGATGCGCCAATTTGGATGCGATCCCATAAGTTCGCATTTGACAAAAAGTTTTTCCAATATCGCCGGCGTTCCGCTTCATTACAATTCTGGAATGGGCATTTCATACATTTCGCGGCTTGAAAAAAAGCCAGTTTCTTTGGGCGGATATCTTTATTATTTTAAAAACGATGCTTTTGCAAAATCTGATTCCGACAACATTCCAAGTGCGCACACGGTAAATTTGGATTTTAGATTGGCGACGTCATTTCCTTCGGTTACGGCGGATTTTGAATTTGGATTCGGATTGCCTTTGAAAGGTCTTGAAGTGGGGAACGACGACTATTCGATTTCGATTCGCATAAAAGACATAATTTTCAATTGTGGTCTGAACATGCTTTTGGGAAACAAGTACGGCAACGGCTTGCTTTTGCAATTCGGCATGAACAATTTGGTTTTGGGAAAAAGGTCGAGTGCCTTGAATTCCGGCCTTACGTTTTTGGTTGAACCGCGACTTCGATTCAGAACTTTCAAATTGAATTTCACGGTCTATTCGCTTGAGGACAAAAATGTGAAGAAGACGCTTTACTTGGTGGATCCGATTGGCGCGGGAATAACGGTTGAATTTGATTCCATTGCCACGAAAATCGCGAACATTTCGACCGGCTTCCATCTTGTGACTTCAATCGAGAAGGAATTAAAGGATTTCAGTTTGGAATTCGACGAGAAGGATTTGAATTTCTATATTTCGCCTTTCGTGGAAATTCCGCTTAGTTCTTCTATGAGTCTTGACATTATGGGGCAGGTCGGGGTTTTAAAGCCATTTGAAGGGAATGATTTCGATTTCAACGTAAAGGCGATGGCTGGCTTTAAAAAGCAATTCTAATAAAAAATCGCAAGCGAAAGCTTGCGATTTTTTATTAGATTAAGATAGAAATTCTATTGATTTAAACCGAAAAACTTTCCATGCGGCGGCACGCTTCTTCAACGTCCGCGCGATG
>CAZZFL010000202.1:0-2352 GCA_964653395.1 uncultured Treponema sp. | reverse complement strand
GAACGCAAAGAACCGCACCATTTTCAAAAATACCTCAAATTTTTCAAAAAACCGCTTGACACATTCTGAATCTTCCGCTACAATATCAAAACTTTTGCGCCAAAACGGCGCGTTGCGCAGGGGCGCAAAAGAATTCATAAAAAAGCGCGAACGCTGCATGGGGTTTGAGAATTTTTTCTTGAAGTGCGGCAAACGCGCTTTGGGGAAAAATAATGGAAGACTCTATTACTTTTGAAGACCTTGGTCTTGACGAAAAGACCTTGGCCGCCATCGCCCGCAAGGGCTTCGAAACGCCGTCGCCGATTCAGGCGTTGGCCATTCCGCGACTTTTGAACGGCGATGCGAACGTAATCGCTCGCGCCCGGACGGGCACTGGAAAGACCGCTGCGTTCGGCTTGCCAATCGTGCAGGAATTGCGCGAAATCCGCGACATCACGCAGGCTTTGGTTCTCGAGCCGACTCGCGAACTTGCCATTCAAACTTGCACGGAATTGCAGTCGTTCACCGAGGGCGGCTATCCGAGGACGTGCGTTCTTTATGGCGGCGGCAGCTACAACACGCAAATCCGCGAACTCAAGCGCGGCTCTGAAATCGTCGTCGGAACTCCGGGACGCGTTCAAGACCATTTGGAGCGCGGAACTCTCGACATCAGCAAAATAAAATATTTCATTCTTGATGAAGGCGACGAAATGCTCGACATGGGATTCATCGACGACATCGAGCACATTTTCGAACAGGCCAATCCCGACGCGCGAATCCTGCTTTTCAGCGCGACGATGCCCGCCCCGATTTTGAAAATCGCAGCCAAATTTATGGGCGACTATGAAATCGTCGAAGAAGAAGGCGTGGTGGAAGAGCCGCTTCTCATCGACCAAAAATATTGGGTCGTGCGCGAGGGCGACAAAGTGGAGGCGCTCGTCCGCCTCATCGATTCGAATCCGGATTTCTACGGACTTGTTTTCACTCAGACTAAAAACGACGCGGACACGGTTTCCAAGCGGCTCGACGAAAAAGGCTACGAAGTGGCCGCTTTGCACGGCGACATTCCGCAAAGCCAGCGCGAGAAAATTCTCGCGAGATTCCGCTCCAAGAAAACCCGCGTGCTAGTCGCCACGGATGTCGCCGCACGAGGAATCGACATTTCGGGATTGAGCCATGTCGTCAACTATTCGCTTCCTTTCGACGCGACGACTTATGTCCACCGAATCGGACGCACTGGACGCGCTGGCTCTTCGGGCTTTGCCGTCACGTTCGTTTGTCCCGGCGAAACTAGAAAATTGAATTTCCTCAAGGCGCGTGTCGCGCGCGCGAGCAAGGGCGATTTGAACGAAGGCGAAATTCCTTCGGTGAAAAACGTCCTCAAAGTGAAGCAGGCGGCGTTGTTCGACGAGCTGAAAAAATCTCTCGGCTTGAAAAAAGAATTCGAAGAAGATGCCGACGAAAATTTGAATGATTCGGATTTGCTTGAAGGAAAAAATGCTGAGTCAAGCGAAGGCGAGCAAATCGTTTCGGAAGATTCGCCTGAAAATCAAAATGCGGAAAACGCGCAATCTGAAATCGTTTCCGACGGAGAAACTGGAATTTCCGAAGGCGAAAATTCGTCTGAAAAAAAATCCAATCTCATCAGACCCGATTCGATGTTCTTGGAAATGGCGCGCGAGCTTTGCGAAAACGACGAGCCTGAAAAAGTTTTGGCGGCGGTGCTTTCCGTGATGTATGGAAAGAAGTTGAGCAAAAATCGCTACGAAGACATCAGCAAGTCCACCTTGCCAAAATCGAAGGATTCCGCACGACGTGAACGAGGCGGCTCTTTCGGCGGACGCGATTTTGAAGATTCCGACCCGAACCAAAAGCGGCTTTATATCCAGTTGGGACGGCGGGACGGCTACAACGCGCGCGAGATCGCGGATTACTTTAGCGGCATTCTCAACATTCCGGAAAAATTGGTGGACCGAATCGACGTTTCTACGAATTTCAGTTTGGTGAGCCTTCCGATTTCCGACGCGGACAGAATGCTTGAAATGGCTGGCAAAGATTCTTCGATTCCGCACATCCATGTGGACGCGAAGCCTGCCGGAGGCGGACGCGGTGGCAGAAGAGGCGGCTTCGGCGGACGCGACCGAGATTTCGACGACGACTTTGGCGAGCAAAGGCGGGGCGGACGAAGAGGCTTCGGACGCGAAAGAGATTTCGGACGGGGCAGGGGATTTGACCGCGACCGAGATTTCGGCAGGAGAAGCAGCCGCCCGAATCCGCACACGCCCACGGAGCGCAGCGGAAGAAGCAGCTTTTTCAAGAGCAAGCGCTCGAAAGAATTCTAGAATAAATTTTGCTTGACGTAAAATAAAAAAA
>CAZZFL010000201.1:0-2377 GCA_964653395.1 uncultured Treponema sp. | reverse complement strand
TTCTTCCCACCGACTCACCTTGCAGGAAACCGGCAGCGTCGATGAACTCACAGGTTTGTGGACAGAATTTCATTTTGAAGAAGAGGCGGAAAAACTTTTCAAAAAAAATCCGAATCAAAATTATATGATTTTGGGACTTGACATCCGCGGATTCAGAATCGTGCAGCAGACCGAAGGAATCGCCGTCGCGAACGAGCAGCTCATTTTGCTTTCGCGAAGGCTCGGCGAAATCGCGCGCGAAAAGCAAGGCATCGTCGCTCGCGGCCACATCGATCATTTTTATTTGATGTATCCGATTTCCGACAGCGAAAGCGCGCTTCGGGAATTCGACTCGCTTTTGTACAATGGCAATTTCCTCGCAGGGCGCACGGGCGAGCTTGTTCCCACGAAGTCTGGAATCGTTTTTGCCGGAAAAGACTACGAGCGCGGCACAATTCAAAATCTCATCGGCAAGACAAGTTACGCGAAGCACATGGTGCAGGACAATTTGCTGAAAAATTATTCGGTCTACGACAGCAGCATGGAGACGCGCATTTTGGGCGAAAAGCGAATCGAACGCTACATTCCCGTCGCGTTCACGCACAATGAATTTTATGTCGTATATCAGCCGAAAATAAATTTGAGCGACGGAAAAATTATCGGCGCGGAAGCTTTGGTGCGCTGGAATTCCGCGAAACTCGGCGACATCAAGCCCGACAATTTCATTCCGCTTTTCGAACGCAACGGCTACATAAATCGGCTTGATTTTTACGTTTACCAAAAAGTTTTCGAATTTATGGAAGCGCGAATTGCGGAAGGCGAAAACAATTTGGTTCCGATTTCCATAAATATGTCGCGATTTCATTTGAGCGACGAAAAATTCGTCTCGAAATTTTCGGCTCTTTTCCAACAATACAACATTCCGCCCAAAATGGTTGAAGTGGAAATTCTCGAACGCTCGCTCGGCGTGGCGGACGATCGCGCGCGCGAAGTGGCGGAGCAGCTTCACGAAAAAGGATTCCGCGTCGCCATCGACGATTTCGGCACGGGCGAATCTTCGCTGAGTTTGATTTCGAAAATTCCTGCCGACATTCTCAAGCTCGACCGCAAATTTATGATGGGAGTTCAAAACGCTTCGTCTTCTTCCGACGACGAATTGAAGGTCGTGCGGCAAATCGTGGAAATGGCGCGGCAACTCGGCAAGGAAACAATTTGCGAGGGCGTGGAAACCGAAGAGCAGATAAATTTCCTGCGCTCGATAAAATGCAATTACGTCCAGGGATTTTTCTATTCCAAGCCGCTTTCTGAAAAAGATTTCATCGAATATTTGGAGCAGCATTTGTAATGAGTGAAAAAATTGTCTCGAAAAAAATCTACACGGCGGCCGTGGTGGGAACTGGCCGAATCGGATTTGCGCTGGGCTTCGACAAAAAGCGCGAGCAGCCCGCGAGCCACACGATGGCTTTGAAAGAAAATCCGCGCGTGAAAATAATTGCGGGCGTGGACAAAAATCCTGAAAATCTTTCCGAATGGAAAAATTTCAATCCGAGCGCGCGAACGTTCGAAAGCATCGAAAAAATGTACGAAACGTTCGCGGAATGTCGCGATGAAAATCGGCGCGAAAAAAATTCGCCGGATTGCACGCCCGACATCGTTGTGGTGGCGGTAAACGAAGACGCGCATTTGTCCGTCGCGCTCGAAGCGATTTCGCACAAGCCACGCCTTTTGATTTTGGAAAAGCCAGTCGCGCTGAATATGAACGAGGCTGAAAAAATTCGGCGCGCCGCGAAAAAATTTTCCGTTCCAATTTTGGTGAATCACGAGCGGCGTTTCGCGCTGGATTGGAATTCCGCCGCAGAATATATCAAAAAAATCGGCGACGTGCAAAGCATTTCCGCAAGGCTTTTTTCGGGAATGCGACTTTACGATCCTGACGCGGAAGCCACGGGCGGCTACAGTTTGATTCACGACGGAACGCATTTGGCGGACATCGTGCTTTTTTTGCTCGAGGCGATTCAAAAAAATGCGGGAGGAAAAAATGCTCGCGTAATTTTGAAAAATCCAAATTTGAGCGGAATTGTTTTCGACAAAAAAAATAAAAAAATCGTTCGCAATTTGTGCGCACATTATTTCACAAAATTCTGCCCGAGCGTGAATTTGGAAATGAGCGGGCGCAGTCGATTTTTCGGATTTGAAGTGGACGTGATTGGCACGGAAGGAAGAATTTTCATTGGCAACGGCTTCGCCAAATTTTTTCGCCGCGCGGAATCAAAATTGTATTCGGGATTTTTTTCACTCGAAGAAGACGCGCAAATCGTCCTGCCCAAAAAACGCGGCCGCGTGCAAACCGCCTACTTTTCAAACATGGTGCAAAATGCCGTGGATTTTTTGGACGGCC
>CAZZFL010000200.1:0-2380 GCA_964653395.1 uncultured Treponema sp. | reverse complement strand
AACAGCGTCAGAATGTTGCCGCTGTTTTTAACTTCGAGTTTTTCAAAACTCGTTTATATACAGTCATTTCTCGCTTCGTTGCGAAATGACTTTTTCAACAGTGGAGAAAGTTGACACTTTCTCACTGTTGAAAATTAAGGAGCGCAGGGCAAAGCCTTGCTTGCGATTTTTCGTTTCGTTCAAAATCGCGTTTTTTGAAGGAAATTATTATGGCGGATTTTGTTTTTAAAGTTTCTCCTAACATTGTTTTGGGTTCGTACACAGTCAGCAGGCTCGGACAATTCACGAATGAAATTGGTTCGAAATTTATGGTCGTGCTCGACCCGATTTTAAAGCAAGTGGGAATTTCCGAAAAAGTCACGAAGCCTCTTGATGACGGAAAAGTGGATTATTTTATTTTTGATTCCGTCGCCGGAATCGCGAACACGCAGATGGTGGAACAGGCTTTGTCGCTCGCACGAGGCGCGCATATCAACGGCGTGATTGGTGTGGGCGGAACTCAGGCTTTGAATCTTGCCAAAATCGTCTGCGAAATTTACAACGAGAATCGCGACTTTTATGAATTTATCGACGGCGAAATTCCGTCCGCCACTCCGCTTCCGCTGATTTGCGTTCCAAGCACGATTCGGAATCCATACGTTTTTTCCAGTTTTACGCCGATTGTCGATTCGCGCTCGAATTCCACGAAAGTCATCAAAAACAAAAACGCGATTTGCAAATTGGCTTTGTTCGATCCGAACTTGACGGTTTCTTTGTCGGAAAATCAACTTTCTTCGATGAGCCTCGAAGTTTTGTGCTTGGCGACCGAAGCGTACCTTTCGCCGAAGGCTTCGTTTTTTTCAGACATGGTTGCGGAAAAGGCGATCGAACTTACGGGCTACGCGTTGGACGGCGCGCCTTCGCTCATGGTGACGACGCCGAGCGAAATTTTGCTTTCGCAGGGCGGATGCATGGCGGGTCTCGCGTCTTCGACAAGCTCGCAAGGCGCGGCGACGCTTTTGGCTTTGAGCGCGTACACGAAATTCGGAATTTCGCAGTCGCTCGTAACGTCGATTTTGTTTCCGTACATTATTGAAGATTATGCGAAATTCAAAGGCGATCGAATCGCGCGTTTGGCGAAAATTCTTCGCGCTGCGACGGACGAAGCAAGCGACGAAGAAGCGTGCGTCGCCTACGCCGATTACATAAGGAAAAAAATCGCGAAGTCGAATTTGCCGGCGCGTTTGAAAGATTTGCAGGTTTCCATCGAACAACTTTCGATTGCCGTGGAAGATGCCGGGCAACTTGAAATGATGAATTTCTTGCCGCGAAGCATGACGAGCGACGATTTGTTTGATTTGATGAAATTGGCATATTGATTTCGCGTTGATTGAAGCGAGCAAAAATTGCATGCGTGGCTTTGCAAAATGCGAAGGTTCACGATGTTCGCGCATTCGAGTTCTTTCAAGAAACTCGGCAGCAAAACGAAGGTTGCGCAATGATTGATCCGAACAAACTTTTCCAACTTTCGCCGGGACAAAAGCGGCGGAAACTCGCATTGAGTTTTGGCGCGCTCGAACGCGACATCGCGGGCATTGCGGAAGCCGGCACGGAATACCGTTTTTCTTCGATGAGCCGCGCCGAATATGAAAAGGCGCTTTGCGAAATTCTTTTGAAAGATTCAAAACTCAATCCTGCCTCGGCGCAAAAAATCCGCGAATTGCTTTCGCAAAATCCTTTGGACGAACGCAGGCTTTGCAATGTCGCGCGAAACGCGCTGCTTGAAATTTTGGGAACTTTTCCGGCAGAATGGGATTTGGTGATTGCGCCGCATTCTTCGCAAATTCAAAGCGAAGAAAAATCCGGCGAATGTGCGCCGCTCGTGCAAAAGCGGAATTTTTTTCCGGGCGTTTGCGTTTATGCCGAAGACATTCGCTCGCCGTTCAATTTGGGTTCGATTTTCCGCACGGCCGAAGGAATGGGCGCGGAGAAAATTTTCCTTTCGCCTTTGTGCGCCGACGCAAATCATCCACGCGCGATTCGAAGCGCGATGGGCTGCATTGAAACTTTGGGTTTCGAGCGAGTTTCGCTCGACGAACTTCCCGCCGACGAAAATGTTTTCGTTTTGGAAACGGGCGGCACTCCGATAGAACAATTCAAATTTCCCGCGCACGGAATCTGCATAATCGGCTCGGAAGAATTGGGCGCGAGTCCAGAAGCCTTGAAACGCGCGACTTACGGCCACGTGACGATTCCGATGATTGGCTTGAAGGCTTCGCTGAATGTGGGCGTGGCGTTCGGAATCCTGATGCAAAAATGGGTGGAAGCGTTGCGGGGCATGAAACTAACTTCTTGATTTTCTGTTTCAAATTCGTTATAATTATTTTAAATCATAAAAATC
>CAZZFL010000199.1:0-2430 GCA_964653395.1 uncultured Treponema sp. | reverse complement strand
CGATTTTCCAGCGCGGGCAAAAGTTCGTCGAAATAATAACGTTCCGGAATGTGGATGTTGCCGGCCGTGATTCCGAGGCGGCGATCGGCGCGGACGGACTTTCCGTGGAAGTCGCTTCCCGCCGTGACGAAAAATCCCAATTCGCGGGCGAGTCGCTCCAAGCGGCGGCAGTCGGCTTCGCGCGCGCCGGGATGCCACGCTTCCAAACCTTGAACGCCGCGCGCTTTTATCTCGCGCAGAATTTCGGCGATTTTTCCCCAAGAAACGTAAAGCGAAAGCGGATGCGCGATTACTGGAACGCCGCCGGATTTTTTTATCGCGAAAATCGCCTCGTCCAAATCCGCGCCCTGCCGCCCGATGTAAAAAGGCGCGGACTTTCCCAAAAACCTGTCGAAGGCGACTTGAGTTTTTCGGACGATGTTTTTTTTCACGAAATACGAAGCGAGATGCGGACGGCCGAGCGTGCTTTCGCGTCCTTCGCCGTCCGAAAGCGAGACGAATTCTTCGTAATTCACGTCGTGTCCGGCTTCCGCCATTTTCTGAAGGATTTTTTGATTTCGCAATTTCCGCTCGTCTTGAAGCGAACGCGTGATTCCTTCGAGTTCTTCGCAAATCGATTCCAATTTCAAGCCCAAACCCAAAAGATGAAATTCGCCGCTCGTCCAAGAAACGTTCACTTCGATTCCGGGAACGAAAATGATTTCGGCATTTTTCGCGGCGGCGGCGGCTTCTTCCAGTCCCGAAAAAGTGTCGTGGTCGGTGAGCGCGAGAATCGAAACGCCGTTTTCCTTCGCGGCCGCCACCAATTCGGCGGGACGAAGTTCGCCGTCCGAAGCCGTGGAATGTGTGTGCAAGTCAATCATAATTTCTTAAAAAAATTCCCAATCGCAGTATAGCATAAATTTGATTTTTATGCTATATTTTTAGAATACTCTAAAAAATGATATTTTTTGAATTTCGGAGTTTTTATGCTCAAGACAGTTCAATATAACAAAGGCTCGATAATTTATTTTGAAAACGACGATGACGAACGAATTTTCATTCTTCAAAAAGGCGTGGTGATTCTTTCGTCCACGGACATTGAAACCGGCGGCACGAACACAGTTCAACTTGCCACCGGCGAATTTTTCGGCGCGAAATCCGCACTCGGACATTTTCCGCGCGAAGAAACTGCGACCGTCCTTCAGGACGCGGTTGTAATTTCGATGACAGTTCAGGATTTCGAGCAGATTTTCACGAACAACAAAAAAGTCGTCTACAAAATGCTGCGCGTTTTTTCGGGACAGCTTCGCGAATATCACAAGAAATCAAAGGCCCTGCTGAAAAATTACAACGAGCCAAGCCACGACGAAGGAATGCTCACCGTGGCGAAATGTTTTTTCAGCGAAAAAAAATATCGTTCGTGCATGGACGTTTGCGTAAAATATCTAACGCAATTTCCCGAAGCCGACGACAAAGAGCAAGTCGTGAAACTTCTCGAACATTCGAAAAAATTCGCGGAAAAGAATTCCGAAAACATTCATTCGATTCCTTCGCCGTCGATTTCCAGCGTGAACAACGCGCTCGGACATTTTATGCTTCCTGCGTTCGAGCGTTTTCAAAAAAAATATGAAAATGAGCAAGTGATAATTTGCGAGCACGAACCGGGCGATTCGTTCTATTTGATTCAAAGCGGCGAAGTGCAGCTTGTAAAATGCGTCAGCGGCACTTCCAAAAATTTGGACATTCTCAAGCCCGGCGAATTTTTCGGCGAAATGGCAATCTTGGAAAAATCGCCGCGTTCCGCGACGTGCATCGCGCGAGGTCCAGTTCAATGCCTCAAATTCGACAAAGAAAATTTCGAAGTCCTCGTGACAGGAAATCCGCAAATCGCAATCATTCTTCTCAAACTTTTTTGCAAGCGAATCTACGATCAAAAACGCCGCTACAGAATTCTCACGATAAAAGAGCCAATCGTGCGGATTTACGATGTTTTTTGCATGTACGATGAAATGGGACTTTCCACGCGCAACATGGAAAAATCGCGCTCGTTCAACATCAAGGCGCAGGACATCGTTCAATGGTCGGGACTTTCCGCGGAAACAGTTCAAGACGAGCTGAACAAATTGGCGGCAAAGAAGCGGCTTCAAATTTTCGACAACTATATGGTCGTCGCGAACATCGAGGAAATGAAATACAGCGTCGAAATGAAATTGCAATCGCATTTCTGATTCGCGCGGAGAAGTCCACGCGCCGATGTTTGCGTCGAACCTTTGACTTGAAAAACGCGCGTCGCATTCGTCGCACGCAAAAAGTTTTTTGAAAAGCACTTGCATAAATTTCGCAAATCTGATATAGTGAAAATATGCCGACTTAGCTCATCCGGTAGAGCAGCGCACTCGTAACGCGCAGGTGGTTGGTTCAAGTCCGACAGTCGGCTTTTTTAAGGCA
>CAZZFL010000198.1:0-2438 GCA_964653395.1 uncultured Treponema sp. | reverse complement strand
CATGCCGGCCGTCATCAAAGGCAGCCCAACCGTTCCGCACGTTTTTCTCCGCATTCTTGCAGGAAATGAAATTCGCCGCCAAAATGCATATTAAAAAAATATGTTTCATTAAATTTTTCCCCGCGAAAAAAATCGAAATCTTTTTTGCAAAATGATATATTTTTGATTCCGCGTTGTCAAGGCGATTTTCCCTGTCAACGGCAAATGAGTTTGCGCCCAATCTCACTTGAAACATTTTCATTTTCTTGCTATAATTTTTCTATGAAAACTTTCACTGTGCTTAAAGGCAAACCTTTATCGCAAGGCGCTGTTATTACTTCGGACGGAGTGAATTTTTCCATTTTCTCCAAAGATGCGACGAAAGTCGTGCTTTGCTTTTTTGAGAATGCGGGCGATGGCGCTCCTTTTGCCACTGTGGAATTTGATCCCGTTCAAAACAGGACGGGCGACATTTGGCACGCGCTCATTCCGGAAGCGCACGCCGGCACTTTGTATCTTTATCGAATCGACGGACCGCACAATCCCGAAAAAGGATTGCGTTTCGATTTTGGCAGATATCTTCTCGATCCTTTCGCGAAATGTTTTTCCGAAGGTTCGGTTTATAAATCTTTCGCCGCTTCTCCCACGCGCGACATCGACACGATTTTTATAAAAGACAGGAAAATTCAAAACGCGGAACTTTTTCCAAAATGCGTCGTGATTGACGATGACGAATTCGATTGGGAAGGCGACAGGCCGCTCAACGTTCCGCTCGAAAAAAGCGTGATTTACGAAACTCATTTGAAAGGCTTTACGGCTTCATCGACTTCTTCGGTGAGCGCGGCCGGAACTTACAAAGGCTTCGCGGAAAAAATTCCGTATTTGAAATCTTTGGGAATTACCGCCGTGGAGTTTTTGCCGATTCAGGAATTCGACGAAAACGAAAATTCCAACACGAATCCAAAGAGCGGCGCGCGCCTCGCGAATTATTGGGGCTACAGTACGATTGGATTTTTCGCGCCGAAGACCACTTACTCAAGCGCGCGCGCGCCCGGCGAGCCAGTCCGCGAATTCAAGCAGATGGTAAAAGATTTGCATGCCGCCGGAATTGAAGTGATTTTGGACGTGGTTTACAATCACACGAGCGAAGGCAACGAGCGCGGCTACACTTTTGAATTCAAGGGAATCCAAAACGATCAGTACTACATGCTTCCCGGCGACAAAAAATATTATATGAATTTTTCGGGCTGCGGAAACACGTTCAATTGCAATCATCCAAACGTGATGCTTTTTGTTTTGCAAAGTTTGCGCTATTGGGTTCAGGAAATGCACGTTGACGGCTTCCGCTTTGATTTGGCTTCGATTTTGTGTCGAGGACAAAATGGCGAACTTCTTTCGCTTCCGCCTTTGACCAATTTGATTGCGGTCGATCCGATTCTTTCCAAAACGAAAATCATTGCCGAGCCGTGGGACGCGGGCGGCGGCTATCACATGGGATTTTTTCCGGGCGGACGATGGAGCGAATGGAACGACCGTTTCCGCGACGACATCCGCCGATTCATTCGCGGCGACGGAAACACTTCCACGGGCGCGGCGACAAGGCTTGCCGGTTCGAGCGACGTTTTTTTCCACAATGGAAAAAAGCCGTTCAATTCGATTAACTACATCACTTGCCATGACGGATTCACGCTGAACGATTTGGTGAGTTACAATCAAAAGCACAACGAGGAAAACGGCGAAGAAAATCGCGACGGCAGCGACGGCAACAATTCCTACAATCACGGATTTGAAGGCGAATGCACGAACGTGAAAATCGAAGCGTTGCGTTTGCGGCAAATAAAAAATTTCCTCACCGCGCTTTTGACGGCCGTGGGCACTCCGATGATTTTGGGCGGCGATGAATTTCGCAGGACACAGCGCGGCAACAACAACGCCTATTGTCAGGACAACGAACTCGCTTGGTTCGACTGGACGCTCGCGCAAAAAAACAAAAGCCTCGTCGATTTCACGAGCCGCCTCATAAAATTCCGCAAGGCGCATCCTTGCCTTTCGCGAACGGAATTTTTCGGCGAAAGCGAATCGGAAAAATGCAACGGCGTGGAAGTGATTTGGTACGACTATGACGGGCGCATTCCCGACTGGTCCAAGCTCAGCAGATTTTTGGCTTACGAAATTTGCGGAAGCCGTTTTCAAAAAAGCGACGGCGGCTTTGACAGCGATTTGTATTTCGCGATCAACACGGACACGCATGATATGAATTTGATTTTGCCGAGCCTCGCCGAAGGAAAAGTTTGGGCGCGAGTTTTGGACACTTCGTTCCCGGACGGCGAAGAAATTCTCGAAGCCGGCAAAGAAGAAATTTTGGGCGGAAAAAATCGTTATGTCATTCCGGCGAAATCTTATGTGATTTTGATGGCGGTTGACAAACGTTGATTTGTTTTGGTAATTGGTTTGCCGTG
>CAZZFL010000197.1:0-2499 GCA_964653395.1 uncultured Treponema sp. | reverse complement strand
GTCCTCCTCCAAATTCCCCCGCTTGCATTTAATGTCGCATTCTGATATACTGCCTTTGTTTGCAGGAGAAAATTATGTCTTTGGAAAAAATGCGCAACATCGGAATCATGGCGCACATCGACGCTGGCAAGACCACGACCACGGAGCGCATCCTTTACTATACGAAAAAAATTCACAAGATTGGCGAGATTGACGACGGACAGGCCACGATGGACTGGATGGCGCAGGAACAGGAGCGCGGAATCACGATCCAGAGCGCGGCCACCACGACATATTGGAACGGATTCCAAGTCAACATAATCGACACGCCCGGCCACGTCGATTTTACGGCGGAAGTCGAACGCTCACTCCGCGTGCTCGACGGCGCGGTCTGCGTGCTTTGCGCGGTGGACGGAGTGCAGCCCCAGACGGAAACCGTGTGGAAGCAGGCCGACACTTTCGGAGTGCCGAGAATCTGCTTCATGAACAAGATGGACAGAATCGGCGCGGACTTTTTCGGCTCGATGGAAGACGTCCACGAAAAATTCGGCGTGGAATGCGTCGCGCTTCAGATTCCGATTGGGCAGGGCGCGGAATTCGAAGGCGTGATCGACTTGATTTCGCAAAAGGAAATTCGCTGGGACGCCGAAAGCGAGGGCGAGAAATTCGAGGTTTCTGAAATCGCGCCTGAACGCAAGGCCGAAGCCGAAGAATGGCGCGAAAAAATGGTGGATGCCGTCGCGTCGAACGACGACGACTTGGCGGAACTTTATCTTGAAGGAAAGGAAATTTCCGCTGAACAGCTCAAGGCTGCGATCAGGCGTGGCACGATTTCGCGCGCGTTCGTTCCCGTGGTCATGGGAAGCGCGAGGCACAATCAGGGCGTGCAGCCGCTTTTGGATGCGATCGTGGAATATCTGCCCGCGCCCGACGAAGTGCCGCCCGCGCTCGGAATGCATTTGAAAAAAGGCCGCGAGGAAAAAGTCGAAGTTCCGTGCGAGGAATCCGGGCAGCCGCTTGCGCTCGTGTTTAAAATCCAGTACGACCGCGAAATGGGTCCGCTTTGCTACGTCAGGATGTATTCCGGAAAGATTTCTTCGGGAAGCCAAGTTTCAAACGTCGCCAAAAAAAAGCGCGAGCGCGTCAACAGGATTTTGAGGATGCATGCCGACAAGAGCGAGCAGATGGAAAGCGTTTCGGCGGGCGACATCGCCGTTTTCATCGGACTGAAATTCTCGCAGACCGGCGACACTTTGGGAAGCGAAGGATTTCCGGTTTTGCTCGAAAGCGTGAGATTCCCGGAGCCGGTGATTTCGGTCGCCATCGAGCCTGATTCGATTTCGGAGCGCGACAAGCTCAATGAAACTTTGGAAATCCTTTCTCGCGAAGATCCCACGTTCACGCACAAGGAAGATTCCGAGACCGGGCAGCTCATCATCAGCGGAATGGGCGAGCTTCACCTCGACGTGCTCGTCACGAGAATGAAGGACGATTTCGGCGTAAAGGCGAGGGTGGGCGCGCCGCAAGTGACGTACCGCGAGGCGGTTTCCGCGACGAGTTCCGCGACGGAAAAATACAGCCGCGTCCTTGCGGGAAAGGAAAACACGGCGGGAATCACGGTGGAAGTTTCTCCGCGCGAGACAGGGCAGGGAAACAGCTACGAGTGCGTCGCGCGTAGTGCGAACATTCCGGATGAAATTCTCGAGGCGGTGAAAAGCGGATTCATGAACGCGCTTTCAAGCGGAATCGAATTCGGATATCCTTGCACCGACACCGCCGTAAAGGTGACCGCGCTCGAATACGACGAGCTAACGTCAACTCCGTTCGCGTTCGAGGCGTGCGCGGTTTCCGCGTTCGACAAGGCTTGCAAAAACGCGTCGCCTGAAATCCTCGAGCCTGTGATGGACGTGGAAATCTCGTGCCCGAAAGAATTCGTCGGCGACGCGATGAGCCAAGTGACGCAGCGCGGCGGAATGATTCTCGGGCAGGATTCCAAGCAGTCGGGCGAAGTGATTCACTGCGAGGCTCCGATGGCGAAGATGTTCGGATTCTCCACGACGCTCCGTTCCGTGACGCAAGGCCGCGCGTCGTTTACGATGGAGTTCAGCCATTTCCAGAAAAAGCCGGGCGGGTTTTATAGTTGATAATTAATAGTGGAGAGTTAATAGTTAACATAGTGAATAATTAATGGTGAATAGTTGTCGTGGCGGATTTTGCGGCAAAATCGCAAAAAGCATGTTTTGCACGATTTTGCCGCAAAAAAGTTTTTCTTCATTTTTTCGATTTTCTTCTTGACATTTTTTTTGATTTCTGCTAATATGTTTTCACTTGCGGGGATGGCGGAATTGGTAGACGCGCTAGCTTGAGGTGCTAGTGGTGAAAGCCGTGGCCGTTCAAGTCGGCTTCTCCGCAAAAGGAAATCGCAGAAATTCTGCGGTTTCCTTTTTTTTTGACTTCTCGCGCCTAAAATTTCCCTTGAAAAAAATCGCGCTTTGTGGTATAATTTCTTATTCAATGAAT
>CAZZFL010000196.1:0-2517 GCA_964653395.1 uncultured Treponema sp. | reverse complement strand
GCGAATCTCGCATTTTCGCTTCGCGAAAAGCGCAAAAACTCGCGTCATCATTTTTTCCTTTGAAATTTTCATCGAATTTATTTTCGCAATTTTTTTGCAAATCTTGCGGACTTGAAAAAGAATTTTCATTTGCTTGCGCAACTTGAATTTCCTCTTCGGAATTTTTTTCGCAATTTTCCAAAATCGAAATCGCGTTCATCTTTTTCATCGAAACGACAATTCCGTCAAAACCTTCGTCGGCAAAAACGACATTCGTTCCGCCGCCCAAAATGAAATGCGGAATTTTTTCGCGCCAAATTTCTTCCATGACAAAACAAAGCGAATCGAGATTTTCGGCTTCCACAAAAAGCGCGGCCTCGCCTCCGATTTTGAATGAAGTGTGGCGACAAAGTTTTTCGCCGAAACTCATTTTGATTTTGTCGCAAGGCTTGAACTTTTGCGCGATTTGTTCTATATTTGACATAGAATTATTATAGATTAGTTGCGCCCGATTTGCAATCAGTTTGCAAAGTTTTTAAATAACTTTGCCGGAGGAAAAATGTCTTTAAAATTGTTCAATTCAATGGGAAGAACGCTTCAGGAATTCAAGCCGCTCAAGGAAGGCTTCGTCGGATTTTATGGCTGCGGGCCGACCGTTTACAATTACGCCCACATCGGAAATTTGCGAGCGTACATTTTCCTTGACATTCTTGACAAGACGCTCACTTTTCTCGGCTACAAAATTCGCCATGTAATGAACATCACCGACATTGGCCATCTTTCGGGCGACGACGATTCTGGCGAAGACAAAATGCTCAAGACCGCCGCCGAACGAAGCATGAGCGTTTTGGAAGTGGCGCGATTTTACACGGATGCATTTTTCCGCGACATAGAACGGCTGAATATTCGCCGCCCCGATGTCGTTTGCAAAGCCACTGAGCATGTCGAAGAAATGATTTCGCTTATAAAAAAAATCGAGGCGAACGGACACACTTACAAAGCCGGCGGAAATCTTTATTACGATGTTTCCACTTATTCGGATTACGGAAGGCTCGCCAATTTGAACATCGAAGATTTGAAGGCCGGCGCGCGAGTCGGCGTTGACGCGAACAAAAAAAATCCTGCGGATTTCGTGCTTTGGTTTACGAAAAGCAAATTCGAAAATCAGGCGCTCACTTGGGATTCTCCGTGGGGACGCGGATATCCCGGCTGGCACATCGAATGTTCGGCGATGAGCCAAAAATATTTGGGAACGCATTTTGACATTCACACCGGCGGAATCGATCACATTCCAGTTCATCACACGAATGAAATTGCGCAAAGCGAAGGCGCGATGACGTCGGAAGAACGCGCGGAAGGTCCGTGGGTGAATTTTTGGCTTCACAATGAATTTCTCGTGATTGCGAAAGATTCAAAAGAGTCAAAGGAAAAATCCGGCAAAAATTCGGCGGACGAAATCGCGGCGGAAAAAATGTCAAAATCTTCGGGAAATTTTCTCACGCTCCAATCGCTGATTGACGCAGGCTACGACGCGCTCGACTACAGATATTTTCTTTTGGGAACGCATTATCGAAGTCCTTCGTATTTTAGTTTCAACGCGCTCGACGGCGCGGCGGCGGCGAGAAAATCTTTGGTAAACCGTGCGGCAAAAATCATTCAAGAATCGGGCGGCGCGGCGGACGAAAACGCATTGCAAGACGCGGCGAAAAAATATTTGGCGGAATTTCGTGCGGCTTTGGAAAACGATCTTTCAACGCCTCAGGCTTTGGCCACGCTTCAAGTCGCGCTCAAAGATCCGAATATTTCGGCGGGCGAAGCGCACGCGCTCATTCAAAAAATGGATGCCGTTTTGGGCTTGAAAATAGAAGATTCCGCAAAAAAAATCGCGCAAGATTCGCAAGCGCAAAATTCCCACCAAGACGATGGCGAAGCCGATGAAATCGACGCGCTTTTGGCGAAACGCGCGGAGGCGAAAAAAAATCGGGATTTTGCCACGGCCGACCAAATTCGAGCGGAACTTTCATCGCGCGGAATCACAATTGTGGACACGCCGCAAGGAACGGTTTGGAAAAGAAATTGATGGTGAATTAATGCGTTTTAATAAAAATGACATGATGAAACACGCTTTCGCAGAGAACCCGCCCCGAAAAAATCTGCACAAGCGGAGCACGTTTCTCATTTTCCGTTTTTTTTAGTCGCATTCCATCATTTTATTTTTTTCAGAAGTCACAGCATAAATGAAAAATCCTTGCGCAAACATCTTGACACATTTTCAACTTTTTGATATTCTTTAATTATATGGAGTCTTACCCAAGTGGTAAGGGACAGGTCTGCAAAACCTCTATGCAGCGGTTCGATTCCGCTAGACTCCTAAAAGCGGCTTGTTTTTGCAGGCCGCTTTTTTTCGAGACGCCGGAAAGATTTGTCTTTTCAAAATCGCGTTTCGTTTAGATATTTTGGAGCCACCGACAGGTGGCTCTTTTTTTAGCCGTTCAGATTTTCCTTCGCAATTCTTTTATTTTTCCGCGAAGTTTTTTT
>CAZZFL010000195.1:0-2533 GCA_964653395.1 uncultured Treponema sp. | reverse complement strand
ACATATTCTGTTGCATGTTCACATTCTGCGTTCCTGCCGTCCAAAGAGTGGATTCAAAATCATCTTTTGCGGAATCAGACAAAACCATTTTTTCATCAAGCCGATTTTTTTGCAGATGAAACAACTCGTATTCCACGTATGCGCAAATTCTTTCCGACTCATGTCCAAAGCCAATGCCGCCGTCCGCCAGCAACGAGAAAAATCTGTTCAGATTTTGGAAAATCTCGTGCAAGTCTTTTCTTTCTTTTTCGCATTTTGCATTTTTATGTTTTAACACGGAGGCGTATATTTTAAAACACTCGTCTTTTTTTGATTCTGACGCAGTGCAATATTTTCTTTCAAGTTCGGACGGCGACGGAATTTCGCCTTCATTGCCGTTTACATAATTTTCGATTTCCAGATATTCGGCGGACTTTGTATGTGCGTCAGAATAAACATTGCCCGCAAAAATCAAGGAAATCACAAGCAAGAACAACACGCTTTTCATATTCGCTCCTTGCGACAAGTGCGCATTCCTGCGGAACGCGCCGCGCCTTATTCAAATTTAGAATTGCCGCCGCGAGTTTTGCAAAAAAATCGCAATCAGGACTGCGCCCCGCGATCTATTCAAAAACGATCGGCTCGAAACAAAAGAAATTTTCTTCATAATGCATGTTGCCACATTGCTCGTAGCCGACGACATAAACGTGATTGTCCAAATCCTGCACAAAAAGGCAGTAGCCGCCCCAGATGTTCTTGACTTTCAAAGGACGGTCGCCCTGCAACTTTTTGCCGTTCGTGTAGACGGTCAGACTGCCATCGTTTTGGAGCAATGCGGCATACGAATAATAATGCTTGCCTGCCTCCCGCGCATAACTGTCAAATAAAAAAGTCAGAATGCCCGTAAAATTTCCCGTCACGGCCTTTTTCAGTTCCTTCACCTCTTCCTTTGCCACGGCATTTGCCAAACGCGCAGGATACGTTTTCTTTTTCATTTTTAGGTTTCTTCTGAGAATACGCGCCATGCGCTTACAATCGGCGGCGCTCAATCCAAAAATGACGGCGTTATTGCCGTCCACGCGCAGCCCCGTTTCTCTCGTGACGTTAAAATATGTCGTACCGGCGGGGAGCTTCAGCGGCAGGAGCTCGCGAAAATCATCATGGAATGCATCAAAGCGCTCGTCCTTGTCCTTCTCTTCAAGAAACGCGTGGAGTATATCAATCTCGCCCTGGTAGCCCCTGCAAGTGCCGTAAGTCCAGAATTTGTCTTCCTCGTCTTGCAGAATGACGAGCAATGTATAATCGTCCCAGCCGCCCCACGGCCCGCCAAATATGTGCGCGTCTTTCCATGCAGTTCCATTCGGATTTTGTATCTGCTCCAACCCAAGAAACGACAAGTTCCACAAGCTTCCGTCTTCTTTCAAAGCCAATGTTTCGTTTCCTCCCGCAAACACTTTCTTCCAATCTTTCGAATCGTCCAAAAGCTGCGGCGTTTCAATGCTGTCCCCCCACTCGCCTATTCCTATGCTATAGCGTTTTCTTCCCCATCCCCACAAAGTTCCGTCGGCGGCGATTGCCAAACTGGTTTCATCCCCGGCGGCGACCGAAATGAATTTCACCGAAGACTCAACATACAAGGGCGGCGTTTCCGCAATCAATTGGCATCCTACAGTTTTAGGCAAACCCAATTGCCCGCACCAATTCATTCCATAAGGCAGGATGCGCCCGTCATCGAACAGCAGCAAACTGTGCGACGGCCCGCTCGCGGCATCAATCACCTCGCCCGCAAAAACAGCCGGCGCAGAAAAGAGAAAAAACAGCGCAATGAAAAACAATTTCCGAGCCGCAAGATTTGCTCGCCGTGGAAAATTTAAAAGCATTTCTTTATTCATATTGATTTCAATTTTACCCGATAATGCCGCCCGCTTCAAGCGCACAGGAGGGAGCGCAAAAGAGGGAGAAGCCTCGCCCCGCGACGCATTCCTTTTTCGTTCCAAAATCCTCAACGTCCGCCTTCAAACACCCGCTTTATTTTTCCGTAAGAAAAAAACGAGCGTTTTCTTTCATATATATAGCAAGAAACCAGCGTGTTGTCCTCGGAATATGAAAATGCGCCGATCAAATCCGAAGGATTTCCGTCAAGGCTTGAAATCGACTCGTTCCAAAACCACGGCATCTTTCTGCCTGTCCTGTAAAACAAAAACCTCTTTTTCTTTCCGTCCGCATTCTGTTCAAGTTCCTGCGCGCAGAAAGAGCCGAGCGCGGCGCAAAGCGCGTCCAGTTTCATGCGCGGATTTTTTATCAGGTAGCATTTTGAGTACTCCGTTTCTTCGTCGGCGCACATATAGCTTATATGCATGTCGCGCATGACAAGCCCTTCGAACGTGATGACTTCTTCCGCCGGAACTGTCCTGTCGCCTTTGTACGCGATCGCCGGAAATTCGTCATACAAATCACACAAAAGGAACGGAAACACAAATGCCAAAAGCGGAGCCGCCAAAGCGAAAAGCGCCATCGCGCCATACAAAAACAATTCCCGTATTTTCATTGTATG
>CAZZFL010000194.1:0-2535 GCA_964653395.1 uncultured Treponema sp. | reverse complement strand
GCATCCTGGCCATTTTTAGCTGCTTCATAATAATCCCTCACACATTGCCAGCACGGGAAAGCCGCTTTCACAAATCGGCATAAAGCCCGCACTTTGTCATAAGGATGATTATAATACAAATGCGCTTGAATTTCAACGGCAGAAAGAGTAATTTTAAAGCCAACTTTTTTATCAAAGAAAAAAGCCTCGCTAGAAACTTCGCACGCTCGCGCTCGTCGCGAACATCACTGCGCCCACGCTTCGTTGCGGACTACAATTTCTACGAGGGAAGCACTCTACCCCACCCATTCCAAAAGTCTTGCAAAAATTTCGGAACGAGCATCAGAAAATCGGCGCGACATTCATGTCGATTTCCCAAACTTTTATTCAATGGCTTCCAAACCGCTTATTGTTGTAATTTCCGCACCTGAGGTCAAAAGTTCATTTATAAGCAGATGAAATTTTTCGTACAGACTCGAACGGGAAAAATATCGCTCGCCGCTCACGCCGATTGGAATCACGAACGGATTGTTTGTGTCGATGTAAGTATAACCTGCGGCTTGCCCTTCTTCACGAATTTTTTCGTCCGCCTTATTCCACGGCGCATGCCAATAAAGAGAAATCTCTTTTCCTGTACAAGCAAGGAATTCATCTTCGAGCCGCGCGAGACCTCTTGCGATGAAAGTCTTGTCATTGTAAACAGCTTTGTCCATCAGATTTATGTTGTAGAAAAAAATTGCCGCGCATTCGTGCCCGCTTTGCGCGATTTTTTTCGTCTCGCTCGGATAGCGTCTGATGAATTCGCCGTTGAAGAAAAAAGTGCATTTCAAATTGAACTCATTGCACAACGCCAAGATCGAATCCAAGCCATCGCAACTTTCATCCGCGTCAAAAACAATCGCCACTTTTTTGCCGGAAGAATTTTCCGCGACAGTTTGTTCAATCAAAGCGCGCGTCGTGATTTTTCCTGCGAGCGTGCGCACATAAATTGCGTTTTCATAAAAACCGTTTTTAGTCGTGCCACAAAAAATTCTATAGTTTTGATTCTGAAGTGCCACGCGCTTTTCCGCCTGATTTTCTTTAAGCCAAGTTCCGCCTTGTTCGGAAAAAACGAACGCGCCTTTTTTTTCATCGCGCAAAACTATTTTGTCGCCGTCCCACCATGCTTCTTTCGCACTTGAAGCGAACAATTCTTTTACGGAAAAATCTTCGAGTGAAATTTTTTTCACCGAACGACTTCCGCCCACGCACAAATTTTTTTCATCGCACCATGCAAGCGAAACAGCTTTTTCGCCTTTGAGTTGACAAACTGGTTTCCACGAAGAAATCTTGTACACAAAAACATTTTCTTCGGACATCAACGCCACGAATGCATTGTCTGGACTTCGCACAAAAAACGAATGCGTGTCGTTCGCAAAAATTTGTCGCGCCATTTTCCCAGACGAATCCAAAGTATAAATCGCGCAACTTTCTATTCCGTTTCCCGAAGTCACGAGTTTTACGCAAAGCGCGACTTGTCCTGCCGCCGTCCAAAAAGCATCGAATTTCAAGGCTGTCATTCCTTGTTCGAAAAAGGATGTGGAATAAACTGGTTTTAAAAAAATGTCGCTGTCTGGCTCGGGATTTTTTTTGTACCAAGAAATTATTTCGCAATCGCGCACCACAAGAAATTCGTTCGCGTTTTTATTCACGAAAAAAATGTCGAATTTCGCGTCGAACTTTTGCGGCAACCGTCCCAATATTTTTCCGAGCGGAACAAATTGCGAATAAAGCCCGAAAGAAAAAATTTCATTTTTGCCCACTTGAAAAATCAAATCGGAAGAAATGTATGTAATAAAATTGTTGTCATTCCATGTGGCGCAATTTATAGTGCCTGCGCAAATTTTCCGAAACTCTTCGCGAATCAAAACTCCTTTGAAAAGTTTTTCGGCATTGCAAAGATAAAGCGCGCCGTTTTTTTCATAAATGAAATTTTCGCCGTCGGGCGACCATCTTGCCGGAACTGTCGAATAACTCAATTCGCATTCTTGCGCGAGAACGATTTTTTTTCCTGTAGCCGCTTCAACAACTACAAGGCGACCTTTGAACAATTCATTTTTTTCAAAAGAGCAATACCATTTGCCCGTGCTGCTGAACGCGGCAGGAAGAGGAAATGCTTGGCTTTCTTGAAAAGATTGCACGCGCTCCGTCCATTGCAAAGTTCCCGAAGAAAAATCATAGACTGCCTGTCCGAATCGATTTTTGATTTGCAACTTGCGTCCAAAATCCAAAGCCTGCATTTGTTCGGGAAAGCACGTAATTGCGCGAGGAAAAAATTCCGCCTTGCCGTTTTTTATTTTCGTTTGGAAGATTGTGGAAGATTCATTTGCACCAGGAAAATTTTGTTTCAAAGCAAAAAGCATTTCGTCGCGCTCGTTCAAATTGAGCGAAGAAAAAGCGATTTTTGAAAATCCGTTCGCCACGAAAAAAAATGAAATTGCCACGAAAAAAAATTTCCTGCGCAATCGAAAAAAAATCATCTATGCATCTCCGCACTCAAAATCAGGATGTTCAATT
>CAZZFL010000193.1:0-2542 GCA_964653395.1 uncultured Treponema sp. | reverse complement strand
TTCACCCTGAAATCGTAAAGAACGCGATTTCGCTTTGCCAATTGAAAATCGAATTTTGCGACGCGCTTTGCAAAAGCCGCGAAACTTCCATGCACTTTTGCTCGCCCACGGCTTCGCGCATCGCCGCGCCGTAAGCCGAACTTTCGCTTTCAAACCAAGCCAAAATTTCTTTTTGCGTGATCCGCCGCTTTTCGACTATCCTTTTTGACGAAGCGTCGATTTTGAATCCTTGCTCTTCGAAAATGTTTTTTACGGAATTCGCGTTCCATGAAAAAAGCGGATTTTCTTTGTCGCCGAAAAATTTTTCTTCCGCGTCTGACATCTTTTTCAAAACCTCGCTCCATTCCGCCGTGGGATTTTCCCTGAAAATTTGTTTTTCCACGAGCGAAGAAATGTGCTGCGTGGCGTTCGGGATTTGCTGCGAAATCACGACTTGCCATTTTTGCGGAAGCGCGCCCGACAATGCCGCCTCGGAAAAAGCGTCGCGCATCGCCAGAATTGAATCTTCGTTTGCGAACGGATTTCGGAAAAAGAATTTGTCGAAAATGACATTTTTGTCCGAAAAGATTTTCAAGACATTTTTCAAAACTTCCGCAGTCAAAAACCGAGCGGATTTTTTTTCGCCGTCAGAATCGGCATTCTCCGAATTCGGATTCACGATCAAAATCGGCTTGTCCAGCTCGTCGAGCGTGGTCGCGTAATGCTCGCAAATTTCCTTGCCTTTTTGCGAACGGCAAATTCCGCAAGTGACGCCTTCGGGGCACTCGCGCAAAAGTTGCCAAAGCAAAAGCGAGTCGTCGGCGTTCCAAACAAGCGAGCGGTCGCTTCGGGCAAGCCGCGCGGCGGCGATCATCGTGTCGCGAATGTCAAGCAGGATTTCCGCGCGGTTGGAATCGATTCTTTGCCGCCAAGATTTGTCGGCGAATTCCAAAGTGCTTTCGCGCGACGCGTCGTTCGGGCTGAAAGTGAGCGACTCGCCTTTTTTGATTTCCCCTCCCTTGAAGTGCGCCTTTATCCACCATTCGGAAATCGGATTTTCGCCAAACTCGCTTTTTTGCCTTTGCGGAATTTTTTCCTGCGAATTTTTTGAGCCAGTGATTTGGCTCGCCGTCGGATCGAGCGGACGTTCGCCCGTGTCGTCCTCAAGCAAGGCCGCGATTTGCAATTCGCGCCGTGAAAGAACTTCGCCGCGGATTTTCTTTTCGTAGCCTTGATCGCTCGGATTGTAAAAAACTTTTCCCACAAGCGCGTCGGGCAAATATTGCTGCGCCACCCAATGGTCGCGATAGGCGTGAGGATAGAGGTAGCCCGCGCCGTGACCAAAGCCTTCCGCATCGCGGCTCGCGTCGCGCAAATGATTCGGCACTTCGTCGTCCTCTTTTTCCACGGAAGAAAGCGCGTCGAAAAACGCCATGCTTGAATTCGATTTGGGCGCGGTGGCAAGATACAACGCGGCGTGCGCCAAATGGTATCGGCCTTCGGGAAGCCCCACCCTGTCGAAGGCGCGCGCGCATGATTCCACTACGCAGACGGCGTAAGGGTCGGCAAGCCCAGTGTCCTCGCATGCGGAAATGAGCATTCGCCTGAAAATGAAATGCGGGTCCTCTCCCGAACGAACCATCCGCGCAAGCCAATACATCGCGGCATCGGCATCGCGCCCGCGAAGGCTTTTTATGAACGCGCTGATTATGTCGTAGTGATAATCGCCGTCGCGGTCGTAAAGCACGACCTTTTTTTGAATCGATTCTTCGGCGGCCTCGCGGCTGATGTAGATTGTGCTTCCGTACGCGGGGCGGGGCGGGGTATTTAAAGGCGCCCAGATTTCGGGCGTGGTTTCCACCGCGAGTTCCAAAGCGTTCAAAAGCGAACGCGCATCTCCATTCGCCGTATGAATCAAATGTTCCAACGCGCCTTCTTCAAATTCGATTTTCCAATGTCCATAGCCGCGCTCCACATCGTTCAAAGCCAAATAAGCGGCTTTCTTCAAATCGTCTTCCGTGAGTGGCTTTAGCTGGAAAACTCGGCTTCGCGAAACCAAGGCCTTGTTCACTTCGAAGAAAGGATTTTCCGTCGTCGCGCCAATCAGAATTATCGTGCCATTTTCCACCCACGGCAAAAGCGCGTCCTGCTGCGCCTTGTTCCAACGATGCACTTCGTCCACGAAAAGAATCGTCCTGCGCCCATAAAAATTCTTGAAGTCGTCGGCTTTTTTTATCGCGGCGCGAATGTCCGCCACGCCGGTGAGCACGGCGTTCAGCGTTATGAAATTCGATTTCGTATGATTCGCGATCACTCGTGCGAGCGTGGTCTTTCCGCTTCCGGGCGGACCGTAAAAAATCACGGAAGAAAGCTGGTCGGCGGCAATCGCACGCCGCAAAAGTCGGCCTTTGCCCACGATGTGATCCTGCCCGATGTACTCGTCCAAAGTGCGCGCACGAAGCCGAGCGGCGAGCGGCTCATGAGAAATATTTTCTTTTTCAAACAAATTGTCGGACATTTCACTCCCGATTTTGCAGGAACATTCGCGACGTTGCCCGCGCAT
>CAZZFL010000192.1:0-2570 GCA_964653395.1 uncultured Treponema sp. | reverse complement strand
AAAAAAACTAGTTGCTGCTGATTGGCTCTACGCCTTGCGGCTCGAATTCGCCCGCGCACGCTCCGACCAACGCTTCCAAACTGTACGGCGAATAGCTGTAGCCGAGCAAAACCGTGTCCGCCCAGTCGAAGTCCGTCACCAAAACCGGCGACATTATCGCGAAGATTATCACGCGCTTTCCCTGCTGCGAAAGCCGACTCAGTGTTTGCGCCACGCGCGCGCTGTTTGCGTCCGCCACGCAAAAAATTATCGTGTCGTAACGAGCCGCCGTCTGCAAGATGTTGTCCGACGACCATTGAGTTTCGTTCGGCCCCATGGAAAAGCTAAAATGGAATTCGCCTGAATCGGGCCAGCGTTCCTTTCCCGAAGAGAAAAACTGCGGCTCGCTTCCGCAAAGCAGCACCCTTCCGAAATCGGATTTTTTCAGGCCGGCAGATTTCCGCTGGTAGACCGTGAGCGAACGGCAGGCCTGCTCGAAGAAAAATTTCTCGCCTTCCTTGTCGGGAATCCTTTCGTCGATTTTGTTTTCGTCTGGAAAAAGCGGCGCGGGATTTTTTCCCTTGAAATACTTCAACTTTTCGTAAATCACTCGCCGGGCTGCCGCCTTCACCTTGCCGCGGAATTTCTCGTCGGTCTTCATCAGGCGGAGGTTCGCGCTCCAAAGCGGCTCGTCCAGCTGCGCCGTAGTCGAGGAAATCACGATGTCATTTCCGGCTGCCACCGCCATCCTGAAAGCCACGGAAAGCGAGCCTGCGTAAATCGTCGCGCCGTTCATCATCATGTCGTCGGTGATGATGAGCCCTTCAAAGCCGAGCCGGTTTCGCAGGATTTCCGTCAAAAAGAATTCGGACAAGGTGGCAGGCTCTCCGTTTGGGCAAAGCCGCGGAAAGCTCAAGTGTCCGCTCATGATCGCGGGAACGCCCGTCTTTATCAAATATTTGAATGGAACCAACTCGCGGTTTTCGAAAGTGTCCATGTCAATCTGGATGCTGGGCAAATATCCGTGCGAATCGTTCGGAGTGTCGCCGTGCCCGGGAAAATGCTTCGCGGTCGGAATCACGCCGGCATCCAAGCTTCCCTGCGCGAACGCCGCGCCCAAGATTCCCGCGCTGCGCGGATCTTCGCCGAACGAGCGCGTTCCAATTATCGTCGAGCGTTTGTCCGTGTACAAGTCCACAGTCGGCGCGAAATTCATGTTTATTCCCAACGCCGCGATTTCTCGGTTTATGTAATAGCCTGAATAGTACGCGTCGTAGGGAATGCCGCTCGCACCGATGGCCAAGTTTCCGGGCGTGACGCTCGTGCTTCCTTTGACGTGTCGAATCCATCCGCCTTCCTGATCCGTCGCCACGAAAAGCGGAATCTTAAAGCGCCGCGCCAAAGCCTTCCTCTGAAGCGACTTCACGGAGCGCGCCACGAGACGAATGCTCTCCGTGTTCCAGCCGAAAACTTTCACGCTTCCCAAGCCGCGCTCGTCCACCCACGAATTGAGCAGGCTCGAAGGCTCGGCCCCCGCCCAGCCGAACATCAGGATTTGCGCGTACAATTCTTCGTCGCTCATTTTTTCCACGAGCGCGTCTGCCAAAATATCGTGCGGATAGTCGCTCCAAAAAGTAACGTCGTCGGGAAGTTTCGCGGGAATCGCAAGACTCAAATTTAAAAAGAATGCCAAAAGAAATTGAAGCGAAATCTTAAAAACTTTTTTCATATAAAAACGAGCTCCCACAAAACGCAAATCGCGATTTTTCAAAAACAAAATCCATTCTTTAGCGCGCGACTTTTCAGTGAAAAAATTATAGCAGAAATCCGCCGCAAATTCAAGTTCGCGTTTGAAAATCCGCGCTGAAATTTTTTCGATTTTTTTCGCGCAAAGCGAAAACGATTTTGCGTCCGCGCGTCTTTCTTGACCCGCGCAAATTTTTTTGCTATAATTGTCGAATGAAATTTGAAGTGGACGCGATAATTTTGGACATTGACGGAACGCTTTGGGACACGACGGGAGTCGTGGCCGGGGCATGGAACAAGGCTATTGAAAAGCTGGACTTGCCCGCGCAAAAAGTGAACGCGGAAAATCTCAAAGGCGAATTCGGAAAGCCGATGGACAAAATCGCCGACAGCCTTTGGCCGAATTTGAGCAAGGCGCAAAAAACAAAATTGATGGACGAATGCTGCGAGCAGGAACAAGTCGCGCTCAAAGAGAACGAAAAGAAAATCGAATTTCCGAACGTCGTTTCCACGATAAAAAAATTGAGCGAGCGTTTCAACATCTACATCGTTTCGAACTGCCAAAGCGGATACATCGAGCTGACGATGCGAAAAATCGGAATCGAGAATTTCATCCGCGACCACGAATGCTACGGCGACACGAAAAAATACAAGGCAGAAAACTTGCGGCTTTTGTGCGAGCGGAATCATCTCAAAAATCCCGTCTATGTCGGCGACACCGAAGGCGACCGCGCCGCGTGCGAAGAAGCCGGAATAAGGTTCATTTGGGCGGGCTACGGTTTCGGAAGCGCGCGAACTTACGATGCCAAAATTGAAAATTTCAAAGAGCTTTTGGACTTGCTCGC
>CAZZFL010000191.1:0-2573 GCA_964653395.1 uncultured Treponema sp. | reverse complement strand
TCCGGCCATTTTAAGATATTCAGGAACTTTTCCTACACCTGATTTGCTATCACTACAGCGTATAAAAACATCTATTCCATCACTTCCTTCTATCGCATTCCATTGCGCTTTCGTACCGCCGAATTGTATTTCCTTGAGCGACGTGCATTCCCCGAACGCCCCCGCGCCGATTACCGTAACGCTTGCTGGAATCGTCACGCTCGCAAGCGATACGCAACCAGCGAACGCACCATAGCCGATTTCCTTCACACCATCGGGAATCGTTACTCTCTTAAGCGATGTGCAGCCACAGAACGCCAACTTGCCGATTTCCGTCACGCTACTGGGAATCGTCACGCTCTCAAGCGACGCGCAGCCATCGAACGCTCTGTCGTCGATTAGCATCACGCCATCGAGAACGATCAAGCCCTTAAGTACATACGCAAGCGCATCCACACCCCCGACGATTTTATTCACGCCATCGGAAATGATCACGCTCTCAAGCGATGTACAGCCCTCGAACGCCCCCTGGCAAATTGCCTTCACGCTACTCGGAATGGTCACGCTCTTAAGCGATGGGCAATCTCTGAACGCGTCGTTGTAGATTATCGTCACGCCATCGGGAATCACAAGATCCGCGGGTAACGCACCCTTGTTTTTAGCGGCTACAAAAACTTCACCTTGATATTTCTCTACTTCAAGGTACGAAGGGATTTTGGGAGATTTCGGTTTCGCCGCAAACGCTCCCGCCGCCAACACCATTGTCGCGAGCGCGGCAAGACATCTCTTTTTCATAAAAAACTCCTTTGCGTTTTACTTTCGCAAAAAATTGTTTATAAGCAGTCCATACGGACAAACTTTCCTTTTTTCCGGTGGTGTTCGACTCGGTCGCATAAGCGAGTCTGTCGAGGTGACCGCCCCTAATCGCTATTCCTCTGCCTCGTCCACAGAAGCCGCCGACTTCTTCTTCGAGCCGCCCAAGACTTCTTTCTTGAAGTGGTCGATTTCGGTATTCGCATAGTCAATGAACGCCGCGTAAGCATCCTCGCCCTCAATAAGCGCGTGCGCGTTCACATGCATGAAAAGCATTTTGACCGCCTCGTCGCTCACGGCGCGAGCCGATTTGAGCGCGCCCGCGGTCTTCGCCGAGCGTTCGTCCGTGCGCTGTCCCGTGAGGCTTCGCACTTCCTCGTTCGCGGCTTTCAGTTTCTCCACGAACGCGCCGAGCGAAAGTGCCTTCACCTGCGCCGCGAACTTGCCTTCCAAGTCCTGAATAAAGTTCACGAGCAAGCCGGTCTCCTTGTCCAACTGCGCTTTCACGTCGATTTTGTAGTCCTTGATGTGCTGCTGCAAAACCTTCGCCGCCTCCGCGAGCGATTCCACGGGAAAATTCGTGTAGCCAGCGACCGCCTTTTTGTAGCCGGCGTAAAGTTGGTCGCGAAGGCGGTCCGCGTCCACGATTTTGTCCGTAGTGAGACTCTTCGCGGAAATCTGCAAGTTCTCGTCCTCAGCAGTGACCGCCTCGCGCAAAGCCTTCACTTGCGCCGCGCATTTTTCCGCGACCGCCTTGTCCTTTTCCGCCCTGTCCGCCATGTTCGAGACGAACATAAAGTGCGCCGCGTTGTTCATGTTCACAAGCGCGATTGACTGAATTTCTTTCATAAAAACCTCCTGCTAAAGCCGGCCGCCCGGCTTCCAATATAATTTTCCGCCGCCCATTACGACGGTTGTATGCGACAAAACAAAGTCTGCGAGTTTTGTGCTTTTTCCAAAGCCCTCGCGAAACTTGCGCGGAGAGTTCAAATACGATTTGAAGGCGTTTCCAAAACCGCGCGGACGGTTCAAATGCGATTTGATGCCGCTTTCGTCGTAGGGCGAAGCCCTGCTTACCGAGTTTTGCTTTGCAAAACTCGCGGGAATCTGTTTCTTGTGCGCAAAATTTGCATTTCCCGACCAGCGTGGACACTTCAAATACGATTTGAAGGCAATTTCCAAACTGAGCGGACACTTCAAATACGATTTGAGGGTACTTCCCAAACTGCGCGAAGGGTTCAAACGCCATTTGATGGCACTTCCAAAACCGCGCGGACACTTCAAATGTGATTTGAGGGCGTTTCCCAACCTGCGCGGACACTTCAAATGCAATTTGATGCCACTTCCAGACTTGCGCGGAGGGTTCAAACGCGATTTGATGCCGTTTCCCAAACTGCGCGGACACTTCAAATGCAATTTGAAGGCATTTCCGTCGCAGGGCTTGCGCCCTGCTATCGAGTTTTCCGCAGGAAAACTCGCAACTGCTTTGGGAATTTGATAAAATTCTTTACGAATTCTTTGAAAAATGTCCGAACGGGCATGAAAAAGGCGCGATGCGAGCCGAGTGCAGCAAGCATTTTCGCGCCGATGATGTGAAAATTGATGTGAGAAAAAATTACCTAGGTCGTCGTACCCCCCCCCACGTACTCGCGGAGGGTCTATTGCCTATGAAAAGTGCCGAAAGCCGCGTGTCGGAGGCGCATGCTATGTTGAAATGTCCAAATGCCTTCTGCGTCTTTTTCATATACAATACATTTTAGAGAAATTCCCCGTCTTTGTCA
>CAZZFL010000190.1:0-2573 GCA_964653395.1 uncultured Treponema sp. | reverse complement strand
ACTTCGTTTGTCCCGATGGAAAAATTTTATCGCAAGAAATTCCTATCGCAAATTTACTCGCTTCAAACAAGGCGATTAATTTTGTGTTTGAGTGGTAAAAATCTGCGCCATATTGTTTTGTGTATGCCAAAGTTTGCTATGCAACTTGCGATAAAACATCAAGTTTTTTATCGCAAGCAAAATCAATCGCAAAATTTTGATTTATCGCAAATTCGCAACGCCGATTTTTTACTTTATCGCAAGCGGCGAGGATTTGTGAAACATCGCAATTTTGTCGCGCAGATTTTATCGCAAGAATTTTTCCGCTGAAAAACAAACTATCGAACCGTCAATCTCAAAATCGATGGTGCGATAATCTTTTTCGAGAATTTCGCGCACGGCTTCTTTCGTAAAAAACGGCGGCGTGAACCAGCCTTTTTTCGCCAAAACTTTGTTCGCCAGCCAATCTGAAATCTTGCATTCGCCTTTTACATAAAAACACGCGATGAATTTCCCGCCGTTTTTCAGGACGCGAAAAATTTCTTTGAACGCGATTTCCTTTTTCGGAAACGCGTGCATTCCGTTCATGCACACAACGATGTCGAACGCATCGTTTTCAAAAGGCAGATTCCCGACATCGCCTTGCAAAAAATTGATGTGGGCGGATTCGCCGATTCGCTTTTTCGCCTGTTCCAGCATGTCGTCGCTATAATCAAGGCAAGTGATTTTCGCGCGCGCCAAAGCCGACCATTTTTTTGCGGTGAACACTCCCGTTCCAACCGGAACATCGAGAAGCGTTCCGGCAAAATCATTCGGGACACGCGCCAAGATTTTTTCGGCGATTTCGTTGTCGTCCGTGCCTTGCCAGAATATTTTGTTGTACAGCTTTGCGAAAAAACTTTTTCGTGTGAGAATGTCGTCATAAAAATTTTTTGAGTTGCGATACGCGCTCTTTATTTTGTCCATTTCCCCCTCCACACTTTTTTATCAATGACGCGAAAATCAATTTGCGAGGATTTTTCAAATTTCCCCACGCGCGTTTTTTTGCGAAAAATGGCGGAATCAGAATTTGTCGTTTCCGGCTCCGCCACAAAATCGCGTTTTGTTTCAATTTACATTAAAACGAATAGACCCACGAAACGGGGAATTTCACGAAAAGATTTCCGTCGCAAAATGCAAAGTCGGCGGCAAGCGAAAATTCATGGTTGCCGAATGCGCAGCCGAACGAAGGCTCAACGCCGAAAACCGGCTTCGCTTCCGTCTCGCCAAAATCGAGGAAGCATTGTCCGCCCAAGCCCGCCACAAAATGTTCGGCAAAAGTATATGCCACTTTCGCGCCGATGTACAAATCGTATGCGGAATCGTCGTCGTCAATATCCGTGTCGCCCACGATTTCTGCCGCGACCGCAAAATCGTTCACAAGCCATTCGACCGAAGCGTTGAAAATATTTTTTCCGGCGAGCGAAATGTTTTCGGAATAATCCAATTCCTCCAATTCGCGCCCGCCCTCGTAATGGCCGTAGCCCGCGCGGATTATCAGGTCGTCGGACTTGAACGGCCGGACCGACGCGAAAACGCCAAAATAAATTTCGTCGCTGTCGATGATGTCGCCCACTTTTGCGCCCACGGAAAACAAGTCGCCAAAAGCATATTCCGCACCAAGCCCAAAGTCGAACGGCTTGTTTTCGCCATCCGCTTCCTTGCCGTTCAAAAAATTGGCAAGCCCGTAATCAAGATTGTCCATCGGAACGGTGGCGGCAACGCGAAGTCCTTCAAGCGGCTCGACCATCAGCGTAAATCCCGACGAGCCAAGTCCGCCCGCAGGCGCGTTGTCGTCCCACAGCGGCAAGTACGAGCCGTCCATCCACAAGTCGTCATGGAACGCGAGCGTGAGCATGTTCAGCGGACGGAAGCGCAGCCAATAATCCAAATCCGTCCAGGCAAGATTCAAATGGTCGGTTTCGGAAGTGTCGTTGCCTTTTCCCGTGCCGAGCGCGAATTCCACTTCAAGATACGCGTCGATTTTTTCCGAAGAAAACTCCACGGAAGCATTTTCCGAAATGCCGGCGAAATTCGTTTCGTCGTCCCAGATTTTGTCGATGGTCGCGATGTCCGAAGAAAGTTCGTTCGCAAAACTGAATTCGAATTCCTGCGCCCAAACAGCGGACGCGCCAAGCATTGCAATCGCGGCGAGCGATGTGACGATTTGTTTGTTCATAAAAACTCCTATAAAAAGTCAAGAGCGATTTTTCAAAATCGAAATTGACTTTTTACGCCCATTCTCACTTCATTTGAGAATGGGCATTTGATATGCAAGTTTCCAACGGAAACTTGTCACGATAAAAAGTTGACGCTATTTCAGGCAAGTTTTTATCGTGACTCCTGTTATGAAATTGTTGTTAGTGGTATCTAACTGTGAATAGAGTACGCTAATTTTTGTTTTTTTACAAGTGGGTTTTGAAAAAAATTTTAAAATTTTTTTTAAGTCGAAAAGATTTGGAATTTTGATTTAAAAAATTGGGGAGGGGTAAAATTCGCTCTTGAAAAAAATCGCGAAAAAGAATAGAATATTTTTTTGGCTTAATTTCGAATTT
>CAZZFL010000189.1:0-2579 GCA_964653395.1 uncultured Treponema sp. | reverse complement strand
TTTATTCTAAAAATCTCTTGACAAAAAAGTCCGCATTCTATAAAATGAATATATGAACATTTGTTCATATATTCAAATGTTTCTTTGTTGCGGGAGGAAGCATGGCAAAGAAAAAGTCTTTTTCGGACGAAAATCTTTTGATTGAACTTTCGGAATTGTTCAAAGTTTTCGGCGATTCCACGCGCGTGAAAATTTTGTTTTTGCTTTTTCAGAAGAGCGAATGTTCGGTGAAAACGCTTTCCGAAGAATTGCGCGTTTCGCAGTCGGCGACGAGCCATCAGCTGCGGATTTTGAAAAACGCTCACCTCGTGAAGAATGTGCGCGAAGGTCAGTCGCTGATTTATTCGCTCGCGGATTCTCACGTCGTTTCGATTTTGAATCAGGGCGTAGAGCATGTCGAAGAAAGGATTTCCAAAAAGAATTGATTTTCAAATTTGCTTTGAAAGTCAATTTTGAAAGCAGCGCGCAAATGTCGCGTCGCTTTTGGCTTGACAAGTTCGCCTTCATTCGATTGGACGGTCGTTCGAACGAGCTTGCATATTTTTTATCATAAAAAGTTTCGTTGGAAACTTGCAGTTTTTTATCAGGAGAAAAAAATGGAACATGAACACAATCACGGGCATGCGCACGAACATGAGTACGCGTGCGGAATTGAAGGATGCGCGCATTGCCACGAAGAGGAAAATGAAATCACTTTGAAGCAAATCATCGTCGCCGCGATACTTTTTGCTGTCGCGGTGATAGTCGAGCATCTGCCGATTTTTCAGGAGGAAAGCGCGCTTCTTTCTTCCAATCAAATTTTGCGCCAAACGGTTTCCGCGCTGAAACTGCTTCTTTTTGCCGCCGCGTATTTGGTTTGCGGAAAGAACGTTTTGATTGGCGCGTTCAAAAATATTTTGCACGGAAAAATTTTCGACGAACAGTTTTTGATGAGCGTCGCTTCGATTGGCGCGATAATTCTCGGCGAATATCCTGAAGCCGTGGCGGTGATGCTGCTTTATCAAGTGGGCGAATATTTTCAGGACAGCGCGGTGGACAAGTCGCGCGACTCAATTAAAAGCCTCGTCGAACTGCGCCCGGACAAAGCGTTCGTTTTGCGCGATGGCAATGTCGTTGAATTGCGGCCGGAAGAAGTCGCGGTCGGCGACATCATTCAAGTGAAGCCCGGCGAGAGGATTCCTTTGGACGGAATTGTGACGGAAGGAAATTCTTTTGTGGACACGAGCGCGCTCACGGGCGAATCCGTTCCGAAGGAAATTTTCGAGGGCAGGGAAGTGATGGCAGGCTTCATCAACACGAGCGGCCTGATAAAAGTGAAAGTTTCAAAATTGGCGTCCGAATCTTCTGCCGCGCGAATAATAGAAATGGTCGAAAACGCGAGCGCGAAAAAAGCGCATGCCGAAAAATTCATCACGCGGTTTGCGAAAGTCTACACACCGCTTGTCTGCTTGGGCGCGGCGCTTGTCGCGATCGTCCCGCCGATTTTTGCGAACGCCGAATGGACGCCGTGGATTTACCGCGCGTTGATGTTCCTCGTGGTGTCTTGTCCGTGCGCGCTCGTCATTTCAGTTCCGTTGAGTTTTTTCGGCGGAATCGGCAGCGCGTCGAAGCGGGGCATTTTGATAAAGGGAAGCAATTACATCGAGTCGCTCGCTTCGGCGAAAACGGCCGTGTTCGACAAAACCGGCACGCTCACTCAAGGCGTTTTCGTGGTGAACGAAATTCATCCTTCGCACAAGTCGAAAATTTCGGAAGAAGAACTTTTGGCGCTCGCGACTCACGCCGAAAAATTTTCCGACCATCCGATTTCCAAGTCGCTCAAAAATGCGCACCATTGCGAAAGATGCGATTCGGTCGTGCTCGGAAACATTCGCGAAATTGCAGGGGAGGGGATTTCGGTCGAACTTGACGGAAAGAAAATTCTGGCGGGAAATTTGAAATTGATGCAAAGCCAAAGCGTCGAGCAAATTTCATCTTGCGAAAAGGACGATTTCGGAACAATCGTTCACATCGCGATTGACGGGATTTACGCCGGGCACATCGTGATTTCAGACAAGCCCAAAGAGCAGAGCAAGGACGCGATTTCCGCGCTGAAAAAACTCGGCGTGAAGAAAACCGTCATGCTCACGGGCGACGGCCGCGACAATGCGGAAGCCACGGCGAGACTTTTGGGCATCGACGAATTCCACGCGGAACTTTTGCCCGAAGACAAAGTGGGAATCGTGGAAGGACTTTTGCAAAAACAAAAGGGCGAGAAATTGCTTTTTGCGGGCGACGGAATAAACGACGCGCCTGTTCTTGCCCGGGCGGATGTCGGCGTGGCGATGGGCGCGTTGGGAAGCGACGCCGCGATCGAGGCGGCCGATGTCGTCATAATGAACGACAATCCGCTTCAAATTGCGAACGGAATAAAAATCGCGCGAAAAACGATGTCCGTCGTAAAGCAAAACATCACGCTTTCGCTTGCCGTAAAATTCGCGGTCATGGCGCTCGCGGTTTTTGGAATCGCGAACATGTGGCTCGCGGTTTTCGGCGATGTCGGCGTGACGCTGCTGGCCGTGCTGAACTCGCTCCGCGTC
>CAZZFL010000188.1:0-2600 GCA_964653395.1 uncultured Treponema sp. | reverse complement strand
CTTGCGTCATCTCAAACTCGCGTCTTTTTCGGTCAAATATTCGTCGTAAAGTTCGGCGAGCGACTTTGTATGCGGAGCGGATTCTTCCGTGCTGGACAATATGAATGGAATTATTATCTTTGATTTTATGTAAGACCAATCCGATATGAAAGTCTGCGGCATTTCCAAATAATCGCTTCTCGGAACGTTCGACATCAAAGGGCGATAATAAGACGGAAAAATATTTTGGTTCACGCTTTGTATCGAAGAAAAGCCGCCCGCGATTCCGAAAGTTTGCGTGCGCAGCCTCATCGCGAATTTTCGCTCTAGCATTTTTTTCTGCGAATCCTCATTCATAAACCAAAGCAGGAATTTTTTCGCGGCGGCTTTGTTTTTGCTCGCGGAATAAATTCCCATCATTATCGCGTCGTCTTCAATTTGTATTTTGCCGTCATTGCAAATCCAATGAAAATCGATTTCCTTGAATTGATCTTCCGTGAGCGAAAATATTTGGTCGCTCGTGGCATAGGCGAAAAGGCTTCGTCCGCTTTGCACTTGCTCGTAAAAAGGCGTGTAAAGAAAGTTGAACGCGAAATCCAATTCGCTGTGAACGCCGCCGTTTATTTTTTCGCTCCATTCGTTTATCGAATCGACGGCATTTTGAAACGCGTCTTCCGTGTAAGTGAATTCGCCGTCTTGGAGCGTGTAGTTCACGCCGGCGGTTTTCAAAAACAAATAAATGAAATCGGAATTCCAATGCGGTCCAAACGCCATCGCGCTGTAAGTGCCGCCGTCCTTTGCGTTGAATTTCTCGGACACTTCCTTTATGTCGTCGAACGACAAAAACGCATTTTGCGCGTAATCATAATTGTTCGTGTGAAAAACAAGCGCGGGCAAATTGAAACTCACGGGAAGCAAATATTGCTTTTCCTTAAACTTCCCGGATTCCAAAATCGAAGAATAGAAAATTTCTTTTGAAAGCGCGTTCTTTCCGAAAACTGAGTCGATGCGCGAAAAATATTTTTTTTGAATTCCGCTTCGCAAAAACGCGCCCGCGATTATGTCGGGGCGAGCCTCGCTTTTTGCGGGCGGCATCGCGCCCGTCAAATCGTCCTTGTAAATCGCGATGACTTTTATTTTGTCCTGACTTGAATTGAAAAGTTCCGTGTATGAAACGAAATCCACGCAGTCCGTCCAAAGCACAAGACGCGGCGTTTTGTTCGCGCACGAAAAGAGCAAGCATGAAAAAATCGCCAGGAAAAAAATCCGTTTCATCCTACAATTCTTCTGCCGCCTTGTAAATCATCTCGTAGACAAAATCGATTTTTTCTTCTTCAAGCGAGCTGAACGCGACGCGCAAAGTTTTTTCGTCGATTGAAACCGTTCCGATTCCATATTCGTTCAAAAGCTTTTTCCGCAAATCTTCGGCGTTTTTTCCTTTGAGCGAAAAGCTCATAAAATAGCCTGAGTTGAACGGCAAGGCTTCAAGCGCGGCGGACTTGTGCGAATCCACGAACGCGCGAACTTTTTTGTAGCGACCTTCGAGAATCTTTTTGAATTGCAATTTTTGCGCTTCGAAATTCTCGTCGTCCATCGCGCGAAGAATCAGCGACTGGGAGGGGGTGGCCGCGCAGCTCACCGACGAACGAATCACGCCCATGAGTTTCGTCACGAGCGCCTTGTATTGCGCGTCCGAAAATTCGGGATTTCCGAAAGTGACGAATCCCGAGCGGAATCCCCACACGAAATCTTCTTTCGTGGGGCCGTCGATTTTCACCGCCAAAATATTTTTGTGCAAGTCGCAAGTGTAGGCGAAAAGCGACTGCTCTTCGATCGAGTCATCGTAGTTCAAGCCGAAATATGCGTCGTCGCTGATGGCAAGGATTTTCGTTCCGCCTTCGGCCACTTCTTTGAGAATGTCGCAGATTTTTTTCGCCTCGGATTTTGAAGGCGAATAGCCCGAAGGATTTTGCGGAAAATTCAAGAGAAGCCGGACGCTTCCGTTTTCGGCTTCTTTTTTGACCGCCTTTTCAAAAGAATCCAAATCGAATTTTCCGTCCTTGAACATATTGAATTGATGGAACTCAGCGCCGCGCCGCGCTTGGCAAACGAGTGCGTAATTGTCCCAGCAAGGATCGGCGGAAAGAAGTGGCTTCGCTTTGTCCAAAAACAAATCGGCGACGTATGAAATTCCCGCTGTGAGTCCCGGCACCAAAACAGGCAGCGAAAAATTTTTCTCTTTGAGCGAAGGATTTTTTTTCAAAATGTTCTGCTTCCACGCTTCGCGCAACTTTGGATTTCCGGCGGTGGGCGCGTAGCCCACGAGTTCCGAACTGGAAAGTTCGGGCGCAAATTTGTGAATCGCGTCGAGCATCGCGGGCTTGCCTTCTACAATCGTCGTGCCGATCGTGCCGTTCGCAACTTTGCCCAATTCTTTGGCCTCGTTGCTTTGCGCGATGATTCCGTTGGGAAAATAAATTCGCTCGCCCAAATCCGAAAAAAGATTCGCGGCGACAGTGTTCTTCAAAATGTCATTTAGTTCTTTTGCCAATTCGTTCAACATATTATAATAGTATGCAAAAAATGCGATTTTTGTCAATTAAAATTTTGCATAAATAATG
>CAZZFL010000187.1:0-2608 GCA_964653395.1 uncultured Treponema sp. | reverse complement strand
GGAAAACTCCCAGTTTCTCAAGGGAAAACGGCGCGCGCTTCGCGCTCAAATCGCCATGCCCATTGCGGCGCGGACTTCCTCGAGCGTGGACTGCGCCATTTCACGGGCCTGCTTTATTCCGTCGAGCAGGACTTGGCGTATGTACGCGCCGTCCTTTTCGAGCCTCGCGCGTTCGGCTCGGTGAGCGCGCAAAGCCTCGTTCAGAGCCTCGGTGAGCGCGGACTTCAGCGCGCCGCCTCCGCCCTCGCCCAGCCTGCCTGCCGCCGCCTCGGGAGTCTCCCCGGTGCAAAGAGAAATGAGCTGCAAAAGGTTCGCCACTTCTGGCCGCCTTTCCGGTTCGTATGTGATGAGACGCTCGGAGTCGGTTTTCGCCTTCTTTATCAGCGCGGCGGTCTCGTCCTCGGTATTGTGGAGGAACACGCAGTTTCCAAGAGACTTGCTCATCTTCGCGTTTCCGTCAAGACCTTTTACCATCGGAATCTTTGAGAGGAGCGCGTGAGGCGCGGGAAAAATCGGGCTTTTCTTCGCGTACTTGTTGTTGAACCTGCGGGCGATCGTCCGCGTTATCTCCAAGTGCGGAAGCTGGTCCTTTCCCACGGGAACGACGTTCGCCTTGCAAAAAAGTATGTCGCACGCCTGGTGCACGGGATAGGTGTACATTCCCTCGTTCACGCCCTGCCGGAAATTTCCGCTCGCGCAACCTTTTTGGATTTCGTCCTTCACGGTGGGATTTCGCGCCAATTCGGAATTGCTCACCAAAGTGAGGAACGGTAGCATTAGCTGGTTCGCCTCCGGAATGTAGCTGTGCGGAAATATGCAGATGTCCGCGCCGGGCTTTATTCCGGCCGCCAGATAGTCCACCACCAATTGGAACGTGTTCTCGCCTATCTGCGAAAACGCCTCGTGGTCGGTGAGCACCTGATAGTCCGCCACCAAAATCATCGTGGGAACGCCCATGTTCTGCAAGCGCACGCGGTTTTGCAACGTGCCGAAATAGTGCCCTATGTGAAGCCTTCCCGTGGGACGGTCGCCCGTGAGGACTCGGTATTTTTTGGGATTCGCCTCGATGTCCCGCTCAATTTCCTGACTTTTTTTCAAAGCGGCCTCGTAAGTGCCGCCGAGATCCGTGTATTGAATTTCGCTTTCTGCCATAAAAATATCCTACAACATATAGATTTTTTTTTCAAGATGGGATAATATCTTCAGAAAGAAAATGAATTTCCAAGAATGGCTCGACACGTTCCTCAACTTCGAGAAACTGCCGCAAAAGAATGTTTTTTGGCTCGACATGATGGTTTGCCTCGCGAGGATTTTCGGGAATCCAGAAGGCTTCGCGCCGTGCGTCCACGTCGCAGGCTCGAAGGGAAAAGGCTCGGTCTCGCGCATGGTTTCGAGCATACTTTCGGAAGCGGGGCTGAAAACCGGGCTTTACGCCTCCCCGCACGTCCTGAGCTTCTACGAGCGAATCACGCAAAACGGAATTTTTTTCCCAGACGAAATCTATGAAAGATGCGCGGACGAATTGCGAAATGGAATCGACTCGGCGTTGAATTCCGTGGAAGGAAAGGCGGATTTTCCGCTGCCCAAAGGACGGAGCGTCACGTGGTTCGAGGTCGTGACGATATACGCGTTCTTGTGCTTCCGCGCGGCAAAGGTCGACGCGAGCGTGCTTGAAGTGGGGCTCGGCGGAAAGCTCGACGCGACGAACATCGTCCGGCCGAAAGTCAGCGTGATAAACACAATCGAGCTTGAGCACACGGAATTTCTCGGCGACACGCTCGAAAAAATCGCCTCGGAAAAGGCCGGAATAATAAAGGAAAGGACCCAAGTCCTTTGCGCCGCCTGCCCAGATTCAGTCCGCGAAGTGTTCAGGAAAAAGGCCGGGGAAATGGACGCGCCGATCCTCTTCGCCGACGACTTGCTTGAAAGACTTGATTTTTCCTACGTACAGAGCGAAGGCGAACGCGGCGGATTTTTCATGACGACGGAATTCTCATCGAAGATTTTCTCGCGCCCGATAAAGGCGAAGATGCGGCTGCTCGGCGAAGTGCAGGCGAAGAACGCGTTTTTGGCGGCGGCGGCCGTCCGCCTCGCCTTCCCGAAAATAACCGAAAGCCAAATCGAGCGTGGCTTGGAAAAGGCCGAACTGCGCGCGCGCTTTGAAACGGTTCCCTTTCCAAAAGCGAATGAAGAAAACGGCGTTCGAAAATTCTTCATCTTGGACGGAGCGCATACGGCGGAATCGATTCGCGGAACGCTCGATACTTTCGATTCGATTTTCGGCGAAAAAGGCGTCGCGAAAAGACAGAAAAGCGCGGGGAAGATTCCAGCCCACCTGCTTTTCGCCTGCGCCGCGGACAAGGACATCGGGCGCATCGCGAAGATTTTGAAAGACGCGGATTTCCAGAGAATCACGCTCACGTCGTTGAACGGCGCGAAAAAGAGCGACCCGAAAAAATGCGCCGAAGCCTTCGAAAAGCAAGGATTGGAATTCACGCTCGAAGAAAACGTCGAAAGCGCCTTGTACGGCGCGTTGAAATCTGCCGCGGAGGAAAACGCCGTGCTTCTTGCGACCGGCTCGTTTTATTTGGCGGCGGAGATATTGAAA
>CAZZFL010000186.1:0-2630 GCA_964653395.1 uncultured Treponema sp. | reverse complement strand
CTTTTTCAAGCGCGCCTTTTTTCAAACGGTTTCACTTTCCAGAATTTCGTTCCCAAAAAACGCCGTCTTCGTAACCTTGAATTTTTTTTTCGCGCTCCGCCAAATCGAGGCGTTTTTGCGCCCAAAGGCAATATTCGAAATTTTTTTCAACGCCGCAAAAATGGCGACCGAGTTTTTTCGCCACCACCGCGCTTGTTCCCGAACCCAAAAAAGGATCGAACACAATTGCGTTCGCAGGCGAACTTGCCAAAATCAATTTCGCGAAAAGTTTTTCGCTTTTTTGCGTGGGATGGTCGGTGTTCTCCGGCATCGACCAAAACGGAATCGAAATGTCATCCCAAAAATTTCCCGGATGCGTCATGCGAAATTTTTTGCCGTCGCTTTCGCTCCAATCTTTCGGCATTCCGTCCTGCTTGTACGGCGCGAGCACGGCGCGTTTCAATTTCACCGCGTCCACGTCAAAAAAATATTCGTCGCCCGCCGTCGCAAAAAAAATGTCCTCACAAGAATTTTTCCAATTGCTTTTCGCACCCCTCCCTTTTTCGCGCTGCCACGTGATTCGGTTTCGGACGCGCAAATATTTTTTGAGAACGAAATACAAATCCGCGCTGCTTTGCCAATCGCAGCAAACGTAAACGCTCGCCGTCGGTTTGAGCACACGCAAAATTTTCGGAAGCCACGATTCCAAATATTCGCAATACGATGAATCGCTGGTTTTGGAAAATTTCACGTCGCCAAAATTTTTCGTCAAATTGTAAGGCGGATCTATAATCAAAAGATCCACGAATTTTTCAGGAAGGAATTTCATCGCGGAAAACAAATCGGCGCAAATTATTTTGTCCAAAATTTCTTCCGCAGAAAATTGATGCAATTCCTGAACGACGCGTTCGGCGTAAATTTTTTTTTCGCTTTCTGAAACAGTAAGAGTCCGATTGTTTTTGGCACGATTTTTTTCTTGCGACATTTTCATTTCTGCCCCAAAGCGGAAATCGCCGCGCGCACATCGTCAAGCGAAAATTGTTCGCGCGAATTTTGCGCGGCAAGCAAAGCTGCCTTGTTCAAAACGCTTTCGATTTTGGCGCACGAAAATCCGCTGAACATCGCCGCCAATTTTTGCGCCGTGCATTCGGCGGACGGATTTTTTTTTGCGGAATATTTTTCCACCAAAGCTTCGCGAGACGCTTCGTCAGGAAATGGAACGGAAAAAATCGCGTCGAATCTGCCCGGGCGAATCAAAGCTTCGTCGAGCGCGCGAACGCTGTTCGTGGCGGCAATCACAAGAACGCCCGAGTTCATTTCAAATCCGTCAAGCTCGTTCAAAAGCGCAGTCACGATTCGCGTGTTTTCAGTTTCGATTGCGCTGCCAGAATAATTTCTGCGCGTTCCGATTCCGTCGAACTCGTCGATAAAAACAATGCACGGAGCGCAACGCCGCGCCTTGCGAAAAAGCATTTTCACTTTCATCGGACCAATCGCCATGAACATGCTTTCAAAATCCGTGGCTTTGGCAGGAATGAAATTCACGTTCGCCTCGCCAGCCAAAGCGCGCGCGAAAAGAGTCTTTCCGTTTCCGGGCGCGCCTTCGAGCAAAATTCCTTTCGGCATTCGGATTCCGCGTTTCGCGAATTTTTCGGGCGATTTCATAATTTGCATAATTTGAACCATGTCGCGTTTGAGCGAATCCATTCCGATTATGTCGCTGAATTTCACGCCGGTGCGACGAACCACTTTGAAAGAATTCGGCGAAACGAATTTCCGAAAAGCGAAAATCGCCGCGCCAAAAAAAATTGCGTAGAAAAATATGTCCAGCACGAGCGAAACGATTTGCGAAAAATTTTTTTGCGTTTTTACATCGACATCATTTTTCAAAAGAAATTCTTTCAGAAAAGGCGAATCGGGATTTTTCGTTTTGAATTTTTTTCCGAGCGAATCCGTGAAGAGAATTTCGCCTTCACAAATTTCCGCCGAGGAAATTTTTTTCTCTTCCACATTTTTGAAAAATTCTGAATACGGAATTTCCTGAATTTCCGCGGACAAAAATTCGGAATAAAAAAAATATCCGCCGAGCGCGACAAGAAGAAAAATCGGCACGAGAATTTTCGGTTTAATTTTCATTTTGAAAATATAGCACAAGATGAGAAAAAAGAAAAGTGATTTTTATTTACATTGAATGAAAAAAGCCCTGCGATTGCGCAGGGCTTTTTTCATTCTCCAAAATTAGAACGCCGCGACGACTTCGCCGTTCGGGTAAGTTTCAGAAATCCATTCGCGCACTTTTTGGCTTTGCAAGGCTTTCACCAATGCCACGATGCGCGCGTCGTTTTCATTGCCTTTTTTCACTGCGATGACATTCACGTAAGGCGAATCCGCGCCTTCCACAAAGAGACCGTCTTTCTTCGCGCTCAATCCAGCGGGCAAAGCGTAGTTTCCGTTGATCGCCGCTGCGTCAACATCGTTGAGTGTGCGTGGAAGAGAAGCGGCATCGGCTTCCACAAAATGGAAGTCCTTTGGATTTTCTTGAATGTCGAGCGGAGTGGCAGTGATGCCAGCTTTCGGGTCGAGTTTGATCAATCCCGCCGACTGCAAAAGCAAGAGCGCGCGGCCGCCGTTGGTCGGGTCGTTCGGAATCG
>CAZZFL010000185.1:0-2653 GCA_964653395.1 uncultured Treponema sp. | reverse complement strand
ATTTTTATGCCCAATCTTAAATCATTTAAAATATCGGATAACATTCAAATCCCGCGCTTTTCAATTGCTGGCCGATATTTCCCGCCGCGTTTTCGTCCACCACGACGATGTAATATTTCGTGCCGCTCGCGCGAATTTCTTCCGTGATGTAAGGCGAAAATCCTTTCGACTTGAGCGTGTCGCAAAGTGCCTGCGCGTTGTCCTTGTTGCGGAAAAGTCCGAGCTGCTGCTTTGCCGCCTTTTCGCCGCCTTCGTTTTCGTTCGCGGATTTTTCGACGGAAATTTTTTGAGACTCCGCCGCCGACTCTGCGGAAAGCGCGAGGGCTTCACCTTTTTTCGGCATAAAGTACCAAAACGGCGCGGGCATCATTTGAATTTTTCCGTTCACCACTTCGGCTTCTGGAGATTTCGGGAATTCTTTTTTCAGAGAATTTCCATAATCCGCTTCGCCCGTGATGTACCAAAGCGTGAGCAAAATTTGCGGCTTCACGATTTTCATCGAAGGAAGGGCGGCGTAAGTTTTCAAAATCGTCACGGACTCTTCAAGCTGCGCCGTGGATTCAAGTTTGCAAAGCGCGCTCCAAACTTCGTAAAGTTTTATGGTCGCCTGAATTTTTTCGTCCTGCGAATTTCGCACGGCTGAATTCAAATATTTTTCGGCAGTCGCGCTGTCGCCCGAACAAAGCGCGCATCGCACGGCGTCAAGCACGAGTTGCGGGTTTGTCTTTTTGGGCATGCCTTGCGCGTCGCCGGCCGCAATTCCCGCCGCCTGCGCATATGAATCCGACGCGTCTTTGTAGGCGGAAATCTGTTCTTGCAATTGAGCCAAAAACGCCAAGAGCGCGCGCTTTTCTGTCGCCGATTTTATTTGCCCGATCGTCTTGTTCAAATAGACGATTGATTCGCCCGCGCTTTCAAATTCCAAAGCCCGCTCGGAAATTTCTTTCGCCGAATTTTGCGCGAACAAAAAATTCGCGTTCATCGTGAATGTGCAAATGAAGGCAACGCAAAAAAATTTTCCTCGCCTCATTTTTTCTCCGAAGAATTTTCCGAAGCAGAATTTTTTTCGTCAGAATTTTCGTTTGAAGATGAAGAATTTTTTCCAGATTTTTTTTCGCTGGATTTTTCCGCCCGCGCTTTCGCCTGTTCGATTTTCTTTTGCATTTTTTGCTGGCGTTCAAGACGCTTCTTTTCTTTTTGCTCGAGACGTTCGGCTTCAGCGCGCGCTTGTTCGGAAGTGAGCTTTTTTTTCGGCGCGAAAAAAACCGCCAAAAGCGTCGCGAGAATTCCCGCAGCAAACGAAATGAGCGCGGTTATGAAAACCGGCACGTTCGAAAAAGTTTTTCCGAAAAGCCAAATGTCGCAGACGTTTTGCAAATTGAATCCCGTGAAAAACGAAATGAGAACGATTATCAAAATTGTAAGAATCAGCTTTAAAACCATTTTCGCCTACCTGTGAAGCACAATGTATTCAAAAAATTCTTTGGGCGGAAGCGGCTTGGAATAAAAATAGCCTTGAATGAAAGTGCAGCCGAGTTCGCCGAGAATGTCCGCCGTTTCCTGATCTTCGCAACCTTCCGCGACGGTTTCCATATTGAACCTTTGCGCAAGTTCAACGATGCACGAAAGAATGTTGCGCCCCGCCGGATTTTTGATTTCCCTTATCAAACTCATGTCGAGCTTGAGAATGTCGAATTGCATTTTCGTCAAAACGCTCAGCGAAGAATATCCAGTTCCAAAATCGTCCAGCTCGATTACAAAGCCCGACGAATGAAGCGACTCGATGATTTTTCGAATTTGCTCCGGATTGTCGTTGTACGCGGATTCCGTCAATTCAAGGTGAAGCAATTCGTGCGGCACTTTGTACTTGTCGGCGAGCGCGATGATTTTTTGATCCAAATCCGCCATGTCGAAATCGCTTCGGGAAATGTTTACGGAAACCGGAACGACTCGCGCGTTCGCGTCGAGCCTTTCGCGAAGCATTTTGCAGACGCTTTCCCAAATGTAGTAGTCGAGTTTTGTGATGAAGCCGTTCTGCTCGAAAAGCGGAATGAAAAGCCCCGGATTCATAAAGCCGAATTTTTTGCTGTTCCAGCGGACGAGTGCTTCCGCGCCCATCGCCTTGTTTTCCTTTATGCCGTGCTTTGGCTGATAGTAGACGACGAATTCGTTTGTCGCAAGCGCTTCTTCCATGTTGTCGATGATGTTCTGTTCGTTCTGCGCCTTTTCTTGCAAATTCTTGTCGAAGTAATGAATCGTCTCGCCGTATTGTTTCGTGATGGAATTGAGCGCGAGCATCGCGTTGTCATACATCGACGAAGTGGATTCATCGTGCTTCACGTTTTCGTAAATTCCGAATTTTATGACCAGAGAATTCATCTCCGAGTTCTTGAGTTTTTTTACGATTTCATTTTCGATTTTTTGATAAACGTCGCGCTCGCGGTGCTGAAGCAAAATCGCAAAACGGTCGGCGTTCATTCTTCCGCAGATTTCGTTCTTTTGCAAAACACTTTTGAACACGCTGGCAACTTCTTGCAAAAGTTTGTCGCCAGTTTTTCTTCCATGTCGCGAATTCATTATTTTAAACGATTCAATGTTCGTGCAAATGAAATCATAGTTTGTGTCCGGATGGCTTTTTAAAATCTGCTCGACG
>CAZZFL010000184.1:0-2654 GCA_964653395.1 uncultured Treponema sp. | reverse complement strand
GCATAAAAATTCAGCATTAAAATTGACGACGCAAATCAGTCGCTGATTTTTTATATAAGGAAAAAATATGAACGAACAAAATTCACAAGAAACGAAATCTGCCGGAGCGGATTTTCCGGCGAATCATTGGGCCGACATTATGGCGCAAAAAATCATCCGCGAAAAGGGCGACTTGGATTTGTACACTTGCGCTTCTGGAATCACTCCGAGCGGCACCGTGCATTTGGGAAATTTCCGCGAAATCATCACCGTGGATTTGGTGGCGCGCGCGCTTCGCGACCAAGGCAAAAACGTGCGATTCATTTATTCGTGGGACGACTACGACGTTTTCCGAAAAGTGCCGGCGAACATGCCAAAGCTCGAAACGCTCGAAAAATATTTGCGCTATCCGATTACGCTTGTTCCCGACACCACCGGCCGCGATGAAAATTACGCGCGACATCACGAAGTGGACATCGAACGGCAATTGCCACGAGTCGGAATCCATCCGGAATTTTTGTACCAAGCCCAACGCTATCGCGCGAATCGCTACGCCGAAGGAATAAAAATCGCGCTGCAAAATCGCGAGACAATCAAAGAATGCCTGAACGAATTTCGCGACGAACAACACAAAATCAAAAGCGACGACGTTTATTGGCCGGCTTCGATTTTCTGTTCCAAATGCAACCGCGACACGACGCAAATCACGGAGTACGACGGAGAATACGGCGTTTCATACAAATGCGAATGCGGCTGCGAAGAAAAAATCGACATCCGAAAATTCAGCGGAATAAAATTGGGCTGGCGAATCGACTGGCCGATGCGATGGAACGAAGAAAAAGTCATTTTCGAGCCGGGCGGCAAAGATCACATTTCGCCGGGCGGAAGTTATGACACGGCAAAACTCGTCAGCAAAAAAATTTACGGCTGGGACGCGCCCATCACGATGCGCTACGATTTCGTCAACCTGAAAGGAGTTCCCGGAAAAATGTCGTCGTCCAAAGGAAAAGTCATCGCGCTTCCCGACGCGCTCGACGTTTATCAGGCCGAAGTTTTGCGCTACATTTTCGCGGGCACTCGTCCCAACACCGAATTCGCGATTTCATTCGATTTGGACGTTCTCAAAGTTTATGAAGATTACGACAAGACAGAGCGAATTGTCTACGGAATCGACAAGGCGAAAAACGACGAGCAATTCGCCAAAGAAAAGCGCATTTATGTTTTGAGCCAAATTGACGGAAAAATTCCTGAAACGATGCCATATCAAATCACGTTCCGAATGTTGACGACATTGCTTCAAACTTATTCGGGCGACATTGACGCGGTTTTAAAATCGCTCGCCGATTTGAAGCCGGAGCAGGAAGAACGATTGCGCCGCCGCGCCGAATGCGCATGGTTTTGGATCAATCACAGTGCACCGGATTGCGCGCCCGAATTCTGCTTTTCGCTTCGAAGCGACGGAAGCAAGGCAGATTTGAGCGGCGACGTTTTGAAAGCCGTCCAGCGCGTCCGCGACGAAGTAGTTCCGCGCCTCGAAACTTTTTCCACCGACAAAGAATGCCAGCAGGCAATGTACGACATCGCCACGGAATTGGGATTGGAAGCGAAGGCTTTGTTCGCCGCGCTTTACGACGCGCTTATCGCAAAAGATCAAGGTCCGCGACTCGGCGGATTTTTGCGAATAATCGGCAAAGAAAAATTGCTCGCGCTTTTGGGAGAATATTAGTAGATGATTGGATTTTTTTTGAAAAAAAATTTTTGCGACAGCTGGGACAACATTTTGTACTTGCTTCTCCCGAACATAATCATCACGCTTTTTGCGGCGGCGGCGTTTTTTACTTTGGGGCAAATCATGTCGCTGGAATCAAGTTTCGCGATGGTTTTGACTTGCGCCGCGTTCATAATTTTTTTCGCGCTCGTGATGGCTTTGGCGATGGCATTTTCCGAAAACGCCGCAGAAATCGCGAATTTTTCCATGCCGACGATTTCCGGATATTTCAAGCAAATTCCAAAAGTTTTGCCGGACGCATTGCGCTACGGCGCGTTGATGGGATTTCTCATGGTCGTCGGCGCAATCGGAATTCCGGTTTACAATTCGATGGGCGGAATTTTGGGAAACGCGCTCGCGCTGCTTTTGCTGGCATTCGAAATCGTCTTTTTCCTTTCGTTCCAATGGTTCGTGCCTTTGCGCGCGCTGCTTCACGACAATTTTTCAAAATGCCTCAAAAAATGTTTTATAATTTTTTTTGACAATACGGCATTTTCGATTTTCATGTTTTTCCACAATTTGATTTTGGCGGCGCTTTCTTTCGTGATTTTCACAGTCATTCCAGGCACTTGCGGAATCGTGCTTGCGCAAGTGAACGCGCTTCGCCTGCGGCTTTACAAATACGACTGGCTCGACGCGAATCCGCAATTCAAAAGCGAAAAATATCGCAAGAACATTCCGTGGGACGCGCTGCTGGAAAACGATAGCAATACGCTCGGCTCGCGACCGTTCAAATCGTTTTTCATGTCTTACAATAAGGAAAGTTAAAATTGCCGCATCACTTTGACGCAAACTGTAAACAAAACGCCCGCAAGCGCGGGCATTTTGTTTTAGCAAAAAAAATTTGGCGCAAAATAAAACGCGAGTTTCGCAGGGAAAAAACTTTTGCGAAACTCGCATCTTCGGC
>CAZZFL010000183.1:0-2668 GCA_964653395.1 uncultured Treponema sp. | reverse complement strand
GCCGAGCGCGATGGCCAAATTCTGCAAACCTTTTTTCATTTTAATTTTCTCCAAATTGAATTTTATCATGCTTCAAAAGAAACACGTCCAAAATTAAAAAACAAATTTTTAAGGATGCCGCGTTTCGATTGTCTTTGTGTTGTGCGCGACTATGTAGCATCCAAACATTGCCGTGGCCGCATCAAAAAGTGCCGCGAAAGAGCCGATGATTGCGGCGGCTGGCTTGAAAAGCAAAAATCCGTTTTCTTTTCCGCGACCATACATTGTGCATAAAATTGTGAGCGCGGTGAAAGTTCCGCCAACTGGAATTCCGCCAAGCAGAAATGAAAGTGCCAAAGCCATCACCGAAATGTATAGCAACGATGAAAATGCGATGTTCAAATCCGAATACGAATGCAAAATCATCACGAAGCTGATTATCACGACAAGCGCGCTTCCGCCGCGTGCGAAAATCGAAAAAAGCGGAAACGAAAATCCGCTTGTGCGTTGCTTGATTCCCAAGTTTTCATCTCCCATTCGGATTTGCGATGAAAGCGAGAGATTCGTATCGCCGGAAAAAAATGCGACTAAAAACGGCACGATTGATGCGTACAAAATTTTCAGCGGCTTGCCATTCTTGCAAGTGAGTTTTATTATGAGAGGATAAATCAGTCCGACGACTAAAATAAATTCAATAAAGAGCATCACGATGATTGGCAAAAAAACTCCGCTTTTTATTACGCTTCTGAATTGCACCATCCAAGTGCACATCAAGAAAAAAATTCCTGTGCTGAAAAATTCCACGAACACCGCAGAAATGTTATAGCACAATTCGCTCGCGCAATCCAGCCAAGAAAGCATTGGCTTGAGGTTTGATTGGCGAATGCAGCAACCTGCGCCGATTGTCATTGCAAAGATGAATGTTGGCAGAAGGAATGCGCCATCGCCGAGCGCGCTGAATGCGGAATAAGGAAAAACGGTTCGCAGCAAATCCTGAATGTCGAGAGAGGCAATCTCGGCTGCGCGTTCCGTCGTAATTGTAATGTGTGGAAATTTTTGAACGATTGCAATTGAAATGAATCCAAGCAACGTGAGCAAAATCGAAGAGGCAATTATGACGGCAAAAGTCAAAATTGCAGTGTGCGTCAAAAGCTTGTCATTGCGTAAACGGCGCATCGCGGTGATTCCTGAAAAAAACAAAAGCGGCATCAAAGTGTAACGTCCAATTCGCACAATGATTTCAGTGATGAAAGAAAGCGCGACATTCCATTGCGAATTTTCAAACGGCAAAATCAATGCCGCCAATAATCCAAGTGCTATACCTATCAAGTATCTTCTCAAAATTCTCATAATGAAAAATTATAGCGAATTTTTGTCAAAATGAAAAGTTGTTTGACAGAATTTTATTTTATGAAATTTATTTTTGTTCCGCGCAAAAACAGTCCGCGGATTTTAACTTTGTTTTTTCAAAATTAATGTATTGGCTGCGATTTCTAACTTCGCTTTAAAATCGCGTTTTCGGCAATTCAAAAGTTGAACGTTAAAAATCAGCACTAAAATACATCGCAAATCAAAGATTTGCTTATGAGTTTTTCACAAAAAAAGTGAAAAACTCGCGCTGCTGATTTTAACTTCGAGTTTTTTCAAAACTCGCTCATTGTACTGCGATTTTTCGCTTCGCTGCAAAATCGCGTTTTCAACATTCTCGGAAACTGATGTTTCCTGCGATGTTGAAAAAATAGGAACTTTTTTTCATTGCCGAAAAAATAACGACAATTTTAAGCGCATATCTTTCTTTTTGGAAAAAATTGTGATATAATAAAAAGATGAGCAAATCGATTTTAATTGCCGGAAAAGATTTCCCTGACGGAGGTGATTTTGCCGAAGGCGCGGAAGCGAAAATGCGCAATGTGGCAATCGCGCAGTCGCCGCTTTTGAGAGGAGCCGTGCCCGCGAACATCAAGGTGTTTTCATGGCTGCGAACTTCGCCAGTAAGTGCGCGCACTTTGGTTTTGGATTGCGAGACGGCTTTTAAGAATTTGGATGAAACGGTTTTGTATTTCGACGAATCGTATTACGTCGCGAAATTCAGCAGTTTCACCACGCCGGAATGCTCGGCGGCGGTGGATGAAATGGTTTTAGGATTTCAATATTTGACGCTTGAAATTCTTTCCCGCTTTGAAAAAATCTCGTCGTTAAATTTGCGCCAAGAAGATTCGCCTGTGCCCAAGCTTGTTTTTCTTGTAAAAAATTCTGTTGCGGAAGCGGATGTTGCGCGAAAAGCGACCTTGCGTTCTCTTGTGCCTATGGCATCAGGTCCGTTTGTGGCGGCAGCGCGAGCGGCTTTTGAAGCCTTTGCGGAAAATACGGCCGCGCTTTATTCCGAGCGCGCTTATGTCAACATAATTCTTTCGCGTACAGATTTAGGAAACGAAGTTGCCAAAACTGACCGCTCGCTTTCCGAATGGCTTTTTGCTTATCTCGATGAATTCGATTTGTTGAAAAAAACGCCTTCCGCAAAGCAGATGATGTCTTGGGTAAATGCTGGCGCAAAAGCGCAAGGATTTTCTATTTTCAAATAATTTCGTCACGGCAAAGTCTGCGATGCATTTTCAGCGAAGAAAAAATTGCCGTAAATTTTGCGCGATGCTTTTTTAATGGGAGGGGAAAATGTTCGATTTTGTTTTTT
>CAZZFL010000182.1:0-2668 GCA_964653395.1 uncultured Treponema sp. | reverse complement strand
TTGCTAAATATATAATATTATTGTTGGAGGTAATGCCAATGGAAGACGGAATAAAGATTGTCCAAAAATTCCACGCCAAGTTCTTCTTGGCTACAGTAGCTTGCTTGGCTCTGCTCGTGTCTTGCCGTGCGCGCAAGGCGAGCAGAGCCAAGTCATGGCCGAAGCCTAAAGTGCCGAACGAGCATGTGAAGGTGTCGAAAGATACTGAGACCAAAATACGCACTGTTCTTATAATGAGCAACAAGAATGTGTATGACTATAACAATGACGGCGAGGTAGTGTGTGTAGACCATGCTGTGCTGTTCAAGATATACTGGGACAAGTATTATAACAAAGATGATTGTATTATAGTGCGTAATGCTAACCGTGCTACTGACATGCACCATCTGTTCTGTGCAGTGTATGACAAGCCGCAAGGCAGGTTCGTAATGGTAGAGACTTGGGATGCCAACTTGAAGCGCGGCAGCTGGTGCATGCATTGTGTATGGGGAGACGAGTATGACGCTTATTATGACCGCTACGACGAGACAGAATACTGGTTGGGAGGAGGCGTATATGATCCAAAGTGGCTAGAGTCACAGATGGATATGTTTTGGCAAGAAGACTGGTGACGTGGCTTTCGCACTTGAATTTTTTTGATGATTCGGTTAGACTTGAAATATGAAAGTGAACAAAAGGGTTCTTGTGCCCGCATTGCTCTGCGCTGCCGCCGCGCTCGTCTACTTTTTTCTGAACTTCATTCCGCTCGAAAAGGAACTTCAGCTCACGCCCGAATGGACGGCGGACATTTCCGAGTCTCCCGAAACGAATGACGACGAGCGCATCCCTTTCAGGCTGGGACGGAATTTGGGCTATTTTTCTCCTTCGGGAAAAATTTCTTTGCGCAAGAGAATGCCTTACAAGGCTACGATTTCGAAGAATTTTTTCGCGCTCTACGATCAGGACGCGCACGGCATACAAGTGTTCGATTCCGAGGGAAATCCAAAATGCGAAATTGAAGGTGCGGGATTTCCGTTCATTCAGGAAGACAGGATTTTCCTGATGCTTCCTGGCGGAAATTCATTCGCGTTTGTAGAAAGTGAAAGCGGCGCGCTCGCGAGAGTTTTCGAAAGTTCCGCTCCAATCACCGCGTTCCATTCTTCAAAAAGCGGCGTGGCGGCAGGCTACGCCAACGGCGAATTCCTCATTTTCGATTCGGACGGGAATTTGAAATTCACGCTCAACCCGGGCGCGAGCGAATTCCCCGTGATTTTGGGAGGCGCGATTTCAAACGGCGGAAAAATGTTCGCATGCGTTTCAGGTCAAGAGCCGCAACGCCTTGTCCTTTACCGGGACGAGGAAAACTATCAAAGAATAGTTTTTCATCAGAATCTTGAAAAAAGTCTCGCGCGGCAGACTTTCGTTCACTTTTCGAAAAATGACGGATTCGTCTATTTTGACACCGCCGAATCTCTCGTAATCGTGGACACGGAAAAGCTCGAGTCGAAGCGCGTTCATCTTGACGGCGCTGTTTTGGACATACAGGAATCGGAAGTGGCGGACAGCGTTTTCGTCCTGAGCCGAAACGGGAAAAATTACGCGGTTACGATTTTGGAAAATTTTGACGAGGTTGCGGGCGAATTCACCTTTGTGGCTGAGAACGCTTTCATCCTCGCCGAAGGAAATTCGCTATATGTCGGTCGCGACGAAAAGATTTCGCGCCTCACAATCTCAAAGGAATGAAATTATGAAAGCATTCAAAAAGGCGGCTCTCGCGGTCGCGGCATTTTTTTTGGCGGCGGAATTTTCGCGTGCGTTCGAATGGCCTTCGCGGGATTTCAACGGCGAAAACTTGAAGGCGACTTTCGCCCAGAACAGAAACGGAAGGTTCAATTCTTCGCAGATTTTTCGGGAAGTGGAAGACGTGACGGTCACGGACAGCGGAAGGCTCGCCATAGTTATTTTCGAGCATCAGGACGGCGCGACATGGTTTGAATCCACTTTGGGAAATTGCGTCGTCATCGCGCATGAGGACAATCTTGTTTCGATATACGGAAATCTCGACGAGCAAAGCGCGGATTCTTTTTCAAGGAAACAGAATGTGGTTTCGGGAATTTCGATTGGCAAGGTGGGGGATTCGGCATGGAGCGACACGCCTGACTCTCTCGAATTCCAAATCGTGGACACTTCCAAAAAACGCTTCTTGAATCCGCTTATGTTGATGCCGCGCATTTCTGGCATGCAGGATTCTGCGCTCGACGGAATCACTCTTGAAAACCAACTTGGTCGCGTTTTGGAACTTTCTTCAACGCGCACGCTTCAGGCCGGAACTTACAATGTCTACAAAATTCGGCGCGACTTGAATCCCACTTACAGCTCCACGATTTATCTCAACGGCGTGGAACTTGAAAGCATCGTGAAGGACACGCTCGGAATGGAAAACGGATTGCTCTCAATTTCCGGGAGGCGTTCCTATGCCGCCGGCGTTTTCTATCCTGATTCGTCGCGGGAATTTTTGGGACGAATCGTGATTCCGCATGGAAACAATACGCTCACAATCACGGTGCGGAACAATCTGGAAAAGGAACGCTCCTTGACATATAATGTGCAGGGAAACTGAAAATGGCATCTCTTGAACACAAAATGATTCTCTCGGCGAGCGGCTGGCGAAAAGTATTCGCGCAAAGCG
>CAZZFL010000181.1:0-2676 GCA_964653395.1 uncultured Treponema sp. | reverse complement strand
GCGGCGCACACGATGTGCGCGGCTGGAAGGTCGGTTCAAGTCCGATCATCTCCAATAATTTCAAAATGAAAAAAAACCTGCTGGCATTTTTCATGCTGTTTTTCTTGACGCTGAATTCCGCGTTCGCCGCAAATCTTCTTCCAAACAAAAATCAAAAGCCTAAACACTATTTGCAATTCAATTTGTCGCGGAGTTTCAATCGCGGCATCGAGCATGACAAAACTTTTTTTTCGCTCGAATACAATTTTGACCTGAAGCCGTTTTCGGGGTTCGCCGCGATTCAAATTGAAGAAAATATTTTTGACGCAGTTTTTCGCACGCAATGGATTCCGCTCGCATTTCAAACAGATCGGGGCGAATGGCGGCTGGGCGGCTCCGCTTCATATCGGCTGCAAAAATATTCCTGCTATTATGACGAACACGATTTTATTTTTGAAAGCGCGGCTCAATGGAATTCCAAAAAAAAATTTTCGATTGCAGGTCGGCTCGGATATTCTTGGCGACTGACTTTTTTTCCCGACATTCCAGATTTTCATCTTCACGAGGGCGACATCGTTTTCAAAAATGAATTTTGCAAGGCGTGGAATTTCGGGCTGGAGATTTTCGGCGCGCTCGGTTCATACAGCGAATTTCGCCATCCGCTGTTTTTCTGTCCGCAAATGCAAGCGGGCGTGGCGTACAATTTTGACGAGCATCTGCGCTTGGCTACACAAGTGGAATGGGGAACGACGGATTTTTTGGCTTCGGTGATTTATGTGAGTTACGCGCTAGTAAAATTCAATGTGAGGTTTTCATTTTGAAATCAGGCTGGGGGAAAATTTACATTGTATAAAATTATATTGAACACAATATTTTTTGCGGCTGTTTTTTCCTCATGCGAATTCGGCTCGCCACTTTACCTTCACGGCGGAACTGCAGTGGATTCAAGAAGCCGCGAAATAAAAATTTTGCAAAATCAAGACGCTCCAAAATTCACCACGAATCCATCAAAATACAGTTTTTTGATTTTGACGGACACGCATTTTGGCACAGAAAAAACTGAACGCCGCGAAAAAGAATTCCTGCAAAAATTCGAATCGCTTCTTTCCGCGCAGGATGAATTGAAGCCGCGCTTTATAATCAACTTGGGCGACACTTTAAACGCGGGGCGCGACGATGAAGCAGATTTTTTCAATGAAGTTTCGCAAACTTGGCGCGAAAAAGCAAAGGAAATTTTGAGCGCGGATGATTTCAAAATTTATTCGATTTTGGGAAATCACGATTTGTACAACGGAGGCTGGCAAGCATGGAAAGAAAAAATTTGGCCTTGCGTTTCGTATTATAAATTTTTCTTGGATGCGAATTCAGACGGAAAAGGATTTTGGTTTTATTTTTTGGACAGCGCGAACGGAACTTTGGGCGCAAGCCAACTTGAAAATTTGGAAAAAAATCTTGAGGCAAATTCCGCTCCGAAAATTATTTTTTGCCACTATCCTCCGTTTGTCGAACAAAACGGGCAATATCATTTTGCGCTTGGGAATACAATGGAACGCAACAAACTGATTGCGATTTTCGCGCGGCACAATATCAAGTTTGTTTTTGCCGGACATGCGCATGAACACAGCGAACACAATTTCAATAAATTTATGGAAGTCGTCATTCCGTCATACGTTTTCAAAAAAGAGTTCGCACTTGTCACGGTCGATGAAGTGAGCGAAAAAGTTGAATATAAAATTCTAGAATATTGAAAATTGCAAAATTATGTTTTCTTGCCGTCCTGATCGCGTGCTTCGCAGAAATTTTGCCCGAGGAAGTTTCGTCCACGAACGATTTTTCGCAAACGAATTTTTTTGACAAAAGCAAAATCCGTGAAATCGATGCCGATGGGCAACGCAGCCACTTTGCATAATTTTCAAAGAGTCGCAATTCAAAAATTACAATGCGGCAAAATCAATTTTTTGCAATGCGACAAGCGTCCGCTCGTAAAGCGCGAAAAGTTCGCTCGTGTTCGCTTGAATGAACGCCGAGTCGCCTTCGCGGGCTGCATGTTCGCATTTTTCGGCAAGTTCGCCGAGTTGCATCGCACCCACCATTCGCGCGTTTGACTTGAGTCCGTGCACGCGGATTTTGTAGTTTTCCCAATCTTGCTTTTCAAAAAATTCCGTAATCGCGGCCACGCTTTCGGCTTTTTGTTCAACGAACATTTGCACCATATCTTGGTACATTTCCTTGTCGTCCATAGAAAACTCCATTCCACGCGCCGTGTCAATTTTAATTTCGTCCATATAACTTCCTTGTAAAATAAACTCCGCCTCACTCCGAAACCGCCGCTCCCGGCAAGCCGATGTCCTTTCGGAAAAATATTCCGCCAAACTTCACGGCATCCAAAGCGGCGTATGCCCAAGTCGCGCGAGCGACGAGCTAAATAATTTCCACTTACGCAAACGGCGGGCTTGTCCCGACGTATGCCCAAGTCGCATGAGTGACGAGTTAGATAACTTCCGCCAGACAAACGACTCGCTCACTCCGAAACCGCCGCTCCCGGCAAGCCGATATCTTTTCGGAAAAACATCCCGTCAAACTTCACGGCTTCTAGCGCGTCGTATGATTTTTTCCAAGCCTCGTCGAACGATTTCGCCGTTGTGCAAACTGCGAGCACGCGTCCGCCGCTTGTCACCATTTTGGCTTTGGACGAAT
>CAZZFL010000180.1:0-2711 GCA_964653395.1 uncultured Treponema sp. | reverse complement strand
GCGATTGAATAAGTCGAAAGCGAAGAATTGAATCGTTTTAAAAAGCGCGGATTTTTAATTCGCGCTTTTTTATTTATCGCGTGAGGAAATGACAAGTTCCGCGCAAAACGCGCTCCATTCGCCGCAAATTTTGTGCGAACAAAACTTGATAGCAATATGCGAGCTTGCGTACTTGACTTTTTCTGGCGAGGCGGAAAATCGCAATATTACAGACAGAAGTGGAAAAACACGCCGAGTTTTAAAAAATTCTCGCCGTGTTTTTTTTCATATTGCGCCCGCGCTGGATGCGCAGGACGGCATTCGTTTTTTTTCCTCGCAAAAATCCGGTGGCAAGAAGCAAACTTGCGTAAGGAAATTTCCCTCTGATGTGTTTTGTCTTTGCGTCATTGCCCGAAGCGGAACGTAACGCCCGTGTATATTTTCAAATGTTGCGCGGATTTCAAGTCGCTCCAATTGATGGGAAATCCGTCGTCTTCAATTTTGTCCCATTCCACGTCTTTGTAAGAGCCCGCACGCCCGAAGCCGAGCGAATAGTCCGCGCCGAAATTCAAGCCCAGCCCGAATTTCTCGTTGCGGACGACCCAATAATTATAGCCGACATCGACATGGAAGCCGTACTCCAGCGCGAACAGGAAATTGCTCGTCCGCTCCTCGTCATTGCATTCGTCGGAAATTCCCATGAAATTGAAGATGAAGCCCGGCGAGACATAGAACGAGCTTTTCGCGCCTGGAATGTCGAATCGCAGCGCAGGTCCGATGACAAAATGCGCGTTGAAGCCGCCGTCAATTTCATGCGCTTTTGAGTCGCTGTACGTCCAACGGAAAATGTCGCAGCCAAGTCCAATGTTCAGTCCGACGTTGAACGGGCGGATTTTGCCGAAATAGAACGTCGCGGCGCATTCAGGTCCGAACGGAACTAGCTCGTAGAATGAATTCGCGTCCCCAATTTTTACGCTGTTGTACGGCACTGCCGCAAGGCTGCCCCTCAGTTCCACCGCCGCAAACATCGACGGCACTGTGACGAACGCCACGGCGATTGCCGCGGCAATTTTCTTTGTAATGTTCATTTTTTCCTCCTTTTGAATGTCATGAACAAAATGTCGATTTTCCGAAAATTTCGGAAAGCCATAAGCGCGCAAAAAGCGTGCCGCAAATTTTTAAGATCGTCATTTCTTCGCTCCGCTTTCAATGGCGGTACGAAATGACGGATTGCAATGTCCGCGCATGGCTTGCGGCATTTCGCGTCGCAAAACTCGCGGATGCTTTTGCAAAATTCGCGTAAGAAAAAAACGATGCCATTTTAAGTTTCAGGCGGATTTTTGACTTGCGCTTTATACTCGAGGATGTCGCCAGGAGTGCAGTCCAGCGCGGCGCAAATCGCGGCCAGCGTGGAAAAGCGGATGGCGTTCACCCTGTTGTTTTTGATTTTCGAAAGGTTCACGTTCGTGATTCCGACTTTTTCGGCAAGCTCGTTCAATGACATTCCGCGCTCCACCATCATTCGATCAAGTCGGAGAATTATCCTTCCTTCTATCGTTTCACTTTCTTCGTCAGCATTCACACCAAGCCCTCCACTTCGTGTTCCAGTTCCATGCCCCGAGCGAAAAACAGAGACAGGCACAGCACCACAAATCCAAGCGCGAATCCGTGCAGTTGAACGCTCGCCTCCAAGTCGCTTCCGAGGATTATTCTTCCAGTCGCAAGCGCGGCGAATCCGATGACTGGAACTGCCATGCAAAATATGCCGATTTCTCGCACCATCCTGATGACATCCGCGTTGAAAAACGCCGCGCCGTCAGACCACGCGCTTTTGAAAATCAGCCGGACGTTTCTGAAAATCATTCCCATGCAGAACATCGTGCACACGCCGACGATCGAAAACAGCGTCAACGCCGCAGGAAGCGTCTTCCCGGATTTTCCTGTGATTGCGATGGCAAATCCGTTCGTTCCGATTGAGCCGTCGCCGCCATTTGAAAGAAGCACCGCGTCCACCGTATCGCTTCCATTTGCGAGCGAAAACACGGCGAGGACGACCAGCAACGCCGAAAGCAAAAAATATGCAGTCTCCGCGACGCGCGAAAAAATGCTGATGACGCTGTTCCATGTCTTGACTTTCATTGGACCTCCAACAAGTCCTATTGTGCCACAATTTTTATCGTTTGTCAATAAGTTTTTGTCGTTTTTTAATAAAAAAGTATCGTTTTTTGATAAAAATCGGTTTTCTCGTAAGGATTTTGCGCTTACGGGCAGATGCTGTGCGGATCGAATGCCTCGTCCACGGCGCGGGAAATCCGCGCGAGCACATCCGCCTTGAGCGAATCTTTGTCGATGGAAATCATTCCGTCCTTGTCGAAAAGATCGAGCGCGTCAATTTGCAGCGCGTCGGCGATTTTTTCCAGCATCGCCAGCGACGGAAAGCTTTTGCCGACTTCAATCAGCGCGATATAGTTCGGGGCGGTTTCCGCCCTTTCTGCGAGCGCGGCCTGCGAAAGTCCAAGCCGCTTGCGGTGAAATTTCATGTTCCTTGAAAGGCACGATTGAATTTTCGTCATTTTTTTCCTGTATAAAAAGTTTGGGCGAAAAGTGTAATTCACACTGACAATTATATTTTTTTCAAAAATAACATACTTGACAACAAATATATAATTATGTTAAAATCGGATTGTACATAACTGTGCATTATGTGATTTTTGAATTCGATTTTTACAATT
>CAZZFL010000179.1:0-2745 GCA_964653395.1 uncultured Treponema sp. | reverse complement strand
TCGTTCACGCAATGATAGTCGATTCGCCAGCCGATATTTTTTTCGCGGGCATGGAATCGGTAGCTCCACCAAGTATATTTTTTTTCTTCGTCGCAAAAATGCCGGAACGTGTCTGCGAATCCGCCTTGCGTGAACTTGTCCATCCACGCGCGTTCTTCGGGCAAAAATCCCGCGTTGCCTTCGTTCGCCTTCGGATTCGCCAAATCGATTGGCTTGTGCGCGATGTTGTAGTCGCCGCAAAGCACGACGTTTTTTTTCTGCGCCACCAAATTTTTGCAATACGAAAAAATCGCGTCGCAAAACGAAAGCTTGTATTCAAGCCGTTTGCCACCATCCTGACTGTTCGGAAAATACGCGCTCACGACGGCGAGATTTCCGTAGAATGCGCAAGTCACTCGGCCTTCGTCGTCGAAAAGCGAGTTTCCCAAATTTTCGATTTTGTCGGGCGCGGACTTCGAATAAATCGCCGTGCCGGAATAGCCGGGCTTTTTCGCCGAATTGAAAAAAGATTTGTATTGCACGCCGCTCAAATCTTTCGGCTGCAAAAGTTCGTCGTCGAGCTGCGAGGGGGAGGCCTTCGTTTCCTGAATGCACACCACGTCCGCTCCGCAATCCAAAAGCCACTGCGCGAATCCTTTTTTTTGAGCCGCGCGAATTCCGTTTACGTTCCAAGAAATTATTTTCATAATTCCATTTTAATTCAAATCGCGTGATTGTCAATAAGGGCAAAAACCGATACAATGAATTATGCTGATTGAACAATTCAAACTGAACAAAATTTTGGACGGCGTGTATGTCTTCGCAGGGCCAACGAACGTCGGAGTGATCGCGATTGAAAATTGCGACGCGTTCGAAATTTATTTTGTGGACACGGGCGAGACGGCGGAATACGCGCAAAAAATTTTTTGCGAATGCGAGCGCGTTTTCAAAAAATTTTTCGTGAAGGCAATCATCGCGACGCACGGACACGCCGACCACGTCGGCGGAAATGCGTGGCTCGTGGAAAAAACCGGCTGCCAAGTTTGGGCGACGCAAAAAGAAAAATCGATAATGGAAACTCCGGAAATTCCCGGCGCGATTTCTGCCGGCGGATTTCCGCTTCAAGAATTCCATTCGCCATATCACCGCGCGGAAGCCTCGTTCGCGGACAGAGTGATTTCGGGCGGCGAAAAAATTTCGCTGGGCGGCGGCTTCGAAGCGGAGTTCATTCCGCTTCCCGGACATTACATTGAGATGGTCGGTGTGCTCGCGAAATGCCCGGACGGGCAAAGCGCGTTTTTTGCGGGCGACGGAATTTTCGGGCGCGAAATGCTCGCGCGATATTGGATGCCTTTTTTGTACGACGTGAAGCAATTCAAACTTTCGCTCGAACGAATCGGCGCGACTAAGGCCGACTGCTACGTCCCGAGCCACGGCGGAGTTTACGAAGAAATTTCAGAATTGGTGGAATTCAATTTGCTTTCCACGATTTCAAATGAAAAGTCGCTCGAGCGGATTTTGCGAACGCCGCACACTTGGGAACAAGCCTTGAAAGAATTCGCGGACGAAAACGAAATCCCGTTGCGCCTAAGCCAATACACGCTCGTGGGCAGCACAGTCCGCTCGTACCTTTCATATTTGTACAGCGAAGGCAGAATAAAATGGCACTTCGAAAAAAATTTCATGCTGTGGAGCGCCACGCTACGCGAGTAACGACGCAATGCAAAGCGCGAAAAAAAACGAAGTCGGAGAAAGCAAACTAAAATCGCACAAAAATACACGACAACGATTTTTTATGTTTTTTTTCGGGCGTGACCCGCTACGCGGGTCGGGCTGTTCCGGGTTCCGTTTTCACTTCATTGCCTGCGGCAACGCTCCGCGCCCTCCACATCCCTCACGCAGCCGCTTCGAAAAACTCGCGAACTTCGCGAAACGAAAACCGCGAACAAAATTATTGAGAAACTATTCGGCTTGCCGCCGACTTTCGCAAAGCGAAACTCGCAACAAATTCATCGCAATGCGGCATTTGGCACAAGCCGCTTCGCAAGGCTCACCAATTTTTCGGCCTTGCAATTATTCTTCACTAATTATGCTGATGCCGCTTGAAGTGCCGAGCCTCGTCGCCCCCGCCGCTATCAATTCCCTCGCGAATCGCGCCGTGCGGATGCCGCCGCTTGCCTTTACGCCCAAATCGTCGCCGACGGTTTTCCGCATCAGAGCGACATGACGCACGCTCGCGCCGTTTGGAAGAGGCTCGCCTTTTTCATTTTTTGGCGCGGCAAAGCCAGTGCTCGTCTTTACGAAATCCGCGCGTGCGGACACTGCGGCAAGGCAGCATTTTTCGATTTCGTCGTCGTTCAAAAAGCATGTTTCCAAAATCACTTTTACGAGAATTTTCTTGCCGTTCGCTTCTCCAGCCGATTTCGCCGCTCGCACGATTTGCTCGATTTCATTTTGCACGAAATCAAATTCGCCTTCCTTCGCCTTTGCGATGTTGATCACCATGTCAATTTCATCCGCGCCGTCCAAAACCGCGCTCGAAGCGGCGAACGCCTTGACTTCGGTTTTTTCCGCTCCCAAAGGAAAGCCGATTACCGTGCAAATCGCGACGTTCGTGCCGCGCAATTTTTTCGCGCAGAATTCCACCCAAACCGGATTGACGCACACCGAAGCGAATCCGTTTTGCGCCGCCTCGTCGCAAAGCCGCTCTATTTGAACTTGCGTCGCAGTGGGCGAAAGCAAAGTGTGGTCAATCATTTTCGCAAG
>CAZZFL010000178.1:0-2750 GCA_964653395.1 uncultured Treponema sp. | reverse complement strand
ACTTGCGCCCGCGCGCCCTCTTTATCATTTCGCGTTTTTCTGCTACAATGAAAACATGAAACACAAAATGCAAATCTTACAGGAAGCGGCGCGGCGCATGGGTCCGCTATGCGTCGGGCTGGACACTGATCCTTCTTACATTCCGCAAAATATTTTGCAAGATTTCCCCTCCCCCGCGGCGGCAGTTCTCGCCTACAACAAAGCCATCGTGGAGCGAGTGGCTCGCGACGAGAGCGCGTGCTGTTTTAAGATTCAGGCCGCGTATTACGAGGCGATGGGGTTGCAAGGAATGGAAGCGTTTTCGCAGACTTTGCGTGCGGTGCGCGACGCGGGCTTCGTGGCAATCAGCGACGTGAAGCGGGGGGATATCGCGGCGAGCGCGCAGGCTTACGCCCGCGCGCATTTTTCGGGCGACTTTGAGACCGACATCATCACCGTGAATCCGTACATGGGATTTGACACGCTCGAACCTTTTACGCAAATGTGCGTATCGCGGGAAAAAGGCGTTTTCGTTTTGCTCCGCACTTCCAATCCCGGCGCGGCTGACATCGAACAAAAAGATTTGGCGCAAGGGGGGCGCGTCCTTGATTGCGTGGGCGCGGAATTGAATCGCATTTTGGAAAAAACCGAATCCAATTTTCCGGGACAGACTTGCTCGTGCGTGGGCGCGGTAGTTGGATGCACTCACAAGGACGACGCGGATTTCCTTCGCAAGGCTTATCCGAATATTTTCTTTTTGATTCCGGGCTACGGCGCGCAAGGCGGCGACGCCGAAATCTGCGCGACACTTTTGAAAGAAGCGGGCGGAGTGGTGAATTCAAGCCGAGGAATTTTATGCGCGTACAAAAAGGATTCTTCGCTCGCCGAAAAAATGACGACTTCTTCACTCACGTTGGAAGACATCGCCGAAAGCGCATCTCGCGCCGCCATCGCAAGCAAAAAAGATTTGACGAGGTTTGTATGAGCGGATTTTCAGATTGTTCCAAAAACACGATTCCTGTATTTTGCGAAGCGCAAGTCGAAAATTGCTCGGGCGTGGAAGGAGCGTTTCCCAGCGGAAGCGTCTTTTCGCTCACCGTCCAATTTTCCGCAAATGAAGATTCTGTTCCTTCGCCCGGACAATTTTTCATGCTCCGTGCGAAGCATTCGCAAGTTTTGCTCGCGCGCCCAATCAGCGTCTTCAACGTGATACCCAATACCCCTATGGGGTATATTAAAGTTGAATTCCTGATTTTGAAAAAAGGACAAGGCACGAGCGAATTGTGCGCTTTGAAAAAAGGCGACCTAATTGAAATGCTCGGCCCATGCGGAAACATTTTTCCTTCGCCCAAGAAAGAAGAACGAGTTTGCATCGCTGGAGGGGGAATCGGAATCGCGCCGGTGGCTGGCTTCGCAAAAAACCTGCCGCCAAAATCCTATGACTTTTACGCGAGTTTCAAAAGCGGCTCTTACGGAATCGAAAACGTTTCGCCGGAAAATCTTGTCGTCACCACTGACGACGGCTCGTGCGGAATTCGCGGAATGATAAGCGCGGCATTGACCGCGCAGGTTTTAAAAGAAAAAAAATATTCGGTCGTCTATGCCTGCGGCCCAGAAACGATGCTCCGCTACATTCAAAAAATTTGCGCCAAAGCCAGCGTCAAATGCTTTCTTTCGCTGGAATCAAAAATGGCTTGCGGAATGGGCGCGTGTCTCGGCTGCACAATCAAAACGAAAAGCGGCCTAAAGCGATGCTGCAAAGACGGCCCTGTTTTTGAAGCAAGCGAAATTATTTTCGAAGAAGAAAAGCCGACGCAAAGGAAGCCGCCTTTGGAAAAAGTGGACTTGAGCGTCAAGATTTTTTCGCATGCCTCGCACAGTTCGCATGGAACGAACGGCGCGGCGAAAGAGCTTTTTTTGAAAAATCCAGTGATTGCGGCTTCGGGCACTTTTGGATTCGGCGAGGAATACAAAAATATTTTTGAAGTCGCCTCGCTCGGCGCGATTGCGAGCAAAGGTCTCACGCTCGAAGCGCGCGAAGGAAATTCCGGAGCGCGCATTTGGGAAACGCCGTCGGGCTTGATGAATTCGATCGGCTTGCAAAATCCGGGCATTCCGCATTTTGTGCGAGAAGAATTTCCCGCGATGAAAAAAATCGGCACGGCGATAATCGCGAACCTTTCAGGCGACACGGCGGAAAGCTATGAAGAAGGAGCGCGGCTTTTGGAAGGGACGGAAGCCGACGCCATCGAATTGAACATTTCCTGTCCGAACGTTTCAAAGGGAGGGGCTGCATTCGGAATGACTTGCGAGGACGCTGGCGGCATCACGAGCAGAATTCGCAAAATCGTTTCAAAGCCGCTCATAGTAAAACTCACGCCGCAAGCGAGCGACGTGGCGGCCGTCGCGATGTCGTGCGTTTCGGCAGGCGCGGATGCGATAAGTTTGTGCAACTCGTTTCAAGGCGTGGCGATTGACATCGAAAAGGCTCGACCCGTTTTTGAAAAAATCAAGGCGGGATTCGGTGGCCCTGCCGTCCGTCCGATTGCGCTGCGTTTGGTCTACGAAGTTTTTTTGGAAATGAAAAAATTGCCGCAGAAAAATCGCGTCCCGATAATAGGAATTGGAGGCATCGCCACTTGGCGCGACGCAGTGGAATTCATCATGGCAGGCGCGAGCGCAGTTCAAGTGGGAACGGCGACTTTCGCAAATCCTTTCGCGATGGTGCAAATCGTGGAAGGGCTGGAAGAATTCATGAAACGCAAAGGCTA
>CAZZFL010000177.1:0-2751 GCA_964653395.1 uncultured Treponema sp. | reverse complement strand
ATGCCGAGCAATGAACTCGGCATTAAAATCAACAACGCGAATTTTTGCAAAAACTCGAAGTTAAAATCCGCACGCTATTTTAGTGCGGATTTCAAAGCGTTCATTTCCGTCGCAACTTTGGACGTTCGCGCGAGCGTCCAAAGCACACGGCTAGCGATTCACTTGGACTTTTTCGAGCTTCCAAATGTCGCGAACATAATCTTCGATTGTGCGGTCGCTCGAGAACTTTCCGCTGTTCGCGATGTTTATCAAAGCCTTTTTCGCCCAAGCCTTTTGGTCGGCATAAGCGGCGGCGAGTTTTTCGTGCGCCTGGCAATACGCGCCGAAATCCGCGAGAATGTAATAGACATCCGGTCGCTGACCTTCCACGCCGTAAACCAAAGAATCGTGCAATTCCTTGAAAATTTGGCGGGTGGAATCATAAGTGCCGTCCACGAGCTGCTCCACCACTTTGTTCAGCGCGGGATTTCTCGCAAGGCATTCTTGCGGATTGTAAGAATGCTCGGCTTCCATCTTGATGATTTCATCGCTTGTGAGTCCGAACACGAACGCATTTTCTTCGCCCGCTTCGCGAACGATTTCTATGTTCGCGCCGTCGAGCGTGCCAAGCGTGAGCGCGCCGTTCACCATGAATTTCATATTGCCAGTTCCGCTCGCCTCAAATCCGGCTGTGGAAATTTGCTCCGAAACATCGGATGCGGGGAAAATCTTTTCGGCAATGCTGACGCAATAATTTTCCACGAAAACGACGCGAAGTTTTCCGCGCACGCGGCGATCGTTGTTCACGCGGTCGGCGACAGTGTTGATGAGCTTGATGATGGCTTTCGCGCGGCGATAGCCCGACGCGGCCTTTGCGCCAAAGATGAAAGTTCGCGCCGGCGGATTGTAATTCGGATCTTCGATAAGACGATTGTACAAATACATAATGTGAAGCACATTGAGAAGCTGCCTCTTGTATTCGTGCAAGCGTTTTACCTGAACGTCGAAAATGCTGTCGGGATCGAGGAAATCGTTTTGCGTGTGCTTGAGATATTCGGCAAGATTCTGCTTATTCGTATGCTTGATTTCAATCAATTCCGAAAGGCTCTTGTCGTCGTTCACGAATTTTTCCAATTCCTTGAGACGCGTCAAATCTTTTTCCCAGCCGTTTCCGATTCGCTTCGTGATGAATTCCGAAAGCAAAGGATTCGCGTTCAAAAGCCAGCGGCGTTGCGTGATTCCGTTTGTCTTGTTGTTGAATTTCTGCGGATAAATTTCCGCCCAATCTTTGAGTTCCTTCGTCTTGAGCAATTCCGTGTGAAGCTCCGCCACGCCGTTCACGCTGAAGCAAGCATGAATCGCGAGCCACGCCATTCGAACAAGTCCGTTTCCGATGATGGACATTCGGTTTTGGCGATCGTAGTCGTCCGGGAATTTTTTGCGCAAGTCGTCCACAAATCGGCGGTTGATTTCTTCCACGATTTGATAAATGCGCGGCAGCAATCCCTGGAAAATATCGATCGGCCATTTTTCCAACGCTTCGGCAAGAATCGTGTGGTTTGTGTAGGCGAAAGTTTTCGTAACGATGTCCCACGATTCGTCCCAGCTCACGCCGTATTCGTCCATGAGGATTCGCATCAATTCTGGAATCGCCACGACGGGATGAGTGTCGTTCAATTGAATCACATGAAGTTCGGGGAATTTGCGGAAATTCGTTCCGTAGTTCGAAACGAAATGATGAACCAAATCCTGCAAACTCGCGCTTGAGAAAAAGTATTGCTGCTTGAGGCGCAATGTTTTTCCGCTCGGGCCGGAATCGTTCGGATAAAGAACGCGGCTGATATTTTCCGCGGAATTCTGGCGTTCCACGGCGCGATTGTATTGCATGTCGTTGAAAAGCTGCAAGTCAAATCCGTTGGAACTTGTGGCTTCCCAAAGGCGCAACGTGTTCACGGTGTTCGTTCCGTAGCCGACAATCGGCATGTCATAAGGCGTGGCAGTCACTTCTTCGGCGTTTTCCAAATGGTAGCTGGCCTGACCGTCGGGCGTTTTTCCGTAGACAATGTTTCCGCCAAATCGAACTGTCACGGCAAGGTCGCTGCGCTTGGTTTCCCACGGATCGCGATGGACGAGCCAATTGTCCGGATATTCGACTTGGTAGCCGTCCTCAATGTGCTGCTCGAACATTCCGTATTCGTAGCGGATTCCGTAGCCATGTCCCGGATAATCCAACGTGGCGAGGCTGTCCAAAAAACACGCGGCAAGTCGACCCAAGCCGCCGTTGCCCAAACCCGCGTCCGGCTCTTGGTCTTCCACCAAATTGTAGTCGATGTTCATTTCCTTGAGAACATCTTTCACCGCGTCCTTGATTTCCATATTGATGAGATTGTTGCTGAGCGCGCGTCCCATCAAAAATTCCGCGGACAAATAATAGACTTGGCGCACGGGCTTCTTTTCGTATTCGGCGCGTGTGGCCATCCAATTTTCCAAAATGAATTCTCGCGTGGAAGCGGCTACGGCGTCGTAAAGATCGTGGCTGTTCGCATGGGCGATGTCCTTTCCGTATTGCTGCTTCAGTCTTCCTTTAAGAGCGCTCTTAAATTTCTCGGCATCGAATTTCATTTAAAACTCCTGTAAGTTTTTCTCCTTAATTTTCACAGACGAAGAAAATTTCAATTTAATTCGTCCGCAAAAAAGTCATTTCGCAACGAAGTGAAAAATGACAAAAAATAGGCGAGTTTGCAACGCAAACTCAAAGTTAAAATTGACAAC
>CAZZFL010000176.1:0-2776 GCA_964653395.1 uncultured Treponema sp. | reverse complement strand
TCGCGTGCGTGATTGTCTTGATGAAGCCAATGAAATATTGGTACATGTCGCTGAACAAATCGTTGTCCTTTTCCGTGTTTTCATCCTTGATGAATTTCATTATGATGTCCACGCGGGCAAAGAATTGCTTTTGCGCCTTGAACTCGTTGGAATATTTTTCCTCATAGCTGATTTCATGGTCGCGCACAATGTACTGCGTGATGTCGTTCGGATTCACGCCGAAAGTGGAATCCGTCTCAAGGATTTTTTTTGCGGCGTTGTTCCAAGCCGTCCATTCGCTTGCACTCAAAATCGAAGGAACGAGTTCCGCCTTGATGCGCTTGAAATCGCAACTGTTGCCGAAACTTTTTATGATTCGCGCGAGCATTTCCTTTTTGTCTTTTTTCGCCATTGCCGCAAGCTCTTCGCGATTTTTCGTCGCCTTCAAAACCCAAATGTGATCGTTTTTTAGCGGCGTGAGCGCGTTCACCGCCATCTTGAGAGCCATTTCCTTTTTGCCGCTTTTTTTTCCAAAATTGATTGTGAGAACATCGTTTTGCGATTTGACGATTTTTCCCACGCCCCACGAACGATGGAAAACATAACTGTTTTTGTCGAACGCGATATGCTTTTCAAAATCGCTGATGGCTTCAAAAACATTTCGGAAATTCTGCGTGAGATCGCTCGAAGCGATGTAGTCATCCAAATTGTTTCTGCCGGCGTAAAGTCCTTTGTAGCATTCAACTATTTCGCGACGCGCCCAATTGTCTTTGGCATCAATCTGCAAATTCAATTTAAGAATGTCAATCGCGGTTTCCCACTTTTGATTTTCCTTGTACCATTCATAAAGTTCTTGCATCAAATTCGCGCTTTTTTCTTCGCTGATGGATTTGGCAATCTTTCGCTGAACCAAAAGGAAAAAGTCAATTTCTTCGGGAACAAGCGAAACGAGTTTCGTCCAAACTTCTTTTGTCGCGCCGAAATTTTTCAGCGAAACATATCGCAGCAAAGCTTTTTTATAGAAGTTTACGGCATCGTCGGAATCGCCAAGTTTTTCCGCGCGTTCCGCCAAAGCCTTCGCCATATCCGCTTCTTCAAAATCAATCTTGACGAGCTTTTCGTAAAGCGCCCACATTTCTTCATTATTGGATTCGCGATAGCAATTGGCCAAAGTGCGAAGCGCGAATTTATTGTTCTCGTCGTCTTCCAAAATCGCCTTGCAAATGCCAACCACGACCTGCTCTTTTTTGTTCTTGTTGAAAATATCCACAAGACTCACCAAAGCCGAATTGTCAATCGCGCCTTGTCGCAATGCAATCATTCCCGAAAGGTAAAGCGCGCTGATGCTGTCTTTTGAATGCGACAAATGTTCGTCGCAAAGGTCGCGCACTTGGGCGGCGCAGTCCTGCGCAAAAGATTCGTCCACGATTTTCGACAAATCCATAATGGCGTTCGGCGTAACGCCTCCAATCGCGGAGCGCGTCCATGCTTCTTCCTTAAGTTTCGCCTGTACATTCTCAATCAATTCTTCAGACATTTTTTTCTCCTATTTTGATGTCCTTTCTTTCCTAAAATCAAGCATCGCAGAAAATCAGCCGAAAACCTCAAGTCTAAAATTTTGACATCAATTTTAAACGCTCGCTTTTCAAGTCGTTTTTCAAGAACGCTCAATTCGTCCGCCTCAACAATTTTGCGACACGGACAAAAACATTATTTCACATACATTTCATATATTTCCGTATCAAGAATTTTTATTCTTGTAAGGATTTCGTTCGTCTTTTTTATGTCCTCTTTTACCGAAACATAATAATCAATAAGCCAAAAATAAAGGTTTATCAGCCTCGGCGTGAGAAGCTCCGTCTGGCATGAAGGAGCCTTCATCGCAATTTCAGCGGCGTAGACATCGCCTTTAAGCCGAGCGATTTCCTGCGGCTTGAGGCGACGCTTCACGGTGAAAATCCCGAAAAGCTGCCCATAAACCGGAATCCATTCCAAAAGCACCGTTCCGGAAAAACCTTTTTCCATTACATTCCGCACAAGACATTTTATCAATTCCGAATCCAAAAATTCCAAATCGATTTTCTGCGCGTCCACAAAAAAAGCCTCGCGGAACAAAACTTTCGCCTGCCGTTCTTCCGAACACAAAGCGTAGCAATCGGCGGCTTCGGCAATTATCGGCGCACTGTCGTTTTTCAAAGAAAGCGCTTCCGCAAGGCAATTTCGAGCCATCTCAAATTCGCCCAATTTTTTGTAGCACAATCCAATCTTGCGTTGGATTTCCGCCTTTTGCGCGGAATTTTTTTCCACGGCAACCCGATTGTAGCAGTCGAGCGCAAGCGTAAAAACTCCCGTCCGCACGGCGAACATCGTCCGCTCAAAAATTTTTTTTCCGCGCTTCAAAAAAATCAAAAATGATTTCCATTCGTTTATGTAAGTTTCGCCGCGTTCAAAAAAATCGTCGATTTCCTCGGCGCGCTTTTTTGCATCAATCCAAAAATTGCAGCAACCCATCGCAAAAAGAGTTTCTCCGTCGTCCAATTCATAAACCAAAGCCGGCTCAAGCACCAACTTTGCCTCGAAAGGATTTCCGCTCCTGATAAGATTGTATGCCTGCAAAATTTCATCTGCCATAGCGCAAATTCAATTATAACGATTGTTGATTTTTAGTCAAGAAGATGTGAGAAAAAAAAGTTGCCAAATTCAAAACAACTTTTATACCGCTTTTTCAAAAACTTGTCAAGAGTTTTCAAAATTTTTTCGCGCAAAATTCAATTCAAAAGCAAGCGTCAAAAAGCCA
>CAZZFL010000175.1:0-2782 GCA_964653395.1 uncultured Treponema sp. | reverse complement strand
GCTCCAGCATTTTGGCGAACGAAAGTTGAATTCTTCCGTGGCGAAGACAAAGTGAGGAAATGAAAATGTCGGATTTCATTTTTCAAGCGCAAGGCGTAAAAAAATCTTTCGGGGCGAATTTGATTTTAAACGGAATCGATTTGTCGGTGAAGCGCGGCGACGTAATCGCAATCATCGGGCCGAGCGGCGCGGGAAAGACGACACTTTTGCGCTGCCTGAATTTTTTGGAAAATGCTGACGAAGGAATTTTGAATTTCGATGGAATTAAATTGAATTTGAATTCGGCGAACAAAAAAAGCATAAGGCGTTTTCGGCAAAAAACTGGATTCGTTTTTCAGAATTACAATTTGTTCCAAAACAAAAATGTGCTCGGCAATGTTACGCTCGGCTTGACTGTCGCGCGAAAAATGAAAAAAGATGCCGCCGAAGAAATTGGAAAAAAAGTTTTGGAGCGGGTGGGGCTTTCCGAAAAAATGAAAAATTATCCACATGAACTTTCGGGCGGCCAGCAGCAGCGGCTCGCGATTGCGCGCGCGCTTGCCTGCAATCCTGAAATAATTTTTTTCGACGAGCCGACCAGCGCGCTCGATCCTGAACTCACGGGCGAAGTGCTTGAAGTGATGCGCTCGCTCGCCGAAGACGGAATTACGATGGTCGTCGTTACGCACGAAATGAATTTTGCAAAAAGCGTTTCGACGCAAACTATTTTTATGGAAGACGGCCAAATCGTGGAAAGCGGCGCGACCAAAGAATTTTTTTCGTCGCCGAAAGAATCGCGGACAAAAGAATTTTTAAATTCGATTTTAAATCGATAGAATTTTATTTTAAAAAAGTGTAGAATAAAATTCGCTTGAAATGCGCGCCTTTTGCTTGGCAAATTCGCGCTTTGCTTGAAATTTTTAATCGTGAAAAAGCCGCCGAAAATTTCGTGCGCTTTTTCATTTAAAGTTGCGTCGCAACTTCGATATTCACTGTGCGTTTTTTCATTGAAACGCGCTTTAAAATTCGGTCGCAAAATTTAAATTTCACGGCTGAATTTTCATTAGGAGAAAAAATTGAAAAAAAGTTTTTCGAATTTGATTTTCGTCGCGGGAATTTTTCTCGCCGCAATTTCGGTTTGTTCCTGCCAAAAAAAATCTTCGCTTGATTTGCTCGAGCAAATTAAAAAGCGCGGAGAAATCACGATTGCGATGGAAGGCGTTTGGTCGCCGTGGACTTATCACGATGAAAACGACGAGCTTGTCGGATTCGATGTGGAAGTGGGCAAAGCCATCGCCCAAAAACTCGGCGTTCGCGCAAAATTCGCGGAAGTGGAATGGGACGGAATTTTCGCGGGAATGGATTCGAAGCGTTACGACATCGCGTTGAACGGCGTGGAAATCACTCCGGAGCGCGAGCGGAAATACGATTTTTCCATTCCCTACGGCTACATTCACACCGCGCTCATTGTGCGCAGCGACAATTCGGAAATAAAATCTTTTGAAGATTTGAAAGGAAAAGTTTCCACGAATTCGCTCGGCAGCACTTACGCAGATTTGGCGGAAAGTTACGGCGCGAACGTCATCACGATTGACACGCTCGAAGAAACGATTCAGCTTGTCGAACACGGTCGCGCACACGCCACGCTGAATGCCGACGTGAGTTTCATGGATTATCTCAAAGCGCATCCTGATTCGCCAGTGAAAATCGTCGCGCTCACGGAAGACGCTTCGCAAATCGCAATTCCGATTCGCAAGGGAAAAGAAAATGAAAGTTTGAGATTGGCTCTGAATTCGGCGATTGAAGAACTTCGCGCAGAAGGAAGACTTTCGGCGATTTCAGAAAAATATTTTGGAAAAGATATTTCTGAATGATTCGGATTTTGAATTTTAAAAATGTAGTTTATTTTATTAAAAGAGTATTTTAGTTATTTATAAATAAAGATTGTTTTAACTAAAAGGGGGCAGGAAATGAGAGATATAGAGAATTATGAAAAGCAATTTGCAGACCATCCTTTTGAACGCATTATGGAAAAATATAGAAGAAAATATGTAAAAGAAACGATAAATAAATATTATCATGGCGTATGGGGGGGGGTATTAGAAATAGGTTGTGGTTTGCAACCGCTTTTTATCGACTATGATGATAGCTATAAATTTACGGTTGTCGAACCGGCTTTGTCTTGCTATGAAAACGCAAAGGCTCGCTCTCTTCAGTTTAAGAATGTTTCTGTTATTAGAGGTTTTTTTGAAGATGCGGTTGCTCTTTTAGAAGGCAAGGAGTTTGATATTGTCATATGCGCATGTTTGCTTCACGAAGTGGAAAATCCTCATCAGCTTTTGCAATCAATAGCTCGTGTTTGCCGAAAGAATGACACGGTTGTTTATTTGAGTGTGCCGAACGCATTTTCGCTTCATCGACTTTTAGCAAAGAAAATGGGAATCATTACCGATGTCCATCAACTGTCTGATACAAATCAGAAACTCCAGCAACACAATGTATTTGATGTTGACAGTTTAAAGAATCTTGTTGAGTCGGAAGGATTTAAAGTTATTAGTTCTGGATCAATTCTGTTAAAGCCGTTTACTCATAGCCAAATGCAGAAAATCATAGATGCAAGAATAATAGATGCGGAAGTTCTTGATGCACTTGATGCGATTTGTTCTTCACAATTGAAAGAATTTGGTTCTGAAATATACATTAATATGAAACTTTTATAACTGAACTGTCTGTTTATAGTTTTTTGTAACCATCACTTCCAATGTGCGGGAAATGGACAGCGGCGTTACCAGCATTTCCGAAA
>CAZZFL010000174.1:0-2788 GCA_964653395.1 uncultured Treponema sp. | reverse complement strand
AAAAGAAAAACAGCGAAAGCAAGAGCGAAATCACTTCCGCGATGTCAAAGCACCACCACACGTTGCGAATCACGCCCGAAAGCGAAAGCAAGTACGCGCTCGGAAGCAAAAGGAAAAGTTGTCGCGCGATTGAAACGATCATCGAATACACGGCGTTGCCGAGCGCCTGAAAAACCGAGCCGAGGACGATGCAAAGCGCCGCCCCCAAAAAGCTCGGCGCGATGATCCTGAGCGCGGGCACGCCAATCGAAAGCATCTGCTCGGAAGCGTCGAAAAGCGAGAACAGCGCGGCCGGAACGGTCTCGAACAAAATCATTCCAACGCTCATAATCAAAAACGCGCACATCAGGCTCAGCGCGACCGTCTTCGTTATGCGCTTTGGATTCCGCGCTCCGTAATTATACGCGACGATCGGCACCATGCCGTTGTTCAACCCGAAAACCGGCATAAAGACAAAGCTGTTCAGCTTGAAATACGCTCCGTAGACCGCGATGGCGGTGTCGGCGATTCCCTCGAACGTGCCCAAAATCAAATTCATTCCGTAAGTCGTAAGCGAGCCAACGGCCTGCAAGACAATCGAAGGAAGCCCCACTTTGTAAATCTGTCCAATGATGACGAAGTCGGGACGAAAGCCCTTGAAGCGGAAATTGATTTCGATATTTTTTCGCAAATTCAAGCAAATCGAAACGAACGCTCCCAAAATCTGCCCCGCGACCGTCGCCACCGCCGCGCCCGCGATTCCCATTTTCGGAAAAGGTCCGAGTCCGAAAATCAAAATCGGGTCAAAAATGATGTTCGTTATCGCGCCTGTGAGCTGCGTTATCATCGCATAAAAAGTTCTTCCCGTTGACTGCAAAAGCCGGTCGGACGTGAAACCGAAAAAAAGCCCGAATCCCGAAAGCATGCAAATGCGCAAATACGTCTGCCCGTATTCGATGATGAGCGGATTTCGCGTCTGGCTTTTCAAATACGGATCGACGAAAATCAGGCAAACCACCACGAAAAGCGCGTACTCGCAAAGCGCGAGAAAGATTCCGTTCACCGCGGTCTTGTCCACCGCGTCCTGATTTTTCTGCCCGAGCCGCATGGAAAGAAGCGCGTTTATTCCGACCGCCGTTCCTCCGCAAACCGAAATCATCAGCGTCTGAAACGGAAACGCGAGCGACACCGCCGTGAGCGCGCCCTCGTCAATCCGCGAGACGAAAATGCTGTCAACTATATTGTACAAGGCCTGCACGAGCATGCTGAGCATCATCGGCACGGACATCGAAAGCAAAAGCCGCCCCACCCCCATCGTGCCCATCTTGTTTTCGACCTGAACAGAATTTTTTTGAACTGAATCGTTTTCCATAAGATGTGAATTATATAAAAAAAAGGAAGTAAAGTCAAGCACGGAAAAAACAACAAATTGACAAAAAAAGCCGGCAATGGTTCGCACCATTTGCCAGCCTTCATATAGCATCGAATACTTAAAGCAAAAAGCAGGGCGAATCGCCCAAACACTTTTTGCCAATATTCAGATTACCATTCCTTTTTGATGTCCTCGATGATGTTGGCCTCGCCTTCTTCCGTAGAGAAGAATTTCGCCTTTTCCATATTGGGAACAAGCGTAACCGTTTCGCCCAAGCGGAACAACGCCGTGGCAGTTGTTTTCGCGATGAGGTTCTGTCCTTTGCCAGTGGCAAGGTACAAGTGAGTTTCCGCGCCGAGAGGCTCTTTGTTGACAATCTTCATCTGCATCGCGTTCTCGCCGGCCTTCTCGCTGTAGGTGAGATCCTCCGGGCGAATTCCGAAGTAAACGTCCTTTCCGACATACGCCTTGAGACGCTTCTGCTGCTCGTCCGTGGGAACAATCGTGAACGAACCTTCGTCAACTACGACCTTTCCGCCCTTCTCCACGACTTTCACAGTAAGGAAGTTCATCGGCGGAGTTCCAATGAAGCCCGCGACGAATTTGTTAATCGGGTTGTTGTAGAGATAAAGCGGCGCACCAATCTGCTGGACTTTTCCGTCCTTCATTACGACGATTTTGTCGCCGAGCGTCATCGCCTCAATCTGGTCGTGCGTAACGTAAATCATCGTGGCTTGCAAGCGGTTGTGCAATGCGGCGATTTCTGCGCGCATCGTAACGCGAAGCTTCGCGTCCAAGTTTGAAAGCGGCTCGTCGAAAAGGAAGACTTTCGGATTGCGGACAATCGCGCGACCGACCGCGACGCGCTGCCTCTGACCGCCCGAAAGAGCCTTCGGCTTGCGGTTGAGGTACTGCACCAAGTCAAGCTGCTTTGCGGCTTCCTGCACGCGGCGATCGATTTCCTTTTTGTCCATCTTGCGAATCTTCAATCCGAACGCCATGTTGTCATAAACGCTCATGTGCGGATACAAAGCATAGTTCTGGAAAACCATCGCGATGTCGCGATCTTTCGGCGGAACGTTGTTCATTTCCTTTCCGTCGATGAAAAGCTTTCCTTCGGAAATGTCTTCCAAACCAGCGACCATGCGAAGAGTCGTGGACTTTCCGCATCCTGAAGGTCCTACGAATACGCAGAATTCCTTGTCTTCAACCGTGATGTTCTGATTGGTAACCGCGCGGACATTGCCGTCGTAGATTTTGCCAATCCCTTTGAGTTCAACCTTAGCCATTTTAGGCCTCCTGAATTATATTATTAATAATATTTTAAGGCATAGCGGAAGATTTGTCAAATGTTTTTTTAAGAAATTTTCATTTTTTTCGCAGCCCCGCATTCCGCCGCAAGCCGCCCGCCTTTGGCGTGTCCGTGCTCACTGCAAG
>CAZZFL010000173.1:0-2821 GCA_964653395.1 uncultured Treponema sp. | reverse complement strand
TCTTCGCGCGTCTTTATCGGCGGGCGTTCCAGTTTAAAAGGCTTTTTCGCGTCCAAAACATTTTGCGGAGCGGAAACTGTTTCGCCCAAAGTGTGCTGGATAAATTCCGCCGAATACACTGGATGGTCGCGCTGAATCAAAACCACGGCATCGCCCGAGCCGGCTTCCATATTGCCGCTTTTTTTTGCGGCGGCATAAGCGCGCGCCGTAGCTCTGTCCGTAATGAGCGAATATTTTTTATACAATTCTTTCGCGGCATTTTCGGCTTCGGCATCGGAAACGCGCGCTGGATAAATGAAACTTTTCATCATCGCCGAATATCCGTCGAAAAAATCTTCGAGGCGTTCAAGATTGCTAGGCACGCTCGGATCAATCGGCTTGCGTTTTTCCTTTGGCACGAGCGAATCCGAAATCACGGGATAGCCCTGAATGTCCACGTTGAGCGCGCCGCTTGCCGGAACGATAAGTCCGCTCATCGGAAGCGAAAGCCGCCAACTATAAAGTCCTGCCACCAAATTGCTGTAATTTCCCGGAGCGAGCGCGTAGTATATGTCGCCCGAAACTTTTTTCTTGAGACGCGAAAATGCATACGTGTAAAAAAACGCGTGTGGCAAAAGTCGCCCAATGTTCGCCGTGGTGGAAATCGTGAGCGTGTATTTTTCCACGAGCGCGCGCTCGGCAAAAATTTCTCGCACGAGCCGCCGGCATAATTCCTCGTCGCCGTCCGCTTCCACAGGAAAAATATTTCCTCCGTTCCAAACGAAATCATTTTCGCGAAGTCCGCGCAATTGTCCTTTCGGATAAACCAAAACTGATTTTATGTTCTGCCTTTCGCGCATGACATGGCTCAAAATCGCGCCGTGCTTTCCAGTGGTGATGTCAAGAAGAATCGGCTTTCTGTCTTGCAAAATCGAAATCGTCTCAAGGCAGGAAACCAAATACGAAATTCCGAAGTCGCGATGGCAGCCCGTCGGACCGTCGAAAAGTTCGAGCGTAAAAAGATTTTCATCGATCTGCTTTACTTTTGGCTCAAACGGAAAAGCGTACGTCGCAATCGTTTCGCAAATTATCGGAGAAAATTCATCGTTCAAACACGCGCTCGTGAGCGCGCCCGCAATCGAAGAAAAAGGCGTCTGTTCGTTCGTGTATAAAATCCAGCGGCGCAAGCTTGCGTTGCCTTCGGGAACGTAAAGTCCGCCGTCGCTCGGCAGCGCGTCCAAAATCGCATTCAAAAATCCGCTGTCCAAATTTTTGTTTCTTGTACTAGTAAATCGCATTCGTCTATTATAGCACAGTATGAAAATTTGTTGAATAGGTTTTCAGGTAAAATTGAGATGATTGCATTTTAAAGAAATGGTGGGGAAATTTTCGAATTTGAATTTCAAGAAATTTTTTAGAATGAAAAAAATTCAGAAATTAAAATAGTGCGCAATCTAAACTTTGTGTTTTCCTCTAGTCAAACTTTCGAAAATTCGCTACAATGTAAAAATGCACGAATACCAAATTGAAGGCGGCTTTCCAATCAAGGGAAAAATTTCGGCGGCGGGAAACAAAAACGCCGCGCTTCCTTGCATTGCCGCCACGCTTTTGACGGCGGAAAAAATCACGCTTCGCAACATTCCTGAAATCGAGGACGCGGCGGTGATGTTCGACATTTTGCGCGCGCTCGGCGCGGAAGTGAAAAAAGTCGAAAAGCATGTTTGGGAAGTTACGGCGCAAAAAATCGATTCAAGCGAGATTCCCGCAGAACTTTCCAAAAAAATCCGCGCGTCGATTTTGTTCGCGGGCGCTCTCATCGCGCGCACCGGCAAGGCTTTGATGATGCCGCCTGGAGGCGATGTGATTGGGCGGCGCAGGCTGGACACTCATTTTTTGGCGCTCACTGAATTGGGCGCGCGCGTGGACATCGACAGCCGTTTTGAATTTTCAGCGAACAAACTTGTGGGCGAAGACATTTTTCTCGACGAAACTTCCGTTACCGCGACTGAAAACGCTTTGATGGCGGCGGTGCTCGCGCAAGGTCGCACGACAATTACGAATGCCGCGAGCGAGCCCCATGTTCAGGATTTGTGCAAAATGCTAAACGCCATGGGCGCGAAAATCACTGGAACGGGCAGCAACATTCTCTACATTGACGGCGTGAAAAAATTGCACGGCTGCGATTTTACAATCGGGCCGGATTATATGGAAATCGGTTCGTTCATCGGATTGGCGGCGGCGACAAAAGGCTCGATTACGATTGAAAACGTAAATCCTGCCGACATGCGTCCTTTGCGAATCGCGTTCGGAAAACTCGGAATTCGATGGAACATAAACGGCAATTCGCTCGAAGTGGCGTCTCCGCAGGAAATGCGCGTGAATTCCGATCTCGGCGGAATGATTCCCAAAATCGACGATTCTCCGTGGCCGGGATTTCCGCCGGATTTGACAAGCATAATGACTGTGCTCGCCACGCAGGTGGAAGGCACGGTTTTGATTTTTGAAAAAATGTTCGAAAGCCGAATGTTCTTCGTGGATAAATTGATTTCGATGGGAGCGCGAATCACGCTTTGCGATCCGCACCGCGCCGTGGTGAGCGGACCGTGCGTGCTTCACGGAGAAAAGCTCGTTTCGCCCGACGTTCGCGCGGGAATGGCGATGGTGATTGCGGCGATGGTGGCGCACGGCGAAAGCCGAATCAGCAACGTCTACCAAATCGAGCGCGGCTACGAAAGTTTGATTCCACGGCTCAAGGCTTTGGGTGCGCACATTGAATGCGTGGAATTGTAGCGAATTGATTTGTGCGACAAAGTGAGAAATCGCGGTCAATATGCGAGTTTTG
>CAZZFL010000172.1:0-2824 GCA_964653395.1 uncultured Treponema sp. | reverse complement strand
AAAATCCGCGCAACTCCTGCGCGGATTTTCAGGCGGCCGCCATTTTTAGTCGTTGAGCGACCAAAGCGCGCCGAGCACTATGATGTGGCCTGCGAAGCCATAGAGCCACGGCAAGAAATCCTTGAAGTCGCCGTTGAAGATGTCTCCCACGACAATCGCGACCGCCCAGACAATCATTATTATCCAGCCGAGCACGTTGTCGAACGCGCCGAATTTGTCGCCGACGAAGCATTCCAAAAAAAGCAGCACGCCTGCCACCAATTCAAGCACGCCGAAAATCAGTCCCGCCCAACTTCCAAGCATGCCCTTCAACGCCGCCGCGCCGAAATCGCCCGCGCCCTGCAAAGCCCAAATGCCGCCCACGGCCAAAAGGCATGCGAGAGCGAGCTGAAGGATCAATCTTCCGATTGACTTTGATTTTGCCGAATTTCCCATAAAAACTCCTTTTGTCATTTCGACAATTTTTGCTTTTCGCGAATTAAATCGCTGTTGATTTATAATATACCACGAAAAATGCGAATAGACAAGGAAAACTTTGAAAATTCGCGGAAGCCGCTTTTCGTCATTCGCCGGGAAACTTCACGCCCCACGACTTTCGAAGCGCGTCCATCATTTCCATCACGCGGAGCGTTTCAGAATGCGGCATCGAAGCGCACTCCAGTTTTCCCGCATTCAACGCGGCGACGGTTTCTTCCACTTCGTATTCGTATCCTGAAATCTGCGAAGGCGGCTCGATTTTTTTTATCAAATTGTCGTTGCCGTCAAAGACGCAAATCGCGTTCGGATTGTTTATGTTTTCGATGACGATGTATCCGCGTTCGCCGAAAAAAATTCCCTTGCGGTCGCTGCGCGAGAACATTCCCGAATTGAGAAATGCCGTGCGCCCGTCCTTGTAGTAAAGCGTGACGCTGTTTGTGCCGTCCACGCCGCTTTTCGTCAAAGCCGCGCTCGATTCGATCCGTTCGATTTCCGCGCCGAAATGCATCAGCGCGAAATTCAATGTGTACACGCCGACGTCGAGCAAGGCTCCGCCCGCGAGCGCGGGATTCACGAGGCGCTCGTGATGCGAAATGTTGTAGTGAAGGTTCGCGGTGAGCGATGTGATTTTTCCGACGATGCCACTTGCGACGATTTCGTCAATCATTTTTCGCGAAGGCATGTAGCGCGTCCAAATCGCTTCGGTAATCAAGACGTTTTTTTCCTTCGCAAAATCCAAAACGCCTTTCGCTTCGGCGGCATTTTTCGCGAAAGCCTTTTCGCACAAGACGGCCTTGCCGCGCTCTATGCAAAGCCGCGCGTGCTCTGCGTGATGCGAATGCGGAGTCGCGATGTAAATTATGTCTATGTCATCATCGGCGGCAAGTTCTTCGTAAGAGCCGTAAGCCTTTTGAATGCAGTGCTCGCGCGCAAAATTTTTCGCGCGTTCCAAATCGCGGGAAGCGACGGCGTGGCATTTTATGCCGCCTTTCATCGCGTTCAAAGTTTTCGCCATCGTCGAGGCGATGTGCCCCGCGCCGAGAATTCCGACGTTCATTTTTCCCTCCACGTTTTTCGCGACAGCAATTTTTCAATGTCAATTTCCTTGACAAAAAATTCATTTCGCGAATTTTATTTTCATTTCAAAAACAGTCCGCTCGCTTTCTTGAATCGCGACGAGCGTCGCGTCGTTTTCGTCGCGCCTGAAAACTCGCAGCGTTTGACCTTCGCGGCTTTCGCCCGTGTAATGCACTTCGAGTTCCGCGACTTCGTTCGCCTGCAAAAAATCGTCGTCAAAAACATTCAGCGCGAGGCGGATGTATTCGATGTTGTTCATGTGGCGCGACATGTCGATTTGCCCGCTTCTGATTTTCTGCTCGAAGGAAAAATTTTCCTCGGAAATTATTTCGGGAATTCTTTCGAAAGGCTCGTTTAAAACTGGCTGCGGAAAATTTTCTTTCGGATAAGTCAAATTGGAAATCCGGAGCGGACGGTGATTTTCCAAGCTCAAGACGCAGGCTTCCTGATTCGCCGTGAGAAGCGTCGCGCCGTTTGCGTCCTTGAAAATCGTGTTCACGTGCGTGCGGAATCCCGAAGCGTCCACCGGAAAAGTCGATGCCGAAATTTTTTCGCGCCACGCCGGGCGGCGCATGAAAATGATTTTCGTTTTCGTGAAAACCCAAAAGGCGTTGTGCCGCTCGCGATAGATGACGCCGTCGCAATCCATCGCCGCGAAACTTTCCGTCAAATTGTCCTGCACCAAAAGCGCCGCCTGCGCGATTCCGAGGCGGACGCTGCTGTCGATGAACGCGGAGCTGACAATGTGCTCGCGCGTAAAAATCAAATCGTTTTCCATTGCGTTCATTTTAAAATTCCAAATTCAAATTTTCGTAACGTCAATCCATTGAACTGGCTGCGAAGCGTATTTTTCCAATTCGGGAATAGTCAGTTCGATCGCGCTGTTCGCGCTGCCGCATGCGGGAAAAACCGTCTCGAACCTTTTCAGCGATTCGTCCAAAAAAACTTTCACGCCGTCGTTCACCGCGAAAGGACAGACGCCGCCCACCGCGTGCCCGACCAAATTCGCCGCCTCGTCGAAAGAAAGCATTTTCGCCTTTGTGGAAAACGCCGCCTTGTATTTTTTGTTGTCAACGCGCGCGTCGCCAGCCATGACGATTACGATTGGATTTTCGCCCGCCATGAACGAAAGCGTTTTCGCGATGCGCGCTTCCTCGCAGCCCAAAGCCTTGGCCGCAAGCGGAACTGTCGCGCTCGAAACGTCGAATTCGCGGATGCGGCCTTCAATTCCAAAACGCGAAAAATATTCGCGCACCTTTTCTATTGACAT
>CAZZFL010000171.1:0-2829 GCA_964653395.1 uncultured Treponema sp. | reverse complement strand
TCGAGGCATGAAATTTTCCGCGCGAATTAAATTCCGTTGAAATGCGTCGCGTTTTTTTCCTTGACGTATTCCACGAATTCTTGCAATTGGAATGTGCGCTGTTCGAGGCCGCTTGAAAAACGGAAACGGCAGGCGACAGTTTTGCTTTCCATTTCGTTTTTGCCGACGACGAGAATGTACGGCGTTTTGTGTTCCGAGGAAACGAGCTTGATTTTCGCTTTCATGTTGCTGTCGTCCAAGTACGCGTTGCTTCGGATGCCCGCCGCTTTCAAAGTCGCGTCCACTTCTTTCGCGTAGTCGTCAAAAGTGGATGCAATCGGCACGACCGCCACTTGCTCAAAGGCGAGCCACGCCGGAAACGCGCCAGCATAATTTTCAATGAGAATTCCCAAAAAGCGTTCGATCGAGCCGAGCACCGCGCGATGAAGCATCACTGGATTGTGCTTTGCATTGTCCGCGCCCACGTATTCGGCGTTGAGCCTTTCGGGTCCGGGCAAATGGTAATCCAACTGCATCGTGCCACACTGCCACTGGCGGCCGAGCGCGTCAACCAAAGTGTATTCCAATTTCGGGCCGTAGAACGCGCCTTCGCCGGGCTGAATTTCGTATTCCATTCCGGCGGCGTTGCAAGCCGCGCCCAATTTTTTTTCCGCTTGCCGCCAAGTTTCTTCCGTGCCAACATGATCTTCGGGCATCGTGGAAAGTTTTACGATGAGATTTTTTTCAAAGCCGAAATCTTTGTAAACGTCAATCAAAAGTCGGCAAAATTTTTCCACTTCGCTTTCGATTTGATCTTCGGTGCAAATGATGTGCGCGTCGTCCTGCACAAATCCGCGAACGCGCATGATTCCGTGAAGAGTGCCGCTGGGTTCGTTGCGGACGCAGTGTCCGAATTCCGCAAGGCGCAAAGGCAAATCTTTGTAGCTGCGAGTGCGGCTTTTGAAAATCTCAAGCGCGCCTGGACAATTCATCGGCTTCACCGCGAACATCCGTTTTTCACTTTCGGTGATGAACATATTTTTTTGATAATGTCCCCAGTGTCCACTGCGTTCCCAAAGCGAACGCGGCATTATCGCCGGCGTGTTCACTTCTTGATATCCGTCCGCCGTGACTTTTTGGCGCATATAATCTTGAAGCGTAACGTAAAGTTGCCAGCCGTTCGGATGCCAAAAAATTTGTCCCGGATCTTCCGTGTCCAAATGAAACAAATCCATCTGCACGCCCAATTTTCGATGGTCGCGTTTTTCGGCTTCTTCGAGCATCTTGAGATATTCTTTCAAATCGTTCGGCTTTTCAAATGCGAACGCATAAACTCGAGTGAGCATCGGACGAGAAGAATCGCCGCGCCAATACGCGCCCGCGATTTTTGCGAGTTTGAAACTTTGCGCGTTGATGTCGCGAGTATTTGAAACGTGCGGGCCGCGGCACAAATCGCAAAATCCGTCCTGCGTGAAAATCGAAATCGTTTCGCCTTCGGGCAAATCTCGAATCAATTCGATTTTGTACGGCTGATTTTTGAAGCGTTCCAAAGCCGCTTCGCGCGAAATTTCCTCGCGGACAAAATCAGAATTCGTGGCGAGAATTTTTCGCATTTCCTTTTCAATCGCCGGAAAATCTTCCTCGGAAATTTTCTTTTCGCCGAATTCAAAATCATAATAAAATCCATTTTCAATCGCAGGTCCGATGGCGAATTTCACGTCGGGAAACAAATGCAAAATCGCTTCCGCCATCACATGCGAAAGGCTGTGGCGCAAAGTCTGAAGTTTTTCGTCTGACATAAATTTTCCTATAAAAAATAAAATTGCAATTACGAAATTATTGGATTGAGCCAGGGCATTCGTTTTCCGAATTTCGCGCGGCGCACCAAGTTCCTTTTTCCAGCGCGGATTGGATTTCGCCGGTCTTCATAAACTCGTACAAAAATCCTCCCGCGAAAGCATCGCCGCAAGCGGTCGTGTTCACGATGCGCAGATTTTTTTCGCTTTCGGCTTCGAACACTTTTCCCTTTTGCGCGGCGAGCGTGCTTTTTTCTCCGCGCGTCACTATGAAAATCGAATCATGTTTTTTGCTCGCGGAAACAAGCGCGGTTTTCAAGCCTGTCGCTCCGCCCTTTCCGCCGAACGTGGAAAAGAATTCTTCTTCGTTTATTTTGATGATTGAAGGCGCGCAAGTTTTGAGCGCGTGTTTCAAATCTTCGCCCCAAAAATCCACCAAAGTGATTTTATTTTGCTCGGCGGCCATTTGGCAAATTCGCGTGAAAAAATCGTCGGGCCAAATTTCCGGGCGGCTGCCAGCGAGCAAAAGCGCGTCGGAATCCGAAAGACTTTCTGCGACAGCATCGATGAATTCTTCGACTTTGCTTTCCGGCAATTTTTCCAAAACCGGCTCGCCCACCACAAGTTCGGTCGTCGTGTGCGCCGTGGAATCCAAAACCGTCCAACATTCGCGAGTGTTTCCCGGAATTATGACGGAACTCAAAAGCAAAATGTCGCGTTCCGCAAATTCAGTAAAGCGGCGATAATTTTCTTCGCCGAGCGGACAAACGACGCGCACGCAGCCTTGTTCGAGTTGATTCAAAACGCGGGCGGCATTCACGGCCTTGCCGGAAGCCCACACGCCGTATCGTTCCGAGCGATTGACTTTGTTCAAAATGAAAGTCTTGAACGAAACAGTTCTCTGAATCGTAGGACTTAAGCAAACCGAAGTGATTTTCATAGCAAAAAAATTATAGCAAAAAAAGGAAATTTTGTAAAGCGTTTAAAATGAACGCGGACTTGTTTTTCAGTTTTCAATTTGCGAAAATCTGAAAAGACAAATCCGCTTCACGTC
>CAZZFL010000170.1:0-2864 GCA_964653395.1 uncultured Treponema sp. | reverse complement strand
TCATCGCGGCCGTCGCGCTCGACAGCATCAAATATCTCAAGCGCAAATAAAATTGACGCGAACTTCATTTTCAAATTGAACGAAACAGGCGGCGCGAATTTTGCGCCGCCTGTTTTTTTTATTTTCGAATTTTTTGCGGCAAGGATTGTAGGGGCTGGCGAAGCCAGTTCCGAAGAGCGCGCGAAGTGCGCGCGTAGGAATGGAGGTAGCACGAAGTGCGTACGCAACCCCGAAAAGCCTGTTTTTTGCGATTTATCGCAAAAAGCCGCCCAAATGATACTGAAATGTAAAATTCGGATTTTGTCTTCGCAATTTTCTTCTTGCCTTTTTCCGCGCATTTCATTATATTTAAAAAATAACGACAACTCAAAATTGAAGATGGCGCATTTTTTTTTCGTGCCGTCTTTGAATGTCGATTTTATTTTAAACGAGGGCAAAAATGGCGACATACCAATTTCAGACGGAAGTGAATCAACTTTTAAAATTGATAATTCATTCGATGTATTCCAACAAGGATATTTTCCTTCGCGAAATTGTATCGAACGCGAGCGACGCTTTGGACAAGCTCAAATATTTGACGGTGAGCGACGACGTTTACAAGGAAATAAAATTCGAGCCGAGAATTGACATCACGTTCGACGAAAAGGCGGCCGTGCTTGCGGTGCAAGATTCGGGCATCGGAATGAACGTCGACGATCTCACGAACAATTTGGGAACGATCGCGCGCAGCGGAACGAAGGCTTTCATTGAAAAATTGGATGCGGAAAAAGCGTCCGGCGATTCCAATTTGATTGGACAATTCGGCGTGGGATTTTACAGCGCGTTTATGGCCGCCAAAAAAATCGACGTGTACACGCGACGCGCCGGCGATGCCGAAAAGAAAATTTTCCATTGGTCCAGCGACGGAACGAATTCTTATCAAATAGAAGAAATCGCCGCCGAAAGCGAAATCGCCAAAAAATACGGATTTGACAATTTGGATTTGACAGGCTCGGTGGTGGAAATGTCGCTCAATGACGAAAGCAAAGAATACGCCAGCCGCTGGAAAATCGAAGAATTGGTGAAGCGTTACAGCGACCACATCGCGTTCCCGATTTATCTTCACTACGAGCAAAACAAATATGACGACAAAGGCAATGTGACTTCCACAGAAAAAAAAGTCGATCAAGTGAATTCGGCGTCCGCGCTTTGGAAGCGTTCAAAGTCCGAATTGAAGGAAGACGACTACAATGAATTCTACAAGACGTTCGGGCACGACGGCCAAAATCCGCTCCACTACATTCACACGCACGCAGAAGGCACGCAGGAATACACCACGCTTTTTTTCATTCCGCAGAACGCGCCGTTCGATATGTATCAGGCGGACTATAAAAGCGGCGTGAAACTTTATGTCAAGCGCGTTTTCATCACTGACGACGATCGCGAACTTTTGCCGGCGTATTTGCGTTTCGTGCGAGGAATCATCGACAGCGAAGATTTGCCGCTGAACGTGAGCCGCGAAATTTTGCAGCAAAATCGAATTCTTGAAACGATTCGAACTGCGTCCGTAAAAAAATTGCTCGGCGAATTCAAGAAAATGGGCGAGGCCGCAGACAAGGCGCGCAAGGCGGAAAATCCTTCCGACGAAGAAAAAAAGGCGATCGAAAAATGGAACACGTTCGTCAAAAATTACAATCGCCCGATGAAAGAAGGCTTGTACGGCGACTACGCCAATCGCGACGAAATTGCGGAAATCGTTCGATTCAAAAGCACGGACGCGAGCGGCACAGGCGCGGAAAATTGGACGAGCTTTGCCGATTATGTTCAGCGAATGAAAAGCGAGCAAAAGGCGATTTATTACATCACCGGCGGCGACGAAGACAATTTGCGAAAATCGCCTTTGCTTGAAGCGTACACGAAAAAAGGCTTCGAGGTTTTGATTCTCGACGGCGACATCGACGAAATCGTGATTCCCGGCTACGGCAAATACAAGGATTTTGAACTCAAGGCCGTGAACCGCGCGGGCAGCGACGAAGAACTCGGCGTGGACAAAAAAGAAGCCGAAAAAAAGGAAAAGGAATTCAAGTCCGTCGTGGAAAAAATCAAAAAGGCTTTGGGCGAGCGCGTCAAGGACGTGAAACTTTCCAATCGCCTTACGGACAGTCCGTCTTGCATCGTCATCGATGAAAACGATCCGAGCCTGCAAATGGAACGGATGATGAAGGCGATGGGACAAGGCGGATTCAGCGAAGTGAAGCCGATTTTGGAAGTGAACGGCGATCACGCGATTTTGCAAAAACTCAAAGCCAGCGACGACGAGGAATTCATCGCGGACGTTTCCACGGTTTTGCTCGATCAGGCTTTGCTGCTTGGCGGAAGCGAAATCAAAGATCCAGCCGACTTCGTGAAAAAATTGAACAAATTGATTTCATAGAATTGAAAGCGCGAAGTCGAATGACAAGGCAAAAACAGTGAGCCGCGCGAAGCGCGGCTCATTGTTTTTTTAAATTTTATTTTAGTCGATTTAAAGTTAAAGCGATTCGGAAATTGAATTTTATTTAAAAAAAAATTTGAATTGTTGCGTCGATAAAATTTGATTTTTGCAAAATGAAAAACTCGATTTAAAATTGATTTTCAATGGAAAGTTCGGAATCTAATTTTCTTTGCAATGCGTTTCAAGCGCGGCGCGCATATCTTCCGTCAAATGTTTTGCGGCGAGCGTTTCGCCCAATGTTGAATATTTTTCGACATCGATTTTTTCCAAAACTTTGAATTCATATTTGTACTGTTCGACTGGATTCACTTTCCACATCGGCTCGCCTTTGCCCATGCCGTATTTTCTGTTTCCGCCAATGAAAATCGGCTGGACGACAGCGCCGGCCGCG
>CAZZFL010000169.1:0-2875 GCA_964653395.1 uncultured Treponema sp. | reverse complement strand
GCATATTTTCCCGCAACATTCTTCTTGCACAATTTCATTTTTTTCTGTATGATGAAAATCCTAAAATGAAATTTCATTTTTAATTGAAACGAAAAACAAACTCGGCATAAAATTTTATTTTTGAAAAATCCGGAGAGATTATGACATTCGCACAAAAAATTCTCGAGGCGGCGGAAGAAGGAATCGTCCTTTTGAAAAACGAGCGCGAGACACTTCCGCTTGGCGCAGATGAATGCGTGAGCGTTTTTGGCAGAGGACAATTCGACTTTTTGAAATGCGGGCTTGGTTCGGGCGGCTCGGTGCACGCGCCTTATTCCACGAATTTAATTGAAAATCTTTCCAATGCGAATTCCGCACTTTTGAAAATTTACGCTAAATGGATAAAGGAAAATCCGTTCGACAACGGAGGCGGCGGCTGGGCGGCGGAACCTTTTTGCCAAAAAGAAATGCCGGTCACAAAGGAACTCGCGCTTGAAGCGGCTACAATTTCTAAAAAAGCCGTGGTCGTAATCACGCGCAACGCTGGCGAAGACAAAGATTTGGTTTCGCAAAAAGGCTCGTATTTTCTCACCGACGACGAAATTCAAAACATAAAAAATATTTGCGCCGCGTTCGAAAAAGTCGTGCTCGTCTTCAACACTTGCGGAATCATCGACATGGCGTGGACGCAAGAAAAAGAATTTCTCGGCCACATCACTGCGATCGTTTTGGCGTGGCAAGGCGGACAAGAAGCCGGACGCGCTACGGCGAACATTTTGCTTGGCAAGGCGAATCCGAGCGGAAAACTTTCCGACACAATCGCGCGTTCGATTGACGATTATCCTTCCACAAAAGATTTCGCGGCGTCGCTCGAAAGTTTTTATTGCGAGGACATTTTTGTTGGCTACAGATTTTTCAATACGTTCGCCCGGGAAAAAATTTTGTATCCGTTTGGATTTGGACTTTCGTACACGAAATTCAGCGTGGAATTTTTTAATGCGAAATTCGACGGCAAAAAAATTTCGATTTCATCGCGCGTAAAAAATATCGGAAGCGTCGCCGGAAAAGAAGTCGTTCAAATTTACGCCGAAGCGCCGCAAGGAAAATTGGGAAAGGCGGCGCGAGTTTTGGCGGCGTTCAAAAAAACTTCGATTTTGCAGGCCGGAGAGGAAGAGATAATTTCGCTTTCGTTTGAAATCGACTCGCTCGCTTCTTACGACGACTCTGGCGCAAGCGGAAATAAATTCTGCCGCGTGCTCGAGGCGGGCGAATATTTTTTCTATGGCGGAACGGATGTTTCAAGCGCGCAAAAAATTTTATTTGCCGCAAGCGATTTTGTTTTTCTTGAAAATCAAATCGTCGTGGAAAAATTGAATTCCGCGCTCGCTCCAATCGATTCGTTCAAGCGAATAAAAGTGGGCGAAAAACTTGACAATGGAAATTATAAAATCGAATGGGAAGACGCGCCGCGTAGGGAATACGACCTTGCGAAGAGAATAGAAGAAAATTCGCCGAAGGAAATTTCGTTCACGGGAAATGTCGGAATAAAATTCGCCGACATTCTTTCTGGAAAAAATTCGCTCGATGAATTTGTCGCGCAACTTACCGACGAAGAATTGGCGACTCTCGCGCGCGGCGAAGGAATGGCGAGCCGAAAAGTCACGGCGGGAGTGGCATCGGCTTTCGGCGGAGTGAGCCACGCGCTTTACGAATACGGCGTTCCCGTGGCATCTTGCGCGGACGGACCTTCCGGCGTTCGAATGGACACGGGTAAAGAAGCGTCGCTCATGCCGATCGGAACTTTGCTCGCATGCACATGGAATCCGAATTTGGTGGAAGAACTGATGCGATTTGAAGGCGAAGAAATTCGCGCGAATGAAGTGGACACGATTTTGGGACCGGGAATCAACATTCACAGAAATCCGCTCGGCGGCCGCAACTTCGAATATTTTTCGGAAGATCCGCTTTTGACTGGAATAATGACGCTCGCCACAATTCGAGGAATTTCTTCGAGCGACGCACACGCCACGATAAAACATTTTGCCGCGAACAATCGCGAAACTTCAAGGCGCAAAAATAATTCAATTGTTTCGGAACGGGCGTTGCGCGAAATTTATTTGAAGGCGTTCGAGATGGCGGTGAAAGAAAGCGACGTGCGTTCAATTATGTCAAGTTACAATTTGATAAACGGAATTCAGGCGGCATCAAATTTCGATTTGAACACGACGATTTTGCGCGGCGAATGGAATTACGAAGGACTCGTGATGACGGACTGGTGGGCCACGATGAACGATTGCGTGACGGGCGGAGAATCCAGCGAAGAAAATGTGGCGCAAATGGTTCGCGCTCGAAACGACGTTTACATGATTGTCGAAAATGACAAGGCGGAAAAAGACGGAAACAGCGACAATGTAAAAGCCGCGCTCAAGCAAGGCACGCTCACTCGCGCGCAACTTCAGATTTGCGCAAAGGACGTTTTGAATTTTTTGCAGAATTCTCTCGTGGCAAAACGGCCGCTTCGTTCGCTCGACGACATAATTTCTTTTACGCCTACAATTTCCGAAGCGAACGACGGAACTCCCGCCGTAGAAGAAAATTTCAAATTCATGAAAAACGGCGAGACGAAAAGCCGCATAAAAATTCGCGAAGAAGGCGTGTACAATTTTTTGGCGTTGTATTCCAAGCCGAGCGACGGCACTGTCTCGCAGTCGGTGTGCAACTTGAAAATCGACGGGCACGACGCGCTCAGCCTTGACTGCCGCACGACCGAAGGAAAAACCGTGGGCATTTTGCTTGGACTTGTAAAACTCGCAGCGGGCATCTACGAAGTGACGCTCGAGCATACGAAGCCCGGAATCAAAATCGAGCACATCGGATTTTCGCGCCGCATTTCAAC
>CAZZFL010000168.1:0-2881 GCA_964653395.1 uncultured Treponema sp. | reverse complement strand
GTGCAAACTGCGAGCACGCGTCCGCCGCTTGTCACCATTTTGGCTTTGGACGAATCTTCGGAAAAGTCCGCGCCACGTCGTTCTTCGATTGCGCCGGCCACGAAAATTTTCGCGCCTTTTTTTTGCAAGATGTTTTCGTCGATGAAAATCGGAACATTTTTTTTATACGCGCCCGGATATCCGCCTGAAACTACGACCGGAGCGACAGCGAATTCATTTTTCCATTTCAATTTAAATTCGTTCAAATTTCCATTCGCAATCGCCTGGCACATTTCCGCAAAATCAAAATCCATGAGCGGAAGCACGGCTTGAGTTTCGGGGTCGCCGAGCCGAACATTGTATTCCAAAAGTTTCGGTCCATCTTGAGTTATCATCACGCCGAAAAAAATGAATCCGCGATAGTCGAATTTTTCCGCAATCAAACCGTCCAAAGTCGGACGCAAAATATTTTCTTCGAACAGCTTCATAATTTCAGGCGTCACGTCGGGGAGGGGGCACACCGCGCCCATGCCGCCAGTGTTCGGACCTTTCGCGCCGTCGTTCAAACGTTTGTGGTCGCGTGCCGGCAAAAACGGAAGAATCGTCGCCTTGCCATTTTTGATGGAATTCTCATCGACGCTCACCGCCGCCAAAACCGACATTTCGATTCCCGAAAGATAATTTTCCACGACAATTTTTTTTCCGGCGTTTCCCACTCGCCCGGAATTCATAATGTCGTCCACCGCCGCGAGAGCCTGCTCGAGCGTCTTCGCCACGACCACGCCTTTTCCCGCCGCAAGTCCGTCGGCCTTTATCACGATTGGCGCGCCATGATTTTTAATGTAATTTTCAGCCGCCGCCTGCTCGCAAAAAGTTTCGCTCGCCGCGCTTGCAACATTGTATTTTTTCATGAACGCCTTCGCAAAATCTTTGCTGGCTTCGAGTTGCGCCGCGGCCTTTTTCGCGCCGACGCACGGAATTCCCGCCGCCCAAAATTCATCCGCCAAACCTTCGGCAAGCGGATCTTCCGGCCCGATTACCGCGAGCGTGCATTTTTCCTTTTTCGCGATTTCAATGTAAGGATTTTTTCCTTCCGTTTCAAATTTTGGAAGCGGAACATTTCGACATTTTTTTTCATTGACAGTGCCGCCGTTTCCGACCGCGCACAAGATTTCTTCCACCGAATCACTTTGGGCAAGCCGCCACGCAATCGCATGCTCGCGTCCGCCCGAACCAATAACGATAATTTTTTGCATGAAAATATTGTAAAACAAAATTCATTTTTTTTCAATAGTCGAGTTTCGCGCTTTAATTATTTGGGCGGCCTTTTGTTACGCTTCGCTTCACAAAAAACAGGCTCTTCGGGGTTGCGCTGTCGCTCCATTCCTGCGCTTGCGCTTCGGAACTGGCTTCGCCAGCCCCTACGATCCTTGCCGCAAGGAATTTCGCTGGAAAAAATTGCGTTTTTGAGTTACAATAATTTCATGGAATTTATTCTTTTGTTCACCGCAATTCTTCTAATAATTTTCGCGCTTTCATATTTTGCATTTTTCAGACGAAAGTCAAAATCAAAAAAAATTGCAGAAAAAAATTCGTCGCGCAGCACGCTTGTGAATTGTCCGATTTGTGGCTCCCCCCTTTTAAAAGGCCAGAACATAATCAGCAAAGTTTATCGGCCTATGAATGTTCCAGACCAACGATGCACGGTGAGCGGCTGTCCGAATTGTTTTCCCGTTTGCAAGGCGGGGGTAAAACGAATTTGTCCTGTATGCGCAAAAAGCATTCCACAAGACGGCTATTTGGTTTCGCGACTTTTCAACAGAACGCAAGGAAAAAAACATGTGATGATTGTCGGTTGTAACCAATGTCTGCACAACGAAGCCAAGTGATTTTTCCGCTAAAATTTTTCGCTTGAACAACTTGAAAAAATTTGATATAATGACAAAAATTTTTGGGAAGTGCGATGGAAATTCATCTCTTGTTTTTCAGATGACAAATCGTAAAATTCGGCAAATATTGAAAAATGGGAAACGCATTTGACAAAGCAGTTCACAAATCAAACCATAGCAAAACTTGCGACGCAAATCAACAAAATGCTTTCGTCGCATCACAGGAGTTTTTGATGAAAAAATTTTTCTTGATTTTTCTTGCGATTTTCGCAGTCGGGAATTTCGCCTTTGCCGACACCGCCTCAGAAAATTATCTTTCGCATTTTGAGCAACTCGTAAACCGCATCGAAGCTGACGCAAAAAACAAAGACGCTTCAAATATCTCGGCTTATGAATCGTTGAAAGCGAATATCGATGCCGAACGCGCGACGGTCACGCTTTCGATTTTTCAACGTTTTTCGGATTGGCGTTTGACTGGACGTTATGAAAGCGCACATTCAAAACTTGTGGCGAATTCAAAAAATTCCGATATTTCCGCAAAAGCAGAAGATGTGAAAGAAAAAGCAAGCGGCGCGTTGGAATCTGCGAAAGAATCCGCAAGCGAAAAAATTGATTCTGCAAAAACCAATGTGAATTCAAAGGCAGAAGAATTGGAAAATCTTGCGCGGGAAAAATTAAACCAAACGGTTGGAGCGAAGTCTGAAGAAATTTCAGGAAAGGTCGGAGCGAAAGCGGAAGAATTGGAAAATGCCGCCAAGAAAAAAGCCGAAGTTGTGAAAGACGAAGCCGCCGAAAAAATTCAAAGCGGCACTTCAAAACTCACGAATATTTTAAACGGAGTTTTAAACAACAAAGAATCCGAAGACGAAAAATAATTTTCGCATTATAGACTTATAAAAAAATCGACGGCGTTTGCCGTCGATTTTTTTTGCCAAATTTTATGCCATAAATTTAATGATGAAAAAGCCTGATTCCTGTGAACGCCATCGCAATTCCGTGATCGTCGCAGGCTT
>CAZZFL010000167.1:0-2909 GCA_964653395.1 uncultured Treponema sp. | reverse complement strand
ATCCGCGAATTGGCGAAGCGAGCCGCCGCTGCATAAAAATTTTCGACGGCAAAATCCAAAGCGATGAAATGCAAAATGACGACACAAGTTTTGAACGCTCAAAAAATTCTCATCCTTGACAGACTGGAAGAATGTCGATAGAATAAATTTTATGTGGGTGCAAGGCAATGTCGTAAGAAAAAGTGATTTTCAAAAAAACGTTTTCGCGCGGCACGAAAATTCAGTTTTTTCTTTTTCACAGGAAAATTATATCGCCCGAATCGAACAATATGGATTGAAAAATGTTTGGCGCGAACTGTGCGATTTTTTGATTTGCGAAGGCATCCAAAAATTCAGCGAGAAAATTGTCAACTTTTACGAAATCGGCAGGCTTTATGAAGCAGGACTCGCATACGAAAATAAATTCGACAAAAAAGAATGCGGAAAGTATTACACGCCGCGCGATGTGAGCGCGTTGATGGCGAGACTTTTTTGCAAGAATGAAAATGTTTCGGCGATTGCTGATGTCGGCTGCGGCTGCGGAAATTTAATTGTCGCCGTTTTGGAAGAACTTGAAAAAAACGGAACGCTTGAGAATGCCGTTCAAAACGGAATTTATCTTTTTGACAATGACGAAATCGCTTTGGAAATTTGTTCGGCGCGAATACGCTCTCGCTTCGGAATTGTGGAAAATCGGATTCATAAAATTTGCGACAATTTTCTTTTGCTGGAAGATTTTCCGCAAAATGTTTCGGTCATTTCAAATCCGCCTTATGTTTCAAATTGTCGCGTTGACTCGGACGAAGCGGACGTGGTGCGCGCCGCCGATTTGTACATCGCGTTCTTTTCCAAAATCTGCGACTTCGCACAAAATGTTACGATTGTAACGCCTCAATCGTTTATTGTCGGACAAAAATTTTCGATGTTCCGAAAAAAACTGAATGAAAGTTTTTATGGAGAAATTTTTTCTTTCGACAATGTTCCTTGTCCGCTTTTCAATGGAAAAAAAGAAGGCGTCTTCAACACGAACAACGCGAACGGAGTGCGCGCTGCGATTTCCAATTTGCACAGAAAATCAGAAAACGTTCCGCAAGGATTCAGACTTTCCCATTTGATTCGTTTCAAATCGGAACAGCGCGAAAAAGTCATCGATGAAAAATTTCTTGAATCTACGCTTGGAGAAATTCGGCAGGATTTGTCGCGCCCGATAAAAGCGTTCAAGTCGCTTGAAAAATTTGCGTTTGGAATTCTTGAAAATTATTTTGATTTGGAAGAATTGCTTTCAGACTCCGAAAACGAATTTTCAATTTGCGTGGCGACTTCCGCGCGATATTTTATTTCCGCTTCGAAAATGCAGCAAAAACGTTCCGGCTTTTTCACACTTTTTGCGAAGAACGAAAAATCTTTCAATTTGCTTTACGCGCTTTTGAATTCAAGTTATTGCTATATGTGGTACAGATTTTTTGACGGCGGAATTTTGCTTTCAAAGTCGTTGCTCAAAAAAATTCCCGTTACGCGAAAATTGCGCTTTGACGAAACAAAGTTGTTGGACTTGGTTTCAAAAATAATCGCGACCGAAGAAAATTGCAAGTCGTACAAAAAAAATGGCGGCGCAATTCAAGAAGTGGTGAAGTTTCCTGAGCGCACGCGGAATTCGCTCAACGAATTCTTGTTTGAGAAAATTGACTTTTCGCCATTGCACAGAAATTACGAGGCGTAAGATGACAGTTTTGGAACATGAGGAAAAAATATCGGAATTTTTCTTGAATCATCTGAAATCGAAAAAGCTTGAATTGATTGTTCCGATGAAGACGATAAAAAAGTTGAATTTGATTTACAAAAATTTTTTCCAGTCCGCAAATGATTTTGATGAATTGAATTCCAAGTTTGACGAATTCAGGAAGGAATTGAATTTGTCGCCCGCCGCGTTATGTGAATTGAAAAAACAGTTTGAAAAGAAAATGGCGCTTCAGCCAAGCGTTTTGACGGAATGTTTTATCGCGCAAACTTTGGCGCATTTTTGGCAGCTTGACAAATTTGAAGATTTGGATGCGAAGGGTTTTCTTCCGTCGAAAATTTCAAACACTTTGTTCGGCATAAAAAACAAACGTGACGGAGCTTCGTTTCGATACATTTATTTCAATGACAAGGCGGATTGCGTGCTTGTGCAATGCGGCGACTCTTCCACAATCGACGCGGTTTTCGTCAAAGAGAAAATCGGAATTCGAATTGAGTTCAAAGAAGAGCTGGCGAAAATAAACGAAGTGGACATTCCGTCTTATGACGACAACGGGAAGCTTCTTGTCGGCGACGACTTCAAATTGAAATATCCGTATTACGCGCCCTTTGTAGAAATCTTCAATCGCAAGACGAATGTCTTTGAAATGATGGGACATAATTTTAAACTCGCCGATTACCTTGACGAAGAAAATTCCAAGCGAATAATTGAAAGTGTCGTGGATGCTAAATTCATCAATGCATATATTTTGCTCAAGGGAAATACTTTGATTCCCGTTCTCGGAAAAAAATTGCATTCGAGCGTGGGATTTTCAGGTTCGGAAATTCGAACGGCAGGAAAGAACGCAAGAAAACTTTGGTCGATTGATTTTGCAAAAACTGAAATCGCGCGGCTCGGCGGAAAAATTGTTGACGGAAAAGTTTTTCTTCCGCTCGATGAAAAAATGTATGTTACCGGGCGCGGAATGGACATCGTTACTCGTTATAAAATCAATCCTTTGATTTTCGTGCGCATTGAACACGCCACAGTTAATGACAAAATTATTTCATTCGACTTTGAAAAAATCGAGCAGCTCAAGCCCACTATTTCATTGCACCTTTCGCCGCTGTGAGTTTGCTTTCAAGGAAGCCATAACACTATGTTTGAAGATTTTTTGAATGCGCTCGCCAATTTCAGGCGGCAAAAAATGCGG
>CAZZFL010000166.1:0-2933 GCA_964653395.1 uncultured Treponema sp. | reverse complement strand
AAATTTTTAAATATAATCACTTGCAAATAAGTATACAATCCAAAAAGATAAAAATCAAGAAAACTGCGAACTTGAAAGTTTTGCGTATTTTTGAAATTGATTCGCACTGTTTTTTTTTTGCATATCCCGACGCTTCGTAGAAGAATGTTGATTTTGCGCGGAAAATTTGTTATCATAAAAAAAGCGGCCAAAATGTCGCGAAGAAATTTCGGACAATTTTTCGGAGGAAAATAAAATGAAAGTCGCGGTTTGTTTTTCAAAAGAAAGCGGAGAAATTTTCCAGCATTTTGGACACACTAAATTTTTTAAATTTTATGAAATCGCGGACGGAAAAATTTCTGCTTCGGAAATTGTTGATGTCGGCGGCGCGGGACACGAAGCGCTCGCGGATTTTCTGAAGGCGCGCAAAGCGGACACGCTCATTTGCGGCGGAATCGGCGGCGGCGCAGTGTCCGCGCTGAACTCGGCGGAAATCGAAATCTACGCCGGAAATTCAGGCGCGGCTGACAATGCCGCTCAACTTTTTGCGGAAGGAAGATTGCAAAAAAATTCCAGCGCAAATTGCAATCATCATGGCGAACATCATTCGCACCACGAGCAAAATCATGGCGCGCAATGCGGCGAAATTCCGAATTTGAATGTCAAACTTTTTTAGGAATTTGCAACGAGAAAAATTTCGCCTTTAAAATGAAATTCTAAAAACTTTCGAGCCGCGTTTTTCCGACCAAACTTTTTTTCTTTCTATCGGAATCGAATCAATTTCGTCGGCGACAAATCCCAATTTTTCGAACCAATCCGCAGTCTGCGTTGTCAAAATGAACACGGATTTTGCGCCGCAGGATTTGGCTTTTTCCAACAAAAAATTTATCATTTTCGGGCCAACGCCCATATTGCTGTACGCTTCGTCCACCGCGACGGAATAAATTTCCATTTGGTCGCCGTCGTATTTTTTGAGCGCGGCGCATGCGTGGATTCCGCCATCTACATTGTATACAATATAATTGTATAATTGAGATTTTAATTCTTGGAAATTTCGCGGCAAAAGAATTCCGCTTTTTACGAACGGACTCATCAGCGAAAGCACGGACGGAATGTCATCGTCGCGCATCGCACGTAAATCGCCGTAGCCGTCGTTGAAAATCATCGTGCCGCTTCCAATCGCGGAAAAAATTTCGCATGGCAAAATTCCTTCGGAATTTCCGTCCAAAATGTGAATTCGCGAAACGCCGTTTTCGCAGGCGTTTTTTGCAAGCGTGAAAATTGCCAGCAATTTTTCTTTGCGCGAATTTTTTTCGGAATCTGAATTCGAATTTGATTTCAAAATCTTTGACAAAATTTCCACGCTCATCGCGGGAACATTTCCTTCTTGCGACAAAGCAATTTCATTCGGCAAGGAAAATTCTTTTCTTGAAATTTGCGCGTCCGGCAAAATGAAAAAAAGTTTTTCGGCTTTGAGATGAATCGCAATTTGCGCCGCGAGTTCCGTGGAAGAAATATTGTACGGCTTTCCCAAATCGTTCCAGCCGATGCAAGGAAAAATCGGAATGAAACCGTTTTCCAAAGTTTGCTTGATCGCGTCGATTTTGATTTTGTCGATTTCGCCCGCGCTGCCAAAATCCGTTCCGTCGATGATTCCTTTTCCGCGCGCCTTGACCCAATTTCCGATTACCGCCGTGAGATGCTCGCCGGCGAGAATGTTCATGATGTTGTTGGCGACATCGAACGCCGCGGTTTTTATTGCGGGCATCGCGCGCTCGTCTATCACGCGGAAGCCGTTTTTTATTTGCCATGAAATTTTTTGCTCTTCAAGCGCGGCGTTGATTTGACCGCGCGCGCCCGGCACGATGATTACTTTTATTCCCGCTTCGTGAATCAAACTGATGTCGTGAATGTGGCTTTGCAAAAGCGACGAGCCGACAATTTCGTCGTCGATGTGGATTACAGCAAGCGCGTTTTTGAAAACCTTGATGTAATTTATGACATCGCGAATTTGGTTCGCCTTTTCCGTGATTTCCCGCATGATTTTATTTTATCGTAAATTTTCTTTTGAGTAAATACAGCCGCAATAATCTTGGCGATACAATCCGTATTTTTTTGAAAGTTCCAAACTGCGCTTGAAGCCGTTTTGCTTTTTAAAATCCGCGTACAAATATTTTGTTCCTTTAAAATCAAATTCGCAAGAAACGTCGATTTTCGCTGAAGCCGATTTCGCTTGCGCGTCGCTAAAATTCTCGGCAACATTTTGAGAATTGATTTTAAAAGATGAAGAATTTTTTTCGCAAGAAAAATTTTCGTTTTGATTTTCCAAAATATTTTCCGCACGCGTTTTGCTTTGCGCGATTTTTTCCAAATTGTTTTTTTCAAGTTCCGCGCCGATTTCATTTATTTTTTGCGCGTCCTTGTGCGGGCTTATCGAAAGCGTCGTCGTAAAAAAATAGAATTTATTTTTTTGCGCAAAATCGAACGCGCGTTCCATCCGCAATTTGTAGCAGCGGCGGCAGCGTTCTCCGCGTTCGCGCTCGTTTTGCAAATTGTCGCGTTCGGCTTGCACGGCATCGAAAAATTCTTTTGGAAAATATTCGGCTTCCACCAAATTGAAATTTTCGTTGTCCGCGTCCGCAGAAAATTTTGGCAAAAAATTTTTTAGCTCGTTCAGCCTTCGCGCGTATTCGGCTTGCGGATGAATGTTTGGATTATAATAGAAAATCGTGATTTCAAAAAATCGTCGCAAATATTCGAGAACGTAGGAAGAGCACGGCGCGCAACACGCATGCAAAAGAAGCGAAGGCTTTTTTCCCGTGCGAGAAAATTCTTTTTGGATTTCTTCGATTTTTGCGGAAAGCCATTGCGCGTAATTTTGCATAATTAATTGTAGCGAAAATTTTTGTGCTGCGCAAGTCGCGAAACGCGTTTGTGCAAAAGTCATGAAAAAA
>CAZZFL010000165.1:0-2950 GCA_964653395.1 uncultured Treponema sp. | reverse complement strand
CACGAGTTTTTCACAAAAAAAGCGAGTGAAAAACTCGGTAACAAGCCGAAGGCTTGTGTAGCATTTTTTTGACGCAAACTTTAAACATTCAAAATTTATTTCTTGAGAAATTTGTTGTAGGCGTCCCAAGTGGTTTTGAGCAAAGTTTCGATGTCGCTGTGCTCGGCTTTCCAGCCAAGTTTTTCGGCGGCATATTTTGCGCTCGCCACCAAAGTCGCGGGATCGCCCGCACGACGTTCGGCATAGTCGGCAGGAATTTCCTTGCCCGTGATTTTTCGCGCGGCATCCACCATTTCGGTGACGGTAGTTCCTTTTTCGCTTCCCAAATTTACCGTGAGACTTTCGCCATTTTTCGCGATGTATTCCAACGCTTTCACATGCGCCACCGCCAAATCCGAAACGTGAATGTAGTCGCGGATGCAAGTTCCGTCGCGCGTGTCGTAGTCGTTTCCGAAGATTTTCATTTTCGGCCGCATTCCGCAAGCCACTTCCATTATGATTGGAAGCAAGTTCGCGGGATTTTGCTCGAGGCCGTAGAGAACGCCGTCCACGTCGTAGCCCGCCGCGTTGAAATAGCGGAGCGAAGCGAATTTGAGGCCGCGAAGTTTTTCGTACCACGCCATGAATTCTTCGATTTTGAGTTTTGTGAAGCCGTAATAATTTTCGGGATTTTTCGGATGCGCCTCGTCAATCGGCAAATATTGCGGTTCGCCGAAAACCGCCGCGCTCGAAGAAAACACCATCAGCTTGCAGCCATGAGTGACCGCGCTGTTCAAAATGTTGAGCGTTCCGTTGATGTTGTTCAAAGAATATTTTTCCGGCTCAATCATCGATTCGCCCGCCGCCTTGAACGCCGCCAAATGAATGAACGCGTCGAAGCCTTTCGCGAACGCCGCGTCGAGCTGCTCTTTCATCAAAATGTCGCCGTGAATAAAACCGTTTTCCTTGAACAGGTTTTGACGCAAGCCGCTCGAAAGATTGTCGAAAACAGTGACGGAATGACCGCACTTCATCAATTCCTTTACGACGTGGCTTCCGATGTATCCCGCGCCGCCGATAACCAAAACTTTCATATTCCCTCCAAAAAATTCTTTTGCCCATTGCGATTTTGCAAAGCGAAAGATTGCAAATTTCGCAAAACGAAAATTGCCAATACTTCTATTATAATCCACCGCGAAAAAAAAAGCAATTGAAAAACTCCGCAAAGAATGATAGAATTAAATTATGACTTCGGAGGAAAAAGCGGAACTCGACATTTTGGTTGACGCGATAAGAAGCAGCATTGACACAAAGGCAATTTATCTTTTTGGCTCGTTCGCTTATGGCACGCCGAACACGGAAAGCGACTTTGACATTTGCGTTGTCATTCCGGATGGCTCGTTGCGCCCTCTTTTGGCGACACAAAAATTGCGCCTTGCGATAATGCCGCATCAAAAACGCCCCGTGGATTTGCTCGTAGGAAATCACAGCAATTTTGAAAAGCGGAAAAAAAATCGCGCTTTGATTGAAAACGAAGTCTTTACAAAAGGAGTTAAAATTGCCTGAAAGAATTTATGGCAATGCGAAAGAATGGTTCAAACTGAAAATTGAAATTTTCACGGAGGAAAAATGCGCCAAATCATAACGAGCCTTCTCGAAACGGACATGTACAAGTTCAGCATGGGACAGGCAATCTACCATCAATTTCCCAGCTACATGACGGTTTGGAATTTCAAATGCCGAAATGACGATGTGGAATTTTCGCCTGAAATGATTCAGGAAATTCGCGAGCAAATCCGAATGTACTGCGACTTGCGCTTTTCCGAAGACGAGCTTGATTATCTCAAAAACATCGAATGGATAAAGCGCGACTACGTTGATTTTTTGCGGCTGTGGCATCCGCGTTTCGAGGAATTCAAAATCGAGCAATGCGATGACGGGCGCGGACTTTCCATCGAAACTTCGGGCACGTGGCTGAACACTTCGTTCTACGAAATTCCGACGCTCGCGATTGTGAACGAAGTTTACTTTCGAATGACGCAAGATTACGATTCGCTTTTTTTGGATTTTACTGAGCGCGCGAAAACCAAGACGAAAAATCTTGTCAATGGAATTTTTACGATCGGAAATTTTTCCGAATTCGGAATGCGTCGCCGTCTGAGTGCCGAGGCGCAGGAATTCGTGATTCGCGAACTCATCGAGGCGCAAGAAAAATTCGGCTTTAAAGATTCCAATTTCATTGGCACGAGCAATGTCTTTCTCGCGAAAAAACTCGGCGTAAAACCAATTGGCACGATGGCGCACGAATACGTTCAATGCGTCGGCCAAGGAAATCGCAAGCACAATCCGGCGTATTCAAATTGGTATATGCTTGAATCGTGGGTGCAGGAATACGGCGTGCTGAACGGAATCGCGCTCACGGACACCGTGGGCACGGACGTTTTTCTGCGCGACTTCCGTAAAACTTACGCCACGCTTTTCAGCGGAGTTCGGCATGATTCGGGCGACCCTTATGAATGGGCGGAAAAAATCATCGCGCATTACAAGTCGCTCGGAATCGATCCGAGGACGAAAACTTTTTTGTTCAGCGACAGTTTGAATTTTGAAAAGGCGACGAGGCTTTACAATGAATTCAAAGACAAGGTTCGCGTGGCTTTCGGAATCGGAACTTACATCGCAAACGATACGCGAGTGCCGCCGCTCAACATCGTGATGAAAGTTACGGAATGCAACGACGGTCCGGTGGCGAAACTTTCCGATGCCGAAGGAAAAAATATGTGCAAAGATCCGGCGTACATTCATTATTTAAAGCGCGCGATTGCGTGGCGGCTCGAGCACAACGAAATGTAGTTTTGGAAAATATTGGAAAAAGCGAAAATTGAAATTTGTTAAAATGCGGAGAAGCGCATGTAAATTTCTTCGTCTTCATTCCAATTTTCTACAATGTTGATTTTAGGGAATATTTAAAATA
>CAZZFL010000164.1:0-2963 GCA_964653395.1 uncultured Treponema sp. | reverse complement strand
GGCGGAAGCAAAACGCCAACGGCCGCGCTTTTTTCGGCGAGCGCGAAAATTTCCTGCGCTCCGTGAATGTAGTCGATGCTGGCTTCATTTTGCGTTTTCAAGAATTCGTCCAGCGCGGGCTGCAAGCGGCTCACCGCCAAATCTTTTATTTGCGTTTCAAGCAGGACGAATTTTTTCCTGCCGTTTTCCATGAACGCGAATCCGAAATTCGCCGTGGAATTTTTCACGCTTCGCTTGAGGCTCGCCGCGTCCGCGATTTCCTTTTTTTCGCCGCCCAAATTTTTTTGCAGAAATTCAATCATCAAGTTCGCGTCGGAATTGAAAATCACTCGGTGAATCGGCTCGAACGTCAAGCCTTCGTCGTAAAGATTCACGATTTCCAAAAGCGCGTAGCGCACGGGGCTTCGCGCGATTTCCTCGTCGCTCGCGCCGTTTTGCAAGAGATTTTTTTTGTGCTCCTCCCAAACTGATTTCGCGGTGGCAAGCGAATGGTTTCCGTCGCCCACGGCAAAAAGGAACGTGCCTTTTTCATCGGCGCATTCGTCGTAAAGTTTTTCGAGCGCGTCGTTCACGAAATCCAAATCCGCTTCGCATTTCACCGCCCAGCCTTTTATGCTTCCGCCTTCCTGCATCAGGCGGCCCGAATAAATCGGGGAATCGGAACGCGCTTTTATTTTTTCGCCAAGCGACTCGATTAGAATATGATGGCGGTCGTTCGCCAAAAGCATTATGTGCGGAGTTTCAAGCGGCGCGTTTCTGCGGATTTCCATGCGCGGCGGAATGCGTTCCAAAATCGTCGCCTCGGTCGCACGGACAAGCGCGGAAGAAAACGGCTTCCATTCGTAGCAGTCCAAATCCAGCGCGACTACGAGTCCTTTCCTTGTGCGGCCGTAGGAAGTCGTTCGCTCGACATAGACCATTTGCCTTTGCGCTTCGGCGAAAACGCCTTGCCGCAAATATTGCGTCATCGTGGATTTTATTTTCGTGATGCGCTCGCTCTTGTCCGCATCGTTCAAATACACTTCGGGCAAAATCAGATTCAGCGTGGAATTTTTTCCAGCGCAAATTTTTTCGGCTTGCGTCCAATATTCGCGATCCTGCGTGTACTGATCGCACGCCACGACCGCCCAAGTTTCCGTCTCGATTTTTTTCGGCAAAAGAATTTCCGGAACAGCGATTCCGAATTTTTCAAAATTTTTCATGGCGAAATTATAGCACGAATTTTCTTTTTGCGCTACATCACTCGACTCAAAATCATAAACAGAATCGTTCCGCCGAAAATCGAAATCATCGAATTCTTTTTCCAAAGATGAAGAAAAATCACGGCGACAAGCGCGATGAAATTCGGCGCACCGAACGGTCGCTCGGCAAAATTCAAATCCTTGAAACAATAGACGAGAAGCACTGCGATGATAAGCGGCGGCAAAGATTTTTCCACAAACCTGAGCGCAACTGGAACTTCACGTTTGGAAAAAATCAAAAATGGAAACGCGCGATAAAAAATCAAAATCAGAGCCGTAAAAATTATCGTTTGTAAAACTACGTTCAACGAACTCATTTTTTCACTCCATTTTAAAAGCAGAAAATTCGGCGCAAAAGTCAACGCAACAATCACATTTTTTTCAAAGCCAAAATTCGCGCGACATTTCAGCGCATTTTTCCATTCACATCGTTTCGTAAATTTTTGAAGCGAGCAAAAGTTCGGGATGATATTCAAAATGCATATTATCCCAAATGTCCCAGCGGCCGCCCCAAATAAAGCCTTCGTCCTCGAAGGCTTCCACAACGGCAGGAGGCGGCAACCAGCGATCCTCGAGCGGAATCATCATCCAATCCTTGTTGCCCTTTTGCTTTTCGTAGCCCCAATAAACGATTTTGTTTTCCCAGCCACGCGGCAAAATGTCCAACGCGATTCCGTAGCTGTGGAACGATTTTGTCGGAGCATCGCGAATTTGCCGCCAATTATATCCCCAGCATCTTCCAAGCGTTCGCAAAAATTCCGCCACTTCCGCATCCGTTTCGCCCAGCTCATACACTTTCGCTTCCACGCGATCCACAATTTCGCCAACCATGCGATTCACGCTGAGCGGCTTTCCCCAAAGCGTCATATTGCGCAAATGCGTTTCACTTGAATGCCGAGTCCAACAATCATAGATCGCATCAAAAATAAATTTAGACGAAACTGGTCCATTTTGACGATTTTCATCAGAACCATAATTTCGAATCCGTTGCTTTTCTTCTTCAGTGAAATCCGCAGGATCACGCAATACGCGCTGATAATTGTGAATCACGGGCAAATAATGATCGCGATTCGGGATTTCTTCCTTTGGCAAATACAGTCCGTCGCAATAATAAAGAATCGTCGTCTTGCCGAATGAAGTTACCGAAAGTTTCATATCGTCAACTTCATCGTCGTATTCCAATTCAAATTCCGCGAACGGATACGCCTTGCAAAAAATATAAAATTCTTCATTTATAGAAAGTTGACGAAATTCCAAATTTGATTGCTCTTGCACTTCCACATCAGAATTTTTTTGATCACAAAAATTGAGTGAAGCAGAAAACAAAATCGGGCAAAAAAGGAATGCCACAAAAAAAATATAAACGCGTTTCATTTTTCATTCCAATTGTTTGGCGTGCCCACTATGCAAATCTTTAATTTACATAGCGGGCTGCTCTGGGACACGTTTCCACTCCGTTCCTGCCGCCGCTTCGTGCGTCGTCAGGAACGCGCTTCGCGCGCCCTGCGCATACGCCGTTGCCGGCGTTTGCATGAGCGGAAATTATTTTACTCATCGCTTTTGCGATTTGCGCATACGCCGTTGCTAGCGTTTGCATGAGCGGAAATTATTTTACTCATCGCTTTCGCGATTTGCACATCCCTCACGCAATTCATGCCACCCGTGCAATTTAAATCCGTGACGTTCTTCGCAAGCGAACGCGCTCGATGTCCTCGCAGAAAA
>CAZZFL010000163.1:0-2980 GCA_964653395.1 uncultured Treponema sp. | reverse complement strand
CGCGCGCTTCGCGCTCAAATCGCCATGCCCATTGCGGCGCGGACTTCCTCGAGCGTGGACTGCGCCATTTCACGGGCCTGCTTTATTCCGTCGAGCAGGACTTGGCGTATGTACGCGCCGTCCTTTTCGAGCCTCGCGCGGCTTGTGCGTTTTCCCGTGCAAGGCGTAGCCCGGCACAGGAAAACTTCGTTCTACAAAATGGCTTTTATTTTACTGCTTCGAAAATCATGTCGGCCACGAAAACCGCCGCCAAAATCCAAGTCACGACCGTAATGTCTTTTGTCTTTTTTCCGGCGCATTTTGTGATGACGTAGGAAATCATTCCCCACGCGATTCCTTTTGAAATTGAATAAGAGAACGGCATCACCATAATCGTGATAAACGCGGGGATTCCTTCTGTCGGGTCGCCGAAATCAATTTCCGTGACGGACTTCATCATCAGGAATCCGACGAAAATCAAAGCCGGAGCTGTCGCCGCCGCAGGAATGAGCGCGAAAAGCGGAGTGAGGAAAAGCGAGAGCAGAAAGAGCACGCCGGTCACCACGGATGCAAGGCCGGTGCGCGCGCCAGCCGCCACGCCGGAAGTAGATTCCACAAACGAAGTGACTGTGGAAGTTCCGAGGCACGCGCCGACGACCGTTCCCACTGAATCTGCGAGCAACGCGCCCTTGACGTTTTTGACGTTTCCGGTTTCGTCTTTGAGATTGCCCTGTTCAGCCACGCCGAGCAAAGTTCCGATTGTGTCGAAAATGTCGGTGAACAAAAATGTGAAAAGCACGACGATGAATTTCAAAATCATCGCGCTTGAAGAAAACGCTTCGCCGAACGCGAATTGGAAAAGCAGCGGCGAGGACGGAGCGGAAAAAGGCTTCCAGTTTGACGGAACGCTTGTCACGCCGAACGGAATTCCGATAATCGTGGTGATTATGATTGCGATCAAAATCGAGCCTGGCACTTTCATCACGTAAAGCACAATCGTGAGAATGAGTCCGATGATTGCGACGATCGCCACTTTGTTCGCCATCGTGAAATTGACGAAGCCGATGAGCGTGCCCGTTTCCGTGGAAATTATGCCCGCGTTTGCCAAGCCGATGATCGTGATGAAAAGTCCGATTCCTGCGGCCACCGCTTTTTTAAGCGAAGTCGGAATTGATTTGATTATCGCCTCGCGCACGCCGAAAATCGAAAGCAAAATGAAAATCAAGCCTTCCACGAAAACCGCCGTGAGCGCGAATTGCCAAGAGCATCCCATTCCGAAGACTACGGAAAAAGTGAAGAACGCATTGAGGCCGAGTCCCGGCGCGAGAGCCACGGGAAGATTCGCGATGAACGCCATCACAAGCGTCGCGATTCCCGAAGAAATCGCCGTGGCAGTGAAGACCGCCTCGAACGTCATTCCGTTTCCGCATTGTCCGAGGATTCCCGGATTCACTGCGAGAATGTAGACCATCGCGAGGAATGTGGTTACGCCGCCCACAATCTCGCGTCCAACCGTGGTTCCGTTCTCTTTGAGTTTGAAGAACTTTTCCATAAAAATGAATCTCCTTATAAAAAGTCAAAACGAAATTGTCCGGCAATCTAAAAGATTGCGACTTCCGCTTTGGCTTTTTAAAGCGCGCGTCAAAAAAATTTTGCACACGCACAAGTATATGGCAAGTTTGCAACGCAAACTTGAGCTGACAAAAGCCGCGCCGTTCGTGCGGATTTTGTCACGCCTCCTTGATAAAGCCGACAAGTTTCCAAAAGAAAACTTGCCGCCTTTGCAAGAATGCACCCATTATAACAGAGACTTGATTTTTGTACAACCAAGCGGAATGGAATGCGCGTCGCGCGGAGATTGTGGCGTGAGAAAATGCGCTGCGTAAGGAATGGGATTAAAATGCGCGTTCATTATTTTTTAACAGTGAAAAAAGTTTCAACTTTCTTCACTGTTAAAAACGCTCGAGTTTTGCAAAGCAAAACTCGTAAGCAGGGCTTGCCCTGCGACTTTTGCCAGCGGAGCGAGAAATCGCGTTTGATAAACTAGTTTTTGACGAAGCAAAAAACTCGAAGTTAAAGTTTGCGGCAATATTTTTGACGCAAACTTTAAACGTTGGAAAAAAGTTGCATGTGGGAGGGGCGCAGTAGGCACGAATTAAAATTGCGATTGAAATATGCTCGCCTGCAAAAATAAAAAATCCGCACAATAATTCTTGCGCGGATTTTCAAGCATTTAGTCTTATGCCAAATATGTTTTTCAATGACAAAAAATTATTTTTTCGCAGCCGTTTTCTTTGCGGCAGGCTTTTTCGCGGTCGGTTTCTTTTCCGCTTTTGCAGCCGGCTTTTTTTCCGCTGGTTTCTTTTCTGCCAATGAAGTATCTACAATGTCAGAAGTGGCGTTGTTTTGGATGGACATAATTCCCGATTTGCAAGCCTGCAATGTTGTGTAGCTTTCGCCCCATACAATGTTCTTTCCGTTGGAGGCAATCAGGCGGAATCGGTATTCCTTTTTCCTGTCTTGATACACTTCATACTTCGGCTTTTTTTCTTCGGCGTAGCCTCTTACAGTCTGATCCTCGATTGGCGACTTGGCGATTCTTTGCAAGCTTTCGATTGCTTTTTTGCAGCTTACTTTCGTCGTGTATGATTGCGATGTGCAAATCACTTGTCCGTTTGAGGCTTCAAGATTGAATTTGTATCCAACCTTTGTTTTTGCGATGACATACTTTCCCATGGAAATCTCCTTGTAAATTAGGTTATATAAATAGTATAAATCCGTTTTTAAAATAATGCAAACAAAAAATAAATTTTTTTGAATTTGAATTACATCGCGATTTTGCATTCGCATTTTCTTCGCGATGATTTTTGAAAAAACAAAATAGTCGCAATCATGTTTTTTCCGAAACCAAGTGGAATCGCAATATTTAAAACAAAATCGATTTTCTGAAAAATCAATTTTTCGCACTTGACTTTTTATGAAAGACAAGATAAAAATTTGA
>CAZZFL010000162.1:0-2990 GCA_964653395.1 uncultured Treponema sp. | reverse complement strand
TGCGGCCTTCAATTCCAAAACGCGAAAAATATTCGCGCACCTTTTCTATTGACATGGCTTTCCTTCCTTCAAATTTATTATGCGCTGATTTTTCGAGCCGCGAAATTTCAGGCTCAAATCTTTTTGTTCCAAAATGAAAGGCCCGTCCACAAGGACATCCACCATTCGCAAAATCGCGTCGGTGTGTTCCGTGTGGCGCGAGCCGTTTTCCGCGAGCAAGTCGGTTTCAAAAATGTAGCCCGTGTAGCACCAAATGTCTTTTTGGGGAAATGCGGATTTTACGCGCTCAAGCAAAGTGCGGACGCATGGCTGATTTTCAGGCTCGAAAGGCTCGCCGCCAAGAATCGTGAGCCCTTGAATGGAAGGCTTTGAAAGCGCGTCCAGAATTTCTTGCGTCGCGCTCTCGTCGAATTTTTTTCCGTAGTTGAAATCCCACGTCTCGCTTTGGAAGCAGCCCTTGCAATGATTTCGGCATCCGGAAACGAAAAGGCTCACACGCACTCCGTCTCCGTTTGCGATGTCAATTTTTTTTATCGCGCCGTAATTCATGCTGCCTCGCAAAACTGTGACAAACCGCTACAAATGCAAAACTCGTTCTTTGATTTCCTGCGTTCGTCCCTGATTCCAATATTGAGTTCCGATGTAGCCGCAAGTGCGACGCGCCACGTTCATCATGTTTTGCTCGCGGTTCTTGCAGTTCGGGCATTCCCAAACGAGCTTTCCGTCCGCATCGTTTACGATTTGGATTTGACCGGTGAAGCCGCATTTTTGGCAGCAGTCGCTTTTCGTGTTGAGTTCGGCGTACATTATATTTTCGTAAATGTGCGAAAGCAGTGCCATCACTGCGGGAATGTTGTTTTCCATGTTCGGCACTTCAACATAACTCACGGCTCCGCCGGGCGAAAGTTTTTGGAATTGCGATTCGAACGTGAGTTTCGAGAACGCGTCCATTTCCTGCGTGACATGAACGTGATATGAATTCGTGATGTAATTTTTGTCGGTGACTCCCGGAATTTCGCCGAAACGCCTTTTGAGACATTTTGCGAATTTGTACGTCGTGGATTCAAGCGGCGTTCCGTACAAAGAAAAATCTATGTTTTCTTTTTGCTTCCAGCGCGCGCAAGCCTCGTTCATGTGGCGCATCACTTCCAGCCCGAACGGAGTGGCAGCGGAATCGGTGTGAGGCTTGCCCGTCATATAGCGAACGCATTCGTAAAGTCCGGCATAGCCAAGTGAAATCGTGGAATATCCGTTCATCAAAAGTTCGTCGATTTTCTGACCTTTCGCAAGCCGCGCCAACGCGCCATTCTGCCACAAAATAGGAGCGACGTCGCTCGTAGTTCCCATGAGCCTGTTGTGCCGAACCATCAAGGCACGATAACACAATTCCAGCCGCTCGTCGAAAATCCGCCAAAACGCCGAAAGATCCCGGTTTGAAGAACATGCGATGTCAACCAAATTGATCGTAACCACGCCTTGATTGAAACGTCCGTAATATTTTGGCTTTCCGTTTTCGTCAACATAAGGCGTGAGGAAAGAGCGGCATCCCATGCACGGATAGCAATTTCCGTTTCCGTTTTTATCGACTTTCAGTTCGAGCATTTTCTTTTCGGAAATGTAGTCGGGCACCATCCGCCGCGCCGTGCATTCCGCCGCCAATTTCGTGAGATAATAATATTTTGAATCAGGCTCGATGTTGTCCGGCTCGAGGACATAAATCAACTTAGGGAAGGCGGGTGTAACCCAATATCCGCTTTCGTTTTTCACGCCCTGATGTCGCTGGCGCAAAACTTCTTCGATTATGAGTGCGAGGTCGGATTTTTCCTGCTCGTCTTTCGCCTCGTTGAGATACATGAAAACCGTGACGAACGGCGACTGCCCGTTTGTCGTCATGAGAGTTACGACTTGATATTGAATCGTCTGAACGCCGCGCGTGATTTCATCGCCGAGCCTGCGCCGCACGATGTAGTCGAACTGCTCGTCAGAATATTTTATTCCGGTTTTCTGCTCGATGTCGCGAAGTTCTTTGGAAATTTTTTGGCGGCTCACTTCCACGAAAGGCGCCAAGTGCGTGAGCGAAATGCTTTGCCCGCCGTATTGACATGAAGCCACTTGCGCGATGATTTGCGTGGCGATGTTGCACGCCGTGGAAAAAGAATGCGGCCTGTCGATTTTCGTTCCGCTGATGACCGTGCCGTTTTGAAGCATGTCTTCAAGGTTGACCAAATCGCAATTGTGCATGTGCTGCGCGAAATAATCCGCGTCGTGAAAATGAATCAAGCCTTCATCGTGCGCCTTGACCAAATCTTCGTCAAGCAAAAAACGCCGCGTGATGTCCTTGGAAACTTCGCCCGCCATATAGTCGCGCTGCACGGAAACCACGGTGGAATTCTTGTTGGAATTTTCCTGCTTCACGTCCTCGTTGTTGCATTCCAAAAGCGAAAGAATCTGGCTGTCCGTGGAATTTTCCTTGCGGTTAAGCTCGTGCTGATAGCGGTAGGTGATGTATTTTTTTGCGATGCTGAACGCGCCGGCTTCCATGATTTTCGTTTCCACAAAATCTTGAATTTCCTCGACGCTCGCTTCATGGCCGCCATTTTCGCAAATCGTCTGGATTTCCGCGCCGATTTTTTTGATTTGCTCTTCGGAAAGCCGCTCGGCTTCGGGCACAGTGACGTTCGCCTTGCGCACCGCGTTTTCGATTTTTTCCACATTAAATAGAACTTCTTCGCCGTTTCTTTTGATGATTTTCATAAAAATAAAACCAGAACGCGCCTTTTTTAAGCGCATTCCGCCCTCCCGCTTAATTCTATACATAAAACACGCTATATCTAGCGTGCTTGCTTTTGTAAATATACTACTAATAGCGTTTTTATGCAAGTGGAATTCGCAAGGAATTTTGGATTTTTTTCACTTTTTCCACGCCGATTTTTGCAAAGTCCGCCCGACGGATTTGTTGTTGCACAAAACGCTAAAATCCGCTACAATAA
>CAZZFL010000161.1:0-2991 GCA_964653395.1 uncultured Treponema sp. | reverse complement strand
CAGAATTTTCGGACATAGAAGCAGTTTAGCAAATTTTCGCATTTTGTTAAAGTGCTTTTGATTCGCTGAATTCGCATGCAAAATCCGCGCCATTTTATTTGGATTTAAAATTGACGCAAAATCCAAACAAAATCAAATTGTCAAGAATGCGATTATTTCGCCATATTGAATTTTTTCTCGCTAACAATTGCAAGAATCTTGCCGAAATTGTAAAATGGAAGCGATGAAAAATTTTCTCAAGACAAAATGCATTTTCTCGATGATTTTTTGCGCGGCGTTTTTTTCGAATTTAATTTCGTGCGCAAAAAAAAATAGCCCGGAACAAATTCCTCTTGCCGCCGATGAAATCGTGAATTTGGAAAAAAAGAATTCGACGTTCGAATGGTTTTGCCTCACGCGCAACGGATTTGAAAAAATCGAGCGTCCGCAAAAAACTCCCGCCATCATAAAAAAGCCGTGGACCGAGGCTTTGCGAATTTCCTACATGGCTCAGGCGGCGGAAAATTCTCCGCTCGATGTGGACGCGAAATCCGCGCCGAAAGTTTTCGCGCTTGTCAATCATCTCGGCATAATTGCGCTCGACGCGAACGAAATCAAAGTTTACAAAGAGGACACGATTTTCGCGAATCGCTCCGCAGAAAAAATTGTTTTTATGAACGGCACGCCGGTGATTTCGGTTTACAAGAATTCTTTTTTCAACGAAAAAATTTCCGCCAGCGAATCGTTCCGTCCTTTCCTCGTGCAGTTCGCGCAGGATTCGGGCGTGTTCTTTCCGATTCTGACTTACGAAAATCTCACGCTTGACGAAAAAACTCAAGTGAACGATTTTTGTTGGAACGGCACGCAATGGTTTTGCTCCACAAAATCCAGCGACGAAAATGAAACGAAATTTGAATATTTGAAATTCCGTCCCGAAACCACGCTGCTTTCGATTTCGCCCGAACGCAATTTCATTTCGATAGAAGAATCCGATGAAGACGAATTTCGCGCGCAACGCCGTCCGCAAAAATTTTCCGACGCTCCCGAGCGCGTAAAAGAATTGCTCAAGAATTTGCCGGGCAATTTCAATTTCTACGCCGAATGCAAAATCGCTTCTGGTCCAACGCCGCGCGAATATTTGCGCGGCAAAGTTTCAAGCGGCGCGATGCGAAAAGCCACCGTGCAAATCAGCGACACTTGGATTGCCGCGCTTTTCGAAGACGGCACGACATTTTTGAACGGCGCGTTATACGGCCAAAAAATTTTGAACGGCGGAAAGCCGATCGCGCTGCGTCTGCCGAAACTTCCCAGCGGCTACGTTTATTCCGATTTTGGAATTTCGGGAACGCAATTTTTCGCCGCATGGGAAGAAAGCGAATTTTACAAGACAGGACGCGCGGGCTTTATAAAAGTTGATTTGGGGAAAATCCTTTACTAGGCGAAAAGCTTCGAGGCAATGGATGAGTTTGCATTGCAAAGCCGAAGTTAAAATCCGCAACGCGAGTTTTTCACAAAAAAGTGAAAAACTCGTAAGCAAATCTTTGATTTGCGATGTATTTTAGTGCGGATTTTAACTGTTTCTTTTTCAACAACAAAAATGCTTTTTCTTATTGCGCGGAAATTTTTATTACTCCGTCATTCTTTGCAAAAGTCACATCAGGATTGTCTGCCAATGCCACGGTTTCCAAATCAGAAAGCAATTTCTTATATTTTTTTCCTTCAACTTTTCCTTGTGTTGCTATGTTCATTGTTGAGTAGGCGGTAAACTTTACATCGCCATTGCTTGCAAACATTTCTTTCAAAAGATCATATTCCTCTTTTGAAATTGTTGCATTGCATTTATGAACATGAACGTCAACAGGTCTTGTCATTATTATAACCGTAGCGATAGCACTTGTCATTTTTGAAGCGTCTAACTCCATAATGACTTTTTTTCCATCACCAAGGAAAATAATTTTTTCGAAAAGCGTATCTTCGTTTGTGCCGATTTCATACAGAATTTCCAAATTGATTGAATTTCCGTCATCCGAAACAGAAATTCCTGGAACTATGTCAAGCGTAAGAAAATTATTTCCGCCTAACCGCAAGGCCGTCAAGTCGCTAAGCTCGTAGATTTTGCCTCCAGTGAATTCATCTTCACGAACAATGACAGATTTTAGAGAAGTTTTTTTTCCTCTTGTTCCGACAACAATTTGCCCGCCAGGTCTTTTAGCAATTTCTGCCGTTGCTGTAAACGACGAAACCAACGCAATCACCAACAAAGAAAATAAAATTTTCTTTTTCATTTTTTCGAGCCTCCTATTGCTCAGTTTTAGTTTTCGTAATTTTTAGTTTTTCATAAACTATTATTACGAATTATCGTTAATATTTTACGATAAAAATTATTATTTGTCAACGATAAATTTTAGTAAAATTAGCGATAAAAATAAGTATTAGAATTTTATTTTTCCAATGCGAAAATAAATTCAATTTTTTCGTTGTTAAAAATTATGGATATTTTAGAGAGAATCAGAAAACTAAGATTGGAACGAAATTGGACTGAATATCAATTGGCGGAAAAATCGGGCTTGCCGCAATCCACGATTTCGTCTTGGTATAGAAAGAATATGCAACCGTCAATTTCTTCCCTTGAAAAAATTTGTGATGCTTTTAATGTAACTCTTTCTCAATTTTTTGCGGACGCTACGGCCGTGGAATTGACGGAACGACAAAGAAAGATTTTGCGCGAAATCAATCGCCTTTCAAAAAATCAACAAGAAAAACTTTTGCAATTTTTGAGAAGTTTTTGAGCCTACTGCTTCAAAGCAAAAAAAATCCGCGCAGAAATCATGCACGGATTTTTTAACATTCACCAAAATATTTTTTTTACAATTGCTTTTGGCGAAAAATTCTTTCGAAAACGCGCGTTTGAGTTCAAGCAGCAAACGCACAAAAATCAACATACCTCGGCGCAAACGTCGAGGCATGAAATTTTCCGCGCGAATTAAATTCCGTTGAAATGCGTCGCGTTTT
>CAZZFL010000160.1:0-3008 GCA_964653395.1 uncultured Treponema sp. | reverse complement strand
GCCCCGAAAAAACAATCCGCCGATTTTCGATGATTTTAAACATTGCAAAATTCTCGTAAATGTAATAGAATAAAATGTACGACAGGATTTTGTCGCACGCTTTAGCCAAAACGCAAAGCCGCAAGGTTTCGCGTTTTGATTTTTTTCAACGCGGCGGAAATTGCGCGAGGCGGTTTTTCCAAAGCGGTTTTGCCGTTGGCAAAAATTCATTTAAATTTTCTTCAAGACCGAGGGAAAATATGGTCATCCTCACACTCAACTGCGGATCGAGTTCCGCGAAATATCAAGTCTACGATTGGGACAAAAAGGAAGTCCTTGCGACCGGCGTGGTGGAACGCGTGGGCGCGGAAGGCTCGTGCATCACGCACAAGGCGAAAGGCAAAAAAACCGAAGCCGCGTCTCCTTGTCCGACGCACAAGGAAGCAATCGAGCTGATAATCAAAATGCTCACGGACAAAGAAGTCGGCGTGATAAGCGACATGAGCGTAATCGAAGCGGTGGGACATCGCGTCTTGCATGGCGGCGACAAGTTCACGAAATCCGTAATCATCACGAACGAAGTCTTGGAAACTTTCCGCTCGGTTCAAGATTTGGGTCCGCTCCACAATCCCGCGAACATCATGGGAATCGAAGCGGCGCAAAAAGTTTTGCCGAACGTTCCGCATTGCGCGATAATGGACACGGCTTGGCATCAGACTATGGACGAAGTGGCGTTCATGTACGCCGTGCCGCGCGAATGGTACACGAAATTTTCCGCGCGACGATACGGATTCCACGGAACTTCGTTTTTGTACACGTCAAAGCGGGCGGCAGTCCTTTTGGGAAAAAAGCCTTCCGAAACGAACCTAATCATCTGCCACATCGGAAACGGCGCTTCGGTGTGCGCTGTGAAAAACGGCGTTTGCTACGACACTTCGATGGGAATCACTCCGCTCGAAGGACTCGTGATGGGCACTCGATGCGGCGACCTTGACCCTGCCCTTCCGTTCTACATCATGCGAAAAACCGGAATGAGCGCGGACGAAATGGACAAGGCCTTGAACAAAAAATCGGGATTGCTCGGAATCACGGACGGAAGATTTTCCGACGACCGCGACATCGAGCAAGGAGCGGCATCGGGCGACAAACTCTGCCAGCTCGCCATCGACATGAGATGCTTCCGCCTTAAAAAATACATCGGCGCGTACAAGGCGATTTTGGGACGAGTGGACGCGATCGTCTTCACGGCGGGCGTCGGCGAACGCGGCCCTGTAACGCGAGCCGCCAGCCTCGAAGGTCTCGAAGAAATCGGAATAAAATTGGACGCGCAGAAAAACGAATGGTCGTTCGGAGGAAATGCCGAAACTTGCATCAGCGCGGACGATTCGCCGACAAAAGTCTTCGTCATTCCGACCGACGAAGAATTGGTGATGACGGAAGACGCCTACGCCCTTACGAAAGGCACTTACGACGTGCACACGAATTTCACGTACTCGTTCCAAGATCCGAACTACGTGAACAAGGCGCGCGAAGAAGGCTTCAAGTCCGATTTGGTAAAACGCCCGAACATGGCGAAAATCGTCGCGAAGCCGCCGGTGAGACAGTGATATAGTTAGTTGATAATTAATATTTAACAGTGAATAGTTAATGGTGAATAGTTTGTGCGAACTTTCTGAAGGCGTGCCAAAATGCAAAGGCGCGCTTTCAGAAAATGTTCATCTCTCTTTATGAAAAAGTGGCAAAGTTTGAGCGAGTTTCGCTTTGCGAAACTCGCGAACAAGCGGCGAAGTTTTTTATGCCGATTTCATGCCAAATCGCTCGCTTGCGCTTTGCCGCTTTTCAAATTTTTGAAAAAGTGGCGAAACTTATCTTTGCACCGTGGCTTCTTTTATCTTCGCGGCAGTTTCCGCGCCGCAAAGATATTCCACCATCGCCATCGCGAATTGTTCGGCCGCGCCCGCGCCGCGCCCCGTAATCACGTTTCCGTCCACCACGAAAGGCGCGTCCGGGCAATGCGTGGCATCCGCCATCGCCACCGCCACGACATCATCGCCGCCGCAATATTCGCGAAGATTTTCGTTCATCCCGGGAAAGCAAGTGTATTTTTTTCCGGCGAGCACGCCAGTTTTCGCGAGCACCACGACAGGCGCAGCGCAAATCGCCGTGACCAATTTTTTCTGCTCGAACATTTTTTTTATGAAATCAAGCGCGGGCGCGAAAGACACGACGTTTTTTGAACCCGGCATTCCGCCCGGAATGAAAACCGCGTCCGGCAAATCCGAATTCGCTTCCGCAAAAAATTCATCGAACGTCTTGTCCGCCTGAACAGTAACATTGTGCGAACTCGTAACCAAGCGTCCGGAATTTCCCGCCACTGGCAGCGCGACCAAAATCACGTCCTGCTTCGCGCGGCGCAAATAATCCACGGGCGTGAGTGCCTCGATTTCCTCGAATCCTGGCGCAAGAAAAACCACAATCTTCGACATAATTTCCTCCTAGAAAAAAAATAAAATTTCGGACGAATCCGAACTCCCAAGCAAAAAATTTACGACTGATTTGTGTCGTCAATTTTAACTTCGAGTTTTTTGCTTCACAAAAAACTCATTTATCATAACGCGATTTTCGCTAGAAACTTCGCGCTGTGCGCTCGTTGCGAGACGCTCCGTTGCAAAATCGCGTTTTCAATATTTTCAAAAATTGAAATTCCTGAAGACGTTGAAAATTTAAGGCGCGGCATTTTTTCATATTTCCACAAAAAGTCAAAATGAAATTTCAATTTCACAATCAGATTTTGCGCAGATTTTATTATAGCACTTTTCGCGGCAAAATTCAAGGCGCAGCGTCGCGCCAATTGCAACGCCGATTTTCTTTCAAAGCCGATATACGTTTCGATGGCGGCCACGGGATTTGAGACTGTGTTGAACATTCGCGCGGCAAATGATATTATAATACGAAACAGGAAACGAAATAAAATTGAAGAAAACGTTTATTCTAATGACAATGCTATTTCAGATGCTCTGCGCTTTTTG
>CAZZFL010000159.1:0-3052 GCA_964653395.1 uncultured Treponema sp. | reverse complement strand
TCTTTTTCATATACAATACATTTTAGAGAAATTCCCCGTCTTTGTCAATTGCGGCAGAAGCGGAGCGACACAAAAACGCCTCCCACCTCGACACGCTCGGCGTGCGGCGCAAACGCCCAAATATTAACTATTCACTATTCCCCATTAACTATTCACTTTATCAGCATCGCGTCGCCGTAGGAAAAGAAGCGGTACTTTTCGCGCACCGCCGCTTCGTAGGCGTTCAGGATGTTTTCCCGCGAAGAAAACGCGCTCACGAGCATTATCAAAGTGGATTCGGGCGTGTGGAAGTTCGTGAACATCTGATCCACGATCTTGAATTTGTAGCCGGGGTACATGAAAATGCTCGTCGCGAAAGTGCCTTCCCGCACCTGCCACGCGCCGCCTTCGCCCGCCACGCACGCCGATTCCAAAGTGCGCACGCTCGTCGTGCCCACCGCCAAAATCGGGCGGCCCTCTTTCTTCGCCTGATTTATTTTCCGCGCGGCCTCGCTTTCCACGGTGAAAATCTCTTCGTGCATTTTGTGGTCCTCGATGTTTTCCTCGCGCACCGGCAAGAAAGTTCCAAGCCCCACGTGCAGCGTTATGAAGACGCGCTCGATTTTTTTCCGCTCGAGGGTTTCAAGCATTTCGTTCGTAAAATGCAGGCCCGCCGTCGGGCAAGCCGCGCTTCCCACGGTGTCGGCGAAAACATTCTGATAACGCTCGCCGTCCGCCTCGTCGTCCGCGCGTCTTATGTAGGGCGGAAGCGGAATGTGCCCGTTTTTTTCAAACCAATTTTCCGTGAGCGCGAAATCGAATTTTATCGTGCGGAATTCAGTTCCGTCATCCTGCGGATTCTCCAAAATCGTTCCGACGCTTGAATCGGGAAATTCGTAGCGCATTCCTGGCCTTTGCTTTTTCGCGCCTTTCACAAGCGTGTTCCAGACGCATGACGCATCGTCCACTTTGTTCAAAAAAATGAATTCCACCTCGCGCCCGGTGGATTCCTTCGTGCCGAAAACACGCGCCTTTCGAACGCGCGAATTGTTGAAAACCATCAGAGTTCCGCTTTCTACGAGGCTCGGCAAGTCGCTCACAGCGCGGTGCGAAATCTCGCCGCCCTTCCTTCCCAAAACCATCAGGCGGTCGTTTCCGCGACGCGCGCTCGGATATTGCGCGATGAGTTCTTGAGGCAAGTCAAAATAAAAATCCGTGCGTTTCAAAATAAATTTCTCATTCCCTGCTCGCCAGAGTCAAGCCGATTTTTCATCTCGACTCCCAAATGCCTGTACGCCTTTTCGGTCACAGTGCGTCCGCGCGGCGTGCGCTGCAAAAGCCCGCACTGAATCAAATACGGCTCGTAGTAATCTTCAAGCGTGTCCTGACTTTCGCCGATGGAAATCGCGAGCGTCTCCGCGCCCACAGGCCCGCCGCCAAAATTGTTTATGATCGAAAGCAAGATCTCGCGGTCGTATTTTTCAAGCCCGAGCGAATCGATCCCGAGCCTTGCAAGCCCTTCGCCGACAATTTCGTTCGTTATCGTTCCAGTTCCCTCGATTTGCGCGAAATCCCGCATTCGCCGAACGATTCGGTTCGCGACGCGCGGCGTTCCGCGCGAACATTTCGCCAAAGAAAGCGCCGCATCGTCGTCGATTTTCACCTTGAGGATTTCGGCAGTGCGCCTTATGATTCGCGAAAGTTCTTCCGGCGTGTAGTAGTCGAAACGCTGCACGATTCCGAAGCGGCTGATGAGCGGACTTGAAACCATTCCGGCCTTCGTGGTCGCGCCCACGAGCGTGAATTTAGGGATGGGAATTCGCACAGTCCGCGCGGCCGCCCCCTGCCCTATCACCCAGTCAAGCTCGAAGTCCTCCATCGCGATGTAAAGCATCTCTTCGATGGCTGGCTTGAGGCGGTGAATCTCGTCGATGAAAAAAACGGTGCGCTCGCTCACCGTGGAGAGAATGCCCGCCAAATCCTTTGGCTTTTCCAAAGCGGGCGCGCTCGTCACTTTGAAATCCGCGCCGAGTTCGTGCGCCGTGATTTGCGCGAGCGTCGTCTTTCCCAAGCCGGGCGGCCCGATCAAAAAAAGATGGTCGAGAGAATCCTCGCGTTCCCGCGCCGCCTGAATGAAAACCGAAAGGTTTTTCTTGATTTCTTCCTGTCCCAAAAATTCATTCAAAAATTGCGGGCGCAGATTTCCTTCCTGCGAATCTTCGGGCAAGGAAATTCCCGCGCGGACTATTCCGTAATATTCGTCGCTCATCCGGATTCCTCTACGCCAAATCCACCAAAGCCTGGCGGAAAATCATTTCCTCTTTTCCGGTCTGCGGCTTGGAGACGAAATTCTCGTTGTGAAGTAGCTCGCCCAAAATTTTCTGCACCACGTCCTGAACGTCGCGCTTGTCATAGCCCATGTCCACGAGCGAATTTATCACGTCCTGAAATTCGGATTTCTCAGAATTGGAAACGGACTTCGTGGAATCGTCGAGAGTGAGTTTTCCTTTCAGCGTGAGCATGATTTTCGCAGCGGTCTTTTTTCCGATTCCCGAAACCGCTTCAAGCACTTCGACTTTTCCTTCGTCGAGCGCGCTGATAAAGCGGGAGATCGTGATGTTGCTCAAGATTTTCACCGCGCCTTTCGCGCCCACGCCTTCCACCTTGAGCAAGTCCATGAAAATCTTGCGCTCTTCTTCCGTGGCAAATCCATACATCTTCGCGACGTCTTCGCGCAGATAAAGCCACGTGAAAATCCGCGCTTGCGTGCCGACCTCGCCAAGACTTTCGAGAGAACTTGCCGGCACATACAAATCCCATTCCACTCCATTCACGTCGAGAAAAACGGAGTTGTGCGCCTTATATGTGATCGTGCCTTTTAAACTGTTGAACATAGATTGATTATATCAAATCCGAAATCAAGTTACAATACTTTTTGCCAGAGAAATCGCTTCCCAAAATCCAAGCGACATCAGCCTTTAAATCCGCTCGCTATTTCGACGTAGTTTTTATCGCGCTCATTTTCAGCCTTTTTTCCCGCGTGTCTTCCAGAATGCTTTTCAAATTCTGCGCG
>CAZZFL010000158.1:0-3059 GCA_964653395.1 uncultured Treponema sp. | reverse complement strand
CTTCGCGAATCATTGCAGCAAAATCGCGTCGCTCACAATCGAACGTTTTTTTATCTCGCGGAATTTTTTCACGAGAGAATCGAGCGTGAGGCGCGATTTTTCTTCGCTTCCGATGTCCAAAATTATTTCGCCCGCATCCATCATCAAAAGCCTGTTCCCAAAATCCAAAGCGTGCTGCATGTTGTGCGTCACCATCATCACGGTGAGATTGTATTCCTCGGCGAATCGCCGCGTAAGGTTCATCACGATTTCCGCGTTGGCGGGATCGAGCGCGGCGGTGTGCTCGTCCAGCAAAAGCAGGGCGGGCTTTGACATCACCGCCATCAAAAGCGTGAGCGCCTGACGCTGGCCGCCCGAAAGCTGCTCCACGTTGTCGTTGAGGCGGTTTTCCAAATTCATGTTCAGCGCGGAAAGTTGCTCGCGGAATTCGGCGCGCACTTTGCTGTTCAAAGTGATGCGGAGACTTTTCGCGCCTTTCTTCGAGCAGATGACCATGTTGTCCTGAATCGTCATTTTGCCCGCCGTGCCCAAAAGCGGATTTTGGAAAATGCGTCCGATGTAGCAAGCGCGTTTGTATTCGGCCTGTGAGGTGATGTTTTTCGCGCTGCCGTTTTCGTCCGCGTCCAAAAAAATCTCGCCGCAAGAAGGGCGGAGCGTTCCGGCGATTATGTTGTAAAGCGTGGACTTGCCCGCGCCGTTCGAACCGATGACCGTGATGAAGTCGCCCTTGTTGATTGTGAGATTGATGTTTTTGAGCGCGACATTTTCGTCGGGAGTGCCCGCGTTAAAAGTGATTCCGATGTTTTTCAGTTCGAACATTTTTTTTCTCCCATAAAAAAATAAAAACCAAGTTTCCCGATGGGGAACAGTTGTTATTTTCTACTTGTCGGATTTCGTTCCGCTTTCGATTTTCAAATGCTTTTTGAAAAAGCCCACGATGTCGTAATTTGAAATTATCAAGCACAAAATTATCAAAAGCCCGGTGAGCAGGCGAAGGTCGTTGCTGTTCATTCCGATGACATAGCCGTAACGCCTCGCGAAATACATCAGCGCGCGGTAAATCGCGGAGCCGAGCAGGACGCGGAAAAGTTGGAGCGAAATCTTGTTCGTGCGCAAAATGAATTCGCCGAGCATGAGCGACGCGAGTCCCGAAACCACGACTCCCGTTCCGCTGCCCACGTCCGCAAATCCGGCGTACATCGCATTGAGCGCGCCCGCGAGCGCGGCCATCGCGTTTCCCATGCAGATTCCCACGCCGCGCATGAACTGTATGTTCACGCCTTGGCTTGTGACCATCTGCGGGTTCGAGCCTAACGCGCCCATAGCAAGCCCGAAATCGGTGTGGTAAAAAAGATTGAGACAAACGCAAATCACAAGCACCGTCAAAATTAAGAATGCCAAGATTGCCGCGTCTGGAGAAAGTTTGAACGATATGAACGGAATTTTAAACGTGATGTTTTTCGTCCATTGAATTATGTTTGAAAATATCGTCGGGATTTTCAAAAGCGAAATGTTCGCGTGGTTCGACATAATCCGCAAGTTCACGGAATAAAGCATCGTCATGACGAGGATTCCGGCGAGCAAATCCGGCACGCGCAATTTCGTGTAGACAAGCGTGGTCACGAGTCCCGCGCAAATTCCAGACGCAAGCGCGATCAGCAATGCGACGCTCGGCGCGATTCCGTGGGTGAGGCACGCGGCGAGAACGCAGCCGCCGAGCGGAAACGAGCCGTCAACCGTCATGTCGCAGAAGTTCAGCACTCGGAACGTCATGAAAACGCCGAGCACCATGATTCCGTAAATCAAGCCTTCAATGAGAATTCCGTAGACCATTTTATTTTTTCGTCAATTTTCCGTTTTCAAAAATTTCGCCCGCCATGTCCAAATATTTTTGCGGAAAAACGATTCCGCAATTTTTCGCGACATCCAAATCCAAAAGCAAAACTGTATCGCTCGGCTCGGTCAAGAAACGCACGGGCAAAGATTCGGGCTTCGCTCCGTTCAAAATCTGCACGACCATTTCGCCTGTGGCGCGTCCTGCCATGTAATAGTCGAAGCCGCTCGCCATGAGGCATCCCCCCGCTTCCGCGCCGGTAACGTCGGCGGAAAAAATCGGCTTTTTCGCCTCGCCAAAAACTTGCACCAAAGACGCGAGCGCGCTGAAAACGGTGTTGTCGGTGGTGAGATAAATTCCGTCCACGCGATTTACAATCGCCTGCGCCGCCGCCTTCACTTCCGAAGAATTCGTGATTGCCTGCGACACGAGATTGATTCCGTTCTGCGCGCAAGCCTTTTTCACTTCCTCGAAACTTCCGGCGGAATTCGCTTCGTTTGAAGTGTAAATGTAGCCGAGAGTTTTTATGTTCGCCACTTCCTTGAAAACCGTGATGTGCTGGTCGGTGGGAATAGCGTCGCTCATTCCGGTGACGTTGCCTTCGCCGTGCGCCACGGTGGAAACCAAGCCCGCGCCCACAGGATCGTTCACTGTTCCGAAAACCACGGGAATGTCTTTGATTGTGTTAGCAAGCGCGATCGCGACCGGCGTGGCAATTCCAATCGCAACGTCAACTCGCTCGTCGCGATATTTGTTCGCGATTTGCGCGGCGGTGTTCACGTCGCCATTCGCATTTTGCAAATCGAACTTCGCGTTAAAGCCGCTTTCGTTCACCACGTCAATCACGCCTTGCTCCACGGCATCGAGCGCGACATGCTGGACGATTTTCGCGATGCCGATTTTCACGGACTTCGAATCGGAAGAATTCGCGGTCGAAGATTTTTTCGCGCAACTTGAAATCGAAAGCAAAGAAATCGCCGCAAAAAACGCGCATGCGGCCGCGCCAAATTTTTTTGAATTTTTCATAACAACTCCTAATAAATTTATGTTACTATGGAAAGAAACGCTTTGTCAAGACATAAACGCGAGTTTTGATGGTTTTTGCGAAGCAAAAATGCGAGCGGTGCGAGCAAGGCAAAACTCGTAAGGTTGCCGGAGGCAACCGACTTACTATGGAAAGAAACGCTTTGTCAAGACTAAAACGCGAGTTTTGACTTTTTTTGCG
>CAZZFL010000157.1:0-3076 GCA_964653395.1 uncultured Treponema sp. | reverse complement strand
GGCTGCATGGATTTAAAAACCAGCCAGACGGAGGAAAATTCCTTACTGGATGGATTGTCCATCCAGTAAGGATTGCCGGCGCATCCAGTATGGTTTGCGGAAAAATACAGTCCAGTTTTTTGTGCGGTTCAGCGTACATGAGGATATGCAAGTCATAACGGGCGCTTCGCCAAGAGGCGGCTCGCGAAGCTCGGCGGTTGCCGTTCTGACAAATTCGTGCCGCACTTGAAAGTGCGCGCGTTCGCAACGAAGTTTCAAGCGGTGGCGGTACAACCACCGCAACGGCGACCTGCTGGTGCTTGTCAAGAGGGTGTACGGGAAGACTTGTTTTGCCGAGGGAATTCTTGTTTTTATGGGAAGTAATAAACGCTCTTTCCAAAACGCAAAATTTGTGCTACAATGCTTTACAAATCTTTTTTATAGAGAGGAAAAATTATGAAACATCTTCTACCCCCCCCATTTTCTGTTACATCGCGCTCGGCCTTTAGCCAAAGCCTCGTGCGCGATTCTCGCGGCATCGCTGCTCGCCTTTTCGTGCAACAACGGAAACACGGTGAGAGTCAATAGCGATGATGATTACGATTCCGGCGATGGCAACGATTATTCCGGCACGGTCTTCGCGGAATTCGAAAGCTATCCGACAGGAAAAGAAAGTCCGAACGGAACGCTGAAAATAGAAAACCTGCTGACTACTGAAAGCATCCTTGTTTTTGACGGTTCAGTTGAAGGCAAAAATTATGTGGGAACAGTCGCCGAAGGAAGTTCCATACGAGTCAAGCTTGAGCCAGACAAATTCCACACTTTGATTGGAATATGCAAATCCGCTTATGAAAATGCTCCCCAACAGGCAACCCAAGTTTCGGCGCGGACGTATTATTCAGATACGCAAAGTTACACGATAAAACTTTCGCCCAGCAATCTGACAGGCGCAGGAAAATGGACTTTCAACAACAAGACTCGATATTGGGTTCAGATTAAAAATCTGGACGAAAGCCAAACCTATGCCGTCATCCAACCAAATATGCAGCAAGTCACCGTTCCCGTCGAATTGAACAAGACTTACTCATACAGGATTATTTACGAAGAAGAAATTAAACTCAATGGCATTGTGCTCGCTATAAATCCTTATTCTGACAATGCGCAAAATGATTCTTTTATGCTCACATCTGGCAATACGAGACGAGACACGAACTTGACGGGCATCGAAAACAGCGCATCGGCAAAAAGCGACCCGATTGTTAAAGTGATAAACAGCAGCGGAAAAGGGCTTTTCATTTACAACGGCGATACAAGATTGGCAGAATTCTCAAGCACATCCGCCGACTTTGTTTTGAACAATGGAAGCCAGGGATACTTTACGGGATTTACAAAAGGCACAAGTCTTTCTGCGCTCGCGGTGGATTCTACGGCGTGGTCTAACGGAAAATATCTGTGCGACGCAAAAAACGAGGACGGTTCCGCTGTCAGCATGGAAAGCGGAAAAGTGTATGTCGTAGAAATCACGGGAACGGACACTTCCACAAGCAAAGAGCCTCCAAAATTCACGCTCAAACAAATTGAAGATTTGTCCGACTTGCAATAATTTATTTCTAAATTTTTCCCGAAGGCGTTCTTGCTTTCGGGAAAACATTGCATTGGGTTGTCCGGGCAGGTTCGACAAAGCGTCGCATATTTGTGGCTTTCTTGACAAGTCTTGCAAGCAAAACTCGCAATGCTGTTCTTTTGAATTTTTAAATTAAGCATGGGGGCGGTATATGAGAAAATTTCTTCCAAAATTCTTTTTTGTTTTTGCGGCGTTTGTCGCAGTCGCGTTTTTTTCGTGCAGCAATTCGAGCGATGGCGGCGATGATTATGTCGATGACAAAAAAGAGGAAGTCAAAAATCCGGCGGCAAATCCAAAGCCCACGGCGAAAATCCTCGTGCAGTCAAAGTCGCCGCACGAAATTTGCATTTACAGCGACATCGAGCGGCAGAACCTTGTGGCGCAAATTCCCGCGAACGAGAGCGCGTCTTTTGAGACCGAGCAAATCGGCGAGGCGGTTTTTTATTACACCTTTTTGATTTCGCTCGAACAAAATTCCGGCGTGAAAATTCCGTTCTACGACAACTCCTGCGCATTCCTGCTCGCCACTTCCGCACATGAGGAGTCGCCGCAGACGATTTTTTTCCCAAAAAGCATCGCGCTTTCCTCATGCTTTGTCATCTTGCAAAACGCTGGCGAAAAGGCGATTCAATTCATGAGCGAGAATTTCGTGATAAGCCCGTGCAACGCCGGAAGCGCGGCAAGCGCAATCATAAACCCCGGAAAATCCGCGTGCTACGAAATACAAAAAAAGAATTTTGACAATTTGGACGCGTATTCCGTGCGGGAAGCGCTCGGCACTACGGCCTTTCCGCTCAAAGAAAAAATCGCCGCGTTTGAGGATTGCAAGGTCTACACAATTGTCTTTGACGGAAATTCGATTCGCCTTGCGCATGCGATTGGGCAGGAAGAATTGGTCGGCATGAAGGCGTATTCCGTCACGCACAAGCTCGAAGGGCTTTCGGATTTGGAATCCTACGAAACGGCGGAAACCGAAAAACTGTATGGCTTTCCCGAAGAAATGACGGCTGCCGCGCCAAAAGAATATGAAGGATTTGCGGCGGACGGTTTCGCGCAGAAAGAAATATCGGCCGACGGCTCGACGCAAATTGAAATTCTTTACAAAAGAATCAGGACAACGCTGACATTCAACGCGGGCGGCGGAAAATTCGGCGACGGAAGCGAAACAAAAATCATGAGCGGAAAATATGGCGCAAGCGTGGAAGTGCCGACGAATCCTTCGCGGGATGACCACCGTTTTCTCGGCTGGGATGCGGACGTGCCAAAGACTTTCGGCGTGGAGGATATGGCGTTCGGCGCGAGGTGGGAATTTTCGGTAACGAAGGATGCGACGGCCGCCACGGTGTACGACGCGATAAAATCCTGCGCGAATTCATTGCACACGTACACGATAAAACTGAGAGGCTACATCACCGAGGCGACGCTGGAAAAAGTGGCGCAGGCGTTGTACGAAAATTCGGGCGTAAGCTTTGT
>CAZZFL010000156.1:0-3096 GCA_964653395.1 uncultured Treponema sp. | reverse complement strand
GCGCGGTTCGTTTGAATCGCGCTTTTTTTATGCTTTACAATTCTTCCGATTCGTGCTATCATATCACAATGGAAAATCGGATTCTTGCGCCTTCTTTGCTTTCTGCCGATTTTGGCAATTTGGAGGGCGCGTTGGATAAAATCAACGCGAGCGCGGCAGGCGCGATTCATTTTGACGTGATGGACGGCGCGTTCGTGCCTGAGATTTCGTTCGGGCAAGTGGTGCTTCGTTCGATTCGTCCGCTTTCCGCGTTGCCGTTCGACGTGCACCTTATGATTGAAAGTCCGGGGCGGCAAATCGAATCGTTCGCGAAATCCGGCGCGGATTGGATTACGTTCCATTACGAGAATTCTATTTCGCAGGCGGAAAATTTGCTCGCCGAAATCCGGCGGCTTGGAAAAAAGGCCGGCATTTCGATAAAGCCCGGGACTCCGGTTTTCGCATTGCAGAATTTGCTGAAATCTGCCGATATTATATTGATAATGACTGTCGAGCCAGGCTATGGCGGGCAGAAGCTCATTCCAGAATGCCTCGAAAAAATTGCCGAGCTTTCGAAATTGCGGCGCGAAAACGGATTTTGCTACAAGATTTCCGTGGATGGCGGCGTGAACGCGGAAACTTTGCCGAGCGTCATAGAAAGCGGCGCTGACATTGTTGTTTCAGGCTCTGCGTTTTTTAAAGGCGATTTGAATTGGAGATATTGAAATGAATTTGAATCGGAAAAAGATTTTTTCATTTTGTCTCGCGATGCAAATTTGCATGGCTTTGTCGGCGCAGGATTTTTCCGCCGCAAGGCTTTTTTCTTCGGCGGATGCGACTGGTTCGGATGCGGTTTTGGGCGCGGCCTATAACGCTTATGGCGAGGGCGATTACGAAAGCGCGCTTTTTCTTTTCAGGCGGGCTTTGGCCGACAGGCAGAACCAAAGCGATTCGGTTTTGTATATGACGATAATGGCAGGAATGCATTCAGGCGAATACAAGGTCGCCTATGCCGACACCGAATATTTTTTGGCCGCATACCCGAACAGCGAATATGCGCCGCTCGTAAAATATCAGGCGGCTCGCGCGCTTTTCTGTCTCGGCGACTACGACAATTCGTTGATTGTTCTCGGCGATTTTTGCCACGAAAATCCGGATAATATGATGTACGCCTCGGCTCTTTTTTTGATTGGCGAATGCTTCTACGCCGAATACGACTTTGACGAAGCCGAGCCGTTCTATGCGCGAATCGTCGGCGAATATCCGAACAGCGCGAAAGCCTCTGACGCGCAATATCGTTTGGAGGCGATAAACACGCGAAAGCGGGAGGCGAAGCTTTTGGCGTTGCTCAAGGAAACCGGCGAAAATTATTTTTCATCCAAGGAAAATTACGAGAAAACTTTGCGTCGCTACGAATTGGAAAATTCGCTGGGAGATGCGCGTCGCGCGCAGGACGAAGCTCTTGGACACGATGCGGATGACGCGGATTTGTTCGTGTTCGACGGAACGAATTTTGAATCCGAAGAAAATTTCAAGGTGCGAGACGAAATGTCTTCCGAAGCAAAAAAAAGAAAAGCGGATTTTGAAGCGGAATTGATTCACTTGAAAAATTCGGCTTTGGAAGCGCAGATTCTTCTCGACAATGAAGGAAAATAAAATGAAAAAAATTCTTGTTTTGTTTTTGTGTTTCGCCATCGTGTCTTCAGCCTGCTTTGCAAAAAAGCAAAAAGTCGCCAAAGAAAAAGTTGTTAAAGAAAAGGTTGCCAAAGAAAAAGTCAAGGCAAAAAAGTCGTCCTCGAAAAAAAATCGTCGGCAAGAAAAGGCGCAAGAGAAACAAGAGCGCGATGCGAAATCTGAGGAAAAAGAATCGTCATCGAAAAAAGAGCAGCGTCGGCAGGAAAAAGAGCGCGCGAAACAGGAGCGCAGCGCAAAGGCCGAGGCGGACAAAATTGCGAAGGATCTCAAATCAAAAGGCTGGAGCGTCGTTCAGGCTTCCGAAGAAAATGGAGCGTCGAAAAAGACCATAATCGCAAAAAACGGCAAGAACATTTCCGTGGAAAAAGGAATCGTGCGCATTCAGACTTTCAGCGAAAACGGTTCCGTGGCGTTCTATGTTTTGGAAAAATCTGGCGAATGGCGTCCTGTCGTAGAAACCAACGACCAGAGCGAATCGACTTATGTTTCACTTTTCGTGGATCGTGCGGAATACCGCTTGAATCGTTCCAAGAAAGTCGAGTATTCTTATGAGGTCGAAGACGATTGCGTTTCCGTGGTTTACAATATAAATTCAGTCGCGCAATTGAAAGCGAAATATCGAATCGAAGGATATTCGATATACGTCTCTTATTCGGTTTCGAACTTGGATACAAAGCCGCATTCTTTCGCGGTGAAGGCTGTTTACAACACGGTTCTCGGCGAAACTTATGATGCGCATTTCACCACGCCTTCGCAAAAAGTGAGCGCGGAAATTTCAATTGTGCCTTCGTCCACGCAAAACTATATTTTTTCAAGCGACGAAAAGCGCACGATTCGCTTCGCTGTTTTTGGCGAGGGAATCACGTCGCCAAAAGTGGCGTTGCTTGCCAACAAGGATGTCGCCGAAGAAGCCAATTTCGCCACGACTTTCAAGCAAGGGCGTTCGTTCAGTTCGCTTCTTTCCTACAACAATTCGTCCGTGGTGTTTTTTTGGGAAGACGAAAATCTTGGCAAGAAATCCAGCGAATTGCGCTACCGAATCGATTTTTCCAACACGGAATTGGAAGAGCGGAATTATGAAAAGTTTCCTCCTTACGAGCCACCCGAAATCGAAGAGCCGCAGATTCCTGACGATGCGCAAGTGCTTCCGCCGACGGATTCGTCAATTGGCGCGGAAGAAATTCCGCCCGAAAATAAAAGTGATGAACAGGCTTCCGGCTACGAATTCAACACGGAAAGAAATTATATCGATCCTTCGAGCGTTGACGACATTTATGTCCAGCACCTTGTCAATCAAATCAATTCGCTGGAGATTGACGATCCTGCCTTGAACCGCGAGAAAATCCGCGAATTGCAGGAGGAAATTGACGAAGTGCTTGAAATCTTGAGGAGCCGCCGGTGAAAAACGCGATTGACCAAGCG
>CAZZFL010000155.1:0-3148 GCA_964653395.1 uncultured Treponema sp. | reverse complement strand
CTGTCCAAATCCGCGCGGCTAAAATATTCCACCACGAGCGAGCCTTTTTCGAGCGAACCTTTCATTTGGACTTTCGTTCCGAGCGCCTCTATGAATTTTTGTTCGAGCGCGGCGACATCGGCATCTTTTTTTTGCTTGGGCGCGTCGGAATTTTTCGTGTTGGCGGCGCGGCCGCCTTCGTTCAATCGCGCGGCTTCGTTTTCCGCCTGGCGCACCGAAATCGATTCTCCGATAATTTTATTGAAGAGAACGCGCTGGTCGGCAGGATTCAAAATTGAAAGCAAGGCGCGCGCGTGCCCCGCTGTAATTTGTCCCACGACAAGCGAGTTTTGCATGTCCTCGGGCAGCTTCAAAAGCCTGAGCGCGTTTGCGACTGTGGGACGGCCTTTGCCGACTTTCTTCGCCACTTCGTCCTGGCTCAGTCCGCCGAGTTGCATCAAACTGTAATAGGCCTGCGCTTCTTCGATTGGATTCAAATCCGAACGCTGAATGTTTTCGATGAGCGCGATTTCCAATTTTTTTTCGTCGTTGAATTTTCGAAGCTGAACCGGCACTTTTTTTTGTTCCGCCAAAATCGAAGCGCGCGTCCTGCGCTCGCCGGCAATTATGAAAAAAGTTCCGTCGCCCGCGTCCTCAATCACAATCGGCTGAACGACGCCATGCTCGCGAATCGAATCGGCGAGTTCGTTCAAAGCGTCGTCGTCAAAAATTTGGCGCGGCTGATGAGGATTCGGCCTTAAAAGTTTCGGATCAATCCAAAGCGTGCCATTTTCGTCGCTTTCAATCTGCGCGGGCAAGCTGGATTTTTTCGCCGGACGTTTTTCCGTTTTTTCAATTTTTTTTTCTTTTGGATTTTCGGATTCGACGGCGACCTCGACTTCGCTTTCGTCTTCTGCGTCGCGCATCAACGCACCGAGTCCTTTCCCCAAAACCTGCCTTTTTTTAGACACGATGCATTACCTCCGCCGCCAGCTTTTCATAACTTTTCGCGCCGATGCATTCCGGGTCGTATTTGCAAATCGGAAGGCCGTGCGAAGGCGCTTCGCTCAAACGCACGTTGCGCGGAATGATTGTATTGAAAACAGAATCTTTAAAATAAGTTTTTACTTGCATGACGACATCATGCGCGAGACGAGTGCGCACGTCGTACATCGTAAAAAAAATTCCGCCAATCTTCAATTTCGTGTTGATGCTTTTTTGCACTTTTTTTACCGTCTGCAACAAAAGCGTGATTCCTTCAAGCGCGAAATATTCGCATTGCATCGGAACCAAAACTTCGTCGGCGGCTGCGAGTCCGTTCAACGTGAGAATTCCGAGCGAAGGCGGACAGTCAATCAAAATGTAGTCGTATTTTTCTTGAAAAGGCTTGAGCGCATTTTTCAAAAAATATTCGCGATTTTCCTGATCGACCAATTCGACTGCCGCGCCCGACAAATCTATTCCCGCGCTAATTGCGTCGAGAGTCGGGATGCACGTTTTTTTGACAGTTTCCTCCGGCGTAGAATTTCCGCTTATGAGTTCGTAAACCGTCGGTTTTTCTTTGGAAGAAACGCCGACTCCGCTCGACATATTTCCCTGCGAGTCAAAGTCAACGAGAAGGACTTTTTTTTGGGCAAGCGCGATGTACGCTCCAATATTTATGGCGGAAGTTGTTTTTCCCACACCACCTTTTTGATTCACAAAAACAAAGGTTTTAGCCATAAATCCATTGTAGCATTTTTTTTCCATTTGGTCTATAATAATGCGATGATTATTTTTGCCACATTGTCAAAGCCGACTACGGAAGCCGAAAAAATTTTTGGACGAAAATACGAACGCGTTAAAATAAAATTGAATTCCGATTTTCAGGCGGAAACAAATTCGCAAAATGAAATTTCGCGTGAAAAAAATTCGCGCGATGAAAAAATTTATTTCGCAGAATTTTTTACCGCCACGCAAACATTCCACAAAAATTTTTCTTTGCAAGAAGCAGAAATTTTTTTGCAGGAAAACATAGGAAAAACTTTTCGCAATTGCACCGAGCGCACGGAACGCGAAGAAATTGTTTTTATGACGAGCAAAAAAGGAAAAGTCACGCGCATCGCAAAACTTTTGAAAAATGAATCGCCGCAAAAAATCGGCGCGAAAAAAATTCTCGATGGAAAAATCGCGCTCGGACAAAATCGCAAGAAAAATTACATCATTCAAGAAGGCGAGCGCGTTCCGTTTTTGCAGGAATTGGGCGTGATGACTCGCGAAGGAAAAATCGTCGCCGCGAAATATTCGAAGTTTCGGCAGATAAATCGATTTTTGGAATTCCTCGACGACATTGTGCCAGAAATTCTCGAGCAAAAAAAATTTGAAATTGCGTGCGGAAAATTAGAAGGCAGCGAAAAATTTTCGAATCGTGAAAATTGCGAAAAAAATGCCGCCGCCGTTGACGGAAATTTTGCCGAAACCGCCGCAGAAAATTCCGCGTCGCTTGCGCCGGCCTTGCCAACTTCGCCGAACGAGCCGATAAGAATTTTGGATTTTGGCTCGGGCAAATCATATTTGACTTTCGCCGTGCATTATTATTTTTCGCAGAAAAAAATTCCGTTTGAAATTACGGGCGTGGATTTGAAAAAAGATGTTGTCGAAAATTGCGCGGATTTGTCGCGACGCTTGGGCTTGCAAAACATAAATTTTTTTTGCGGGAACATCGCGGATTTTTCCGGCGAAAAAAATCCCGACATCGTGATCACGCTTCACGCTTGCGACACCGCCACGGATTTCGCGCTCGACTATGCCGTGCGCCGCAGGGCGAAAGCGATTTTAAGCGTGCCTTGTTGCCAGCACGAAATCAATTTGCAATTGCAAAAAAAATCGAATCGTGCGCAAGATTCCGCGAACGCCGCGCGAAAAATTCTCGAGCCGTTTTTAAAATATGGAATCGTTCGCGAAAGGTTTGCCGCGCTTCTTACGGATTGCGTCCGCGCGGAAATTTTGGAGCGAGCAGGCTATGCCGTTCAGATTTTGGAATTCATCGACATGGAAGGAACGCCGAAAAATTTGTTGATTCGCGCAGTTTTGAAAAACGCGAATTCCGCTCCCGACGATTTTGTTCCTGCCACCGCGCCGCATGAGAAAAAAACGCCTTCGCCTTGCGTTGAACTTTTGGACGCGCTCG
>CAZZFL010000154.1:1935-3175 GCA_964653395.1 uncultured Treponema sp. | reverse complement strand
GTTGCATTTTGCGCAATGTGAGTTTCGCGGAAATCCGCGACGGGACAATGGCATTCGCGCGATGCTTTTGTCCTGCTTTTCAATTCGCCCCGTAGCGAATGCGCGGATCGACTAGCGCGAGCAGAATGTCCGAAACGACCATTCCCGCAAGCACGAGCGCGGAAAGGAACATTTCGTTTGCGAGCACAAGATTTATGTCCTGCTGCAAAACCGCGTCGTACATCAGCCGCCCGATTCCGGGATACGCGAAAATGATTTCCAAAACAAGGCTTCCCGAAAAAAGGCTCGCCAAAAGATTCGCGCTTCCCGTGATGTACGGATTGAGCGTGTTGCGAAAGGCGTGGTTAAAGTAAACGCGGCGTTCGCTTATGCCTCGCGCGCGGAGCGCGAAAATGTACGGCATTCCCATTTGGTCTAGCATCGTGGCGCGAATCATTCGCATCGTTCCGCCCGCGCCGCCCAAAAACGAAGCGAGCAGCGGAAGAAAAATGTGATGCGCGTAACTGAAAACGAATTTCGCCTTCGCCGCCTTGAACGGAAAGTCTGGATAAGCCGTGACGGGAAACCAATTTGTGAGCAAAGCGAAAAGCTGAAGCAAAATCAAAAGCAGCATTCCCGGAAACGCGTTGAAAAAAAGCGCGAAAAAAGTCACGCCCACGTCAAGCCTTGTTCCGGCCTTGCTCGAAAAATAAACGCCCAGCGCGAAACTCAAAGTCGTAATCAGCACGAGCGAAATCAAATTCAGCAAGACGGAATTCCAAATCCGCGAGCGAATCAAAAATCCCACGGGCGCACGAGAAATCAAACTCACGCCCAAATCGTGATGGACGATGACGCGCTTGAGCCATTTCGCGTACTGCACATAAAACGGCTTGTCGATTCCCAGTTCCGCGCGCAACGCCGCCATCTGCTCTTCCTGAAAATTGTTGTCGCTGGTGGAAACTTTCGCGCCCGCCCGTTCGCCCTGCGCCCCCGCCATAATTTGCTGCGACATCATTTGGTCAACTATGTCGCCGGGAGCGAGCGCCATCAAAGCGAACAACGCGAATCCCAAAAGAAAAAGCAAAATCAACATCGTGAAAATTCTTCCGGTTATAAAAGAAGCGAGCGGCATTTTTTCTTGAAAACGCTTCCACGGAAGAAAAATCGTGGCGAACAATTTATTAAAAAATTTCATACTTCTCCTAAAATCAAGTTCGCAGAAAGTTTCAACTTTCGAAGAACTTGATTTCGTCCGCGC
>CAZZFL010000154.1:0-1835 GCA_964653395.1 uncultured Treponema sp. | reverse complement strand
TAGTAGTAAAAACCGACGTACTAAATCGGCGCATTCCGAAATTTCATTCTTGAAACAATTGAAAAACCCTTTCCGTTTTCGCGCCGTCGAGATTGTCGTAATAAAAATTCGTCAAATTCCATTTGTTGCGAATCGCAAAAAAGCTCGCCGGACGCACAAGGTAAATCATCGGGCATTCTTCCAAAATCAGCGACTGGTATTCGTCCCAAATTTTTTGCGCCTCGATTTTGTCGATTGTGTACGAGCCTTCGTTGTACAAAAAATCAATTCGCGCTTCCCATTTCGTGGCGGGCGTTTTTTGGAGCGGATTCCACAAATGCAAATTTCCGTTCGAAGGCCAAACGTTCGAGCCTTGCGACGGAAAAAGATTCGCGCCGAGTCCGATTATGATCGACTGCCAGTCGAAAGTCGCCGTCAACATTTCCACCATTTTCTGAAAATCCGTTTGGCGCACGTTCACTTTTATTCCGATTTTCTTGCATTCGTCCACAATGATTTGCGCGATGTCGCTCGTGGAATTCGCGCTTGAAGCAATCGTCAAATCAAATTCCACGGGACGATTTTTTTTGTCGCGAAGAATTCCGTCCGCGCCCAAAACGAAGCCGATTTGCGAAAGCAGATTTTTCGCGCGTTGCAAATCATATTTGTATTGAAGCTCGATTTGCGGATTGTAAAAAGGATTTCCTTGCGGAAAAAAATCGTACTTTGCGGAAGCGAGGCCGCGATAAGTTTGCGAGATGATTCGCTCGCGGTTCAAAGCGCAGCTCATCGCCTGGCGAAATTCTTTTTGCGTGAACCATTCGTAGAACGGCTCGCCCGAGTTGCGCGGATTTTGATTGAAGCTCCACATCATCGCGCCGACCGAGCCTTCGGAATTGAACACGGTATAATTCGCGCCTTGCCCGCGAATCACGTCGTCCAGATTTTCGGGCGGCGGAGAATAAGTTTCCAACTTGCCCTGCGTGAACAAAAGGTAGTCCGTGTTTTGGTCGCCGATGATTTGGAAAACCATTTTTTCGCGATACGGAATCGCCGTGCCGTCCGTGTCTTTTTGCCAATAATTTTTGTTCCGCGCGAACACGATTCTTTGGGAGGGGGTATAAGTTTCGAAATGCCACATTCCCATCGAAGGAATTTCCTGCATGTCAATGTCGATTCCGAAAATCGACTTCACGCCTTCCGCGCCGCCTTCGTCCTTGGCTTTTTTGTAGATGAAACTCGGGGCGAAATTCGTGTTGCACGCAAGGAGGGGGTCGGCGACAATTCGCGGAAAAACAAAGTCGAAATTCTTGTCGTCGATTTTCACCGCCTCGATCCTGCCGAGGCTTCCGTCTCGCATCGTGACGAATTGCCCTGAATACGCGGAACTTTGGAATTGCTCGTCGCCCGAAATTTCGTTGTACCACCAAGCGATGTCGTCGCTCGTGACAGGAATTTTTTCCTCGGAATTCAAATAAGTCCAAAACATGTCGTCGCGCAACCTAATGTGAACGGTAAGAATGTCGCGAGCCTCGTCGATTTCGATTTGAAAGAACGCGGCGTGCGGCTTCCATTCGCGCGTGGAAAAATCATAGTCAAACAAAAAGTCCGTGGTGAGATTTATCAAGCCCGCGCTCTGCGCGTCGCGTTCCGCCACGAGCTGATTGAAGGTTTTCGGATCGCCCATGATGCTGTCATACCAAACGCCGCCCACAAGACCTTGCGCGAATTCCTCGCCGCGATAAGGCTTTGAAACTGTGGCGGTAAAAAATTCCTCGTTGCTTTTTTCGCGGGCGGCCTCGATTTGCTCGCGCGACATTTCCGGAACGCGGACGCAGGAAGAGAACAGCGCGGAC
>CAZZFL010000153.1:0-3308 GCA_964653395.1 uncultured Treponema sp. | reverse complement strand
TGCGCGTCCAAAAAACAAGAATTCGCGCATTCCACAAAATTTCATTTTCCGCCGAAAAAAATTTTCTTGACGCGCCCCGTAAGAATTTTTCCTTCGAGCGGCGTGGACTTTCCTTTGCTCAAAAATTCCGCCGAGAGCACTTTCCATTTTTCATTTGGATCGAGCAAAACCAAATCCGCGTCGTAGCCTTCTTTGAGCAAGCCTTTTTTCAAACCCAAAATCCGAGCGGGATTCGCCGACATCAATTGCGACAATTTTTGCTCGCTGAAATTTTCTTGCTCCACCAAAATCGTGTGGCAAAAAGCGTAGGCGGTTTCAAGCCCTGAAAATCCCGGCGCGCCCGCCGCCTTGTCGGAAGCCGTGTGCGGCGCGTGGTCGGTCGCAATCACGTCGGCAGTTCCGTCGCGCAACGCTTGAATCAAAGCCGCGCGATCATCTTCGCTTCGCAAAGGCGGATTCACAAATTCAAAAATTTCTTTGCCGCGCGTTCCAGTCAAGCCCAAATGGTGCGGCGTGATTTCGCAAGTGATTTGAAATTGCGATTTTCCGCCCGCGGCATTTCCTTTCGAATTTGCGATACTTTTTTTTGCGCGGCGAACGGCTTCAATGCTGTTTTTCGTGGAAACATGGCAAACGTGAATTTTGCAATTCGCATTTTTTGCGATTGCGATATTTCGTTCGGTCGCGATGTCCTCAGCCAATTCCAAAATTGAATTCGCGATAAAAATATTTTTTTCAATTTCATTTATCGCAAGCTTCGGAATTTTTTTCAAATCCTGATTTTTCGTGCCGAAATTTTTCGACAAATCCTGAATGCTCACGCCATAATTCGCGATAATTTCCAAAGCCTTTTTGCGATAAATTTTCGCCTTTGCCGCAAGCGCGCAATCTTCGCTGTGGCAAGCGACGATGATTCCTTTTTTCGCGGCGAGCCGCATCGCGTCTAACATGACGGCGGCGCTTTCCACGTCGCGGCCGTCTTCCGAAATTACGGGCGTGGATTTTTTTTCAAGCGAATCAAGATGCGAAATTGTCGCGCCGTCAAAATCTTTCGTAATGCTCACGGTTTGGAAAACTTGCGATTTTTTTTGCGCGGCGGCTTCGCCATCGATTTTTGTCGCAAGCGCCTTCGAAGAAACTACGGGATTTGTGTTCGGCATCAAAACGAGCGCTCCAAAACCGCCCGCCTCCGCCGCGTTGAGCGCGCTTTGCAAATCTTCTTTTTGAGTTTGTCCGGGATAGCGAAAATGCGCGTGCATGTCGATGAACGCCGGCGCGAGCGTCAAGCCGTTCGCGTTTACGAATTCAATTTGCGATGCGTTTTTTTTTGGAAAAAAATTTTGCCCGCAAGCAGATTTCGCGGCTTCCAAAACCGCGCGCTCATTTTTGAAATTTCCTTTTAAAACGCGCACGATTTTTTTCTTGTCCAAAACAATCGCGCCGCGCGTCCGCATAGATTCATCAACTAAAATCGCATTATAAATTATTTTCATTTTTTTCAACAATTTTTTCAGTGAAAAAATTTTCCCAAGCAGAAAACTTCGCTTCCGCTGGAGTTAGTGTGTCGCAGGGCAAAGCCCTGCTCCGCGAGTTTTTGCCCACGGTGTGTACAAAAACTCGCGGAGCAAAACATTCGCAAGGGGCTTCAAAAAAATCGCGTTTTCAAAAACTCTCGAATCTGAAGATTCGTTCGTGTTTCAAATTAAGGAACTAATTTCCACCGCTTCGCCTTGAAGCCCGGCCTTGTAAAGCGTGTCGCAATATTTGCAGCGATAAAGCGCGCGCGTTCTGTCCACGAGGTCGAAAGTTTGCATGACGTATTTTTCGCTTGCGGTGATGCATCTCGGATTTTTGCAGCTGACCACGCCCGAAACTTTTTGCGGCAATTCCATTTTTATTTTTTCCACGATTTTTTCGTCCTTGACGACGTTCACCGTGATGTTCGGATCGATGAAGCCGAGCACCGAATAATCGATGTTGATTATGTTGTCAACTTTGATGATGTCTTTTTTTTCCAAATTTTTCGACTGCACGTTCATCACAAGCGCGGCGGTAAAACGCGCCTTTTCCAAACCGAGCCAGCGGAAAATTTTGGGACCGTCGCCCGCGTGAATGTGATCGATCACCAAACCATTTTTTATAGTGTCAACGTTCAACATATTTCCTCCAATCGAAAATAAAAGTATGCGCCATTTGTGCGCGGATTTTTATTTTACATGAATTTCAATCTTGCAGAAATTCAATTTCAAATTTGTCGCGCAAACTCGCTCGCAACCATTCACTATTGATTATTAACTGCAAACTGTCAAAGTGAGTCCGTGAGTTTCGCCATCAAACTCATTCGCGCGTACATTCCGAATTTCACTTGCTTGAAATATGCCGCTCGCGGATCGGAATCCACTTCGTACGAAATTTCGTTCACGCGTGGAAGCGGATGCAAGACAATCATATCTTTTTTTGCGCGGCGCATTTTTTCCTTGTCCAAAATGTAGCTGTCTTTCAGGCGAATGTAATCCTGCTCGTTGAAAAAGCGTTCCTTTTGAACGCGCGTCATATAAAGAATGTCGGCTTGGTCGATCACGTCTTCCATCCGCTCGGCGCATTCGTATTCGATTCCCGCAGGCTTTAAAATGTCCTCCACCATATATTCGGGAATTGCAAGTTCCTTCGGGCTTACGAAAATAAAACGATTTTTTGGATAGCGGCACATCGCTTGCGTGAGCGAATGCACCGTCCTTCCGAAACGCAAGTCTCCGACGCAGCAAATCGTCATTCCTTCCAAGCTGCCTTTGAGCTGGCGAATCGTGAGCAAATCGGTGAGCGTCTGCGTGGGATGAAAATGTCCGCCGTCGCCCGCGTTGATTATCGGGCACGCCGAATATTCGCTTGCCAAAAGCGCGGCGCCTTCCTTCGGACTTCGGATGGCGATCACGTCGGCATAACTTGAAACCACGCGAATCGTGTCGGCAAGAATTTCGCCTTTCGTCGTGGAAGTGTACGAAGCGTCGGCGAAGCCCTCCACGCTTCCTCCAAGCCGCAGCATCGCCGCCTCGAACGAAAGACGCGTCCGCGTGCTCGGCTCAAAAAAAAGTGCCGCAAGAATTTTCCCGCGGCACACTTCTTTAAATGAATTCGGATCAACAATAATTTGTTCCGCCAGTTCGCAGATTTCATCGATTTCAGGAACTGACAAATCAGCTATTTGAATAACGTGGCGACCTTTCAGCGACAATTTTGCACTCCTTAAATTTTCCAGCATTTTATATTTTTGAAATTGTATCACGAAGCGCGAAAATTTGCAAGCGAAA
>CAZZFL010000152.1:0-3312 GCA_964653395.1 uncultured Treponema sp. | reverse complement strand
TATGAAGCGGTTTTTTGTTTTTTTTATTCTGTCCTCACTTTCCGTTTTGGCGGCGCAAGAATCGCTTGAAAAATTATTGCTCGGATATTTTCAAAACAGCCTCGCCTTGCAGGAACTTTCCGGAAAAGTTGACAAGGCGATTTTAAATTCAAAGTCCACTTCGATTTCAAACGGAATGAACATCTCGCTTTCCACCGGCTCGATCGCGTTCAGTTTTGGAAATGGCGGAAGTTTTAGTTTTACGCCGAACGCGTCGCTTGGAATTCCTGCGGCGCAGAATTTGCGATTCACGACATCGTCAAATGTTTCCGTCCGAAACGGCGACGGCGAAGTCAAAAACACTTCGCTCGGAGTGAGCGTGGACGTTTATTCGTCTGCGCGCGAAGAACGCGAAATCGCCTTGATGAAATCCGAGCGCGCTTTGCTCGAGGCGCGGCGCGATTTGCAAAACGGCTTCGTCAACATGGAAAGCGAATTTTACACGAAGCTGAAAAATCTTTTTGAAATCGCATCGAAAATAATCACGGCGCAAAAATCGCTTTACGAGCATCGGCTGGAATTCGACGAACTGCGCGTGCAAGGCTACAGCGCGGCTTCTTCAAAATATCGGCTCAAGCAAATGGAAGTGGCGGGCGACGAACACGACGTGGAAATATATCGCCACGAGCTTGAGCGCGAAACGAAAATCTTCGCGCAAGAATGCGGAATGGAATATGATTTTTCGGACGCGATGGAATTTCTTCCTGCGAAAATTCCCGAAGTCGTCGCGGCGGACGTTTTGGATTTTGACGCGGAAAATTTCGCGGAAACCGAAAGCGCGCTTTGGACGAACAAAATCAATTCGAAAGTCCGCGCGGCGGACAAAGCGTTTTCGCTCAGCGTGAACGCGGGCTACACTTTTGCGAACACCGTGAATTCATTTATGACGAACGCGATGGAATATGGCGACACGATCGACATCGGCTCGGCTTTGACATGGCAAAAAACCGGATTGCAGGCGAGCGCGGGCGTTTCGTTTCCGACCGATTCTGGAAATTTCAATCCGCTTTACCGACTGAGTTTTTCATTAATGCCAAATCAATTTCGCCTAGCGGCAGTCCAGAAAAAAATCGAAAAAGTTGACGAGCAACTCGAATTGGTGGCGATCGAATCCGCGCGGAAGAATTACGAGACGGCTTTGGTCGCGCAACAAAGTTCGCTCGAAGAATTGCAATGGGCGGCGCGGACGAACGCCGAAAGTTTTGAAACTTATTCGCAGCTCGAAAGCGACACGGCTTCTTGGTATCAGCGCGGCATCATCACCGAAAGCGAATATCGAAGCGCGCAAGTGAACAAGGAAAATTACAGAATAAAAATTTTGATAAACGCGCTCGACTTGATTATTTACAACAACAAAACCGCGACTTTGTTTACGAGGGACGAGGAATTGAAATGAAAAATCATTCTTGCGATTTTTTTTGATTTTTTTTGAAAATTTTTTGCGAACTTGATTTTTATTTAGGGAGAAAAATTTTATGGCGAAAAAAAGTTTTTTAAAAAGCCGCGCTTTTAAAATAATTTTGGCGGGTGTGATTGTGCTTGCCGTGGTTGCGGCGGCGTTGGGCGCGATTCGTTTTGCGCTCGACAAAAATAAAATTTCCGACACGACTTATACTGTGCGAAAGGAAGTCTATGAAAATTCGGTGAATGTCGCTGGCGTGGTGAGCGCGGCGCAGGAACAGACTTTGCAGGCTTTGAGCGACGGCACTGTGATTGCGCTTTATGTCAAGCAGGGCGACAGCGTAAAGGCGGGGGACGTGATTATTCAGATGGACGCGAGCGAGCAGCAATATAATCTTGCAAAGCACGACTACGAAATGGAAACCACGCGAATCACTGGCTCCGCGCGTCAATACAATTTAATGCAGACTCAGCGGCTTTCCCTTGTGCAAAAAATCGCCGAACGCAAAGTCGTCGCCACGTTCGACGGAATCATCGCCGACATCGATGTCGCCGTCGGCGATTCTCTTGAAGCGAAGGATTCGGTCGGAACGCTCGTGGACATTTCGTATTTGATTGCCGACGTGGAAGTGGCGGAAACCGACGTGGCAAAATTGCAGGCGGGACAGGAAGTGCAATTTTCTTTTCCCGCTTATGAAGGCGCGGTTACAGGACACGTGGTCGGCTGGCCGGCGATCGGCGAAGTGACGAGCCGAGGAGCGACGGTCGTAAAAGTCCGCCTCCGAATAGACGACTATCCGCGCGAATCCATTTTGCCGAATTTTTCTTTTAGCGGACAAATCAAAATCGCTCCCGACGAAAATTATCTTTTGGTGGAACGCGAAGCCGTCGGCCGAGACGGAAATCAAGCCTTTGTGGTGAATGCGAAAACCGACGAAAAGAAAAAAGTGAAAGTCGAAACTTACAGCCGCGAGTTCGTGAAAATTGTCGAAGGCGATGTGGCGGAAGGCGAAGTGCTCAAGGCGCAAAGCGCGCCGCTTGCTTCGGGAATGATGCGCAAGTCGGGCAAGGGAAATCGCGGCGCGCCTCGTCCGATGAGATGATTTTTTAAATTTTGTTTTCAGGAAAAAATATGGAAAAGAATTCTGAGATTTTCGAAAGCGAATTTGCGTTGCAAGAAAATGCTGCTTTGGAAAATTCCGCTGGCCAAAGCGAAAGCGTGATTGAACTTGAAAATGTCAAGCGCATTTATACTATGGGCGAAACTCAAGTGCAGGCGTTGCGCGGAATTTCGTTTGAAATAAAGCAAGGCGAATTCGTTACGATAATGGGACCTTCCGGCTCTGGAAAATCGACGTGTATGAATATGATCGGCTGCCTCGACCGGCCTTCCGAAGGCGTGGTAAAAATCAATGGCCGCGAAACCGCATTGATGAACGAAAAGGAACTTTCGGTTTTGCGCAACCGAACGATCGGCTTTGTGTTCCAGCAATATTTTTTGCTGCCTTCGATGAACGTTTTGGAAAACGTGATGCTTCCGCTCAGATATTCCGGAATCGAGCGCAAGGAAAGAATCGCGCTTGCAAAATCCGCGCTTGAAAAAATGGGATTGCAAGACAGGATGAATCACAGGCCGAGCGAACTTTCCGGCGGACAAAAGCAGCGCGTCGCAATCGCGCGCGCGACGGTCACAAATCCAAAAATAATTTTGGCGGACGAGCCGACCGGCGCTTTGGACAGCGAAACCGGCCGCGCGGTGATGAACCTTTTTCGGGAAATAAATCTCGGCGGAACGACCGTCGTAATCGTAACGCACGATCCGCGAATTGGCGAAGCGAGCCGCCGCTGCATAAAAATTTTCGACGGCAAAAT
>CAZZFL010000151.1:0-3327 GCA_964653395.1 uncultured Treponema sp. | reverse complement strand
GGTTTACAAGACTACCGTGAATCCGTAATTTGGCAAAATAAATTGTCGATGAAAATGGCGCGGGGAAACGAATCGTTTCTTCGCGCTTTTTTTTTGAAAAAATGCGTGGCGAGCCGAAAACTTCCGCGCAACCTCTTGCCAAAATCGCGCAAATATTCTATAATTGTTCAGTGCAAAGGGGCACTTATCCTTAATTTGGATAGGTGCTTTTTTTTGATGATTTCGCATAGACGAAAAATCACTCTTGACTTTTTTATTAGGAGGAAATGTGAACGCAACCTCTTTGTTTTTTCAGCAGTTCATAAACGGATTTTCGCTCGGCAGCATATACGCTTTGATCGCGCTCGGCTACACGATGGTCTACGGAATCGTCACGCTTATAAATTTCGCGCACGGCGACATAATGATGATTGGCGCGTATGCCGGCTATTTCGTGCTTTGCGCGTTCGGCGCGAGCGTTCCGAGTTTCGCGCTGGCATTTTTGGCGGCGATGGTCTTTTGCGGGCTTTTGGGAATTTTCATTGAACGGATGGCGTATCGTCCGCTTCGAAATGCGCCGCGCCTCAATTCTTTGATAACGGCGATCGCGGTGGAATTGATTTTGCAGAATTTGATGCGAGTGCTTCCGTTCGCAGGACCTGATCCTCGGCAGTTCATCACGCCGAATATGGGCGTAGTTCATTTCGGGCAATTTTCGATTGCGGGAATAAAATTTTTCGTTATCGTCGTGAGCGTCGTCTTGATGGTGGCGCTTCACATTTTGGTGAATCACACGAAGACTGGAAAGGCGATGCGTTCGGTGAGTTTTGATCCCGTGGCGTCAAGCCTGATGGGAATCAACGTGAATCGTACAATCGCCGTGACTTTCGCGATCGGCTCGGTGCTAGCTGGCGCGGGCGGCGTTTTGTATGCGAGCGCGTATCCGCAGATTGATCCGATGATGGGCTACATGCCGGGACTCAAGGCGTTCGTGGCGGCGGTGCTCGGCGGAATCGGCTCGATTCCCGGAGCGATGATCGGCGGAATAATTTTGGGCATCGCGGAAACGATGACGAAGGGCTACGGACCGAGCCAATACGCGGACGCGATTTCGTTCGGCATTTTGATTTTGATTTTGCTCGTGCGGCCGACTGGACTTTTGGGAAAAAAGCGAGTCATAAAAGTTTGATTGCGAAGATTTAGAATTGTCGCTAAAATCTTGCGACAATTTTTGCTTCGAGTTTGCGGCAAAATAAATAGCAGGCTGTGTCCCAACCGGAACGAAAATTTTCGCTTCCGCTGGAGCTAGCGGCTGGTTGCAGGGCGCAGCCTTGCTTACCGAGTTTTCCACTTATTTTTTTGTGTGAAAAACTCGCGGACATGGAACTTGTAATAGCTTCAAAAAAATAAAAATGGATTTGATTTGAGGATTTGATATGAAGAAGGATTTTAGGAACACGCTGATTCTTTTTTCGCTCGGGATTTTGGTAGTGGTGATTCCGACGGCTTTGATCGCGCTCGGCGTTCTCAACGCGTACACGGCGCAGATTTTTACGCTCGCGGGAATCAACGCGATAATGGCTTTGAGCGTGAACATAATTTGCGGAATTACGGGGCAGCTTTCTTTGGGGCAGGCGGGCTTCATGGCCATCGGCGGATACGCGACCATTTTGCTTTGTCAGAATGCGCACGTTCCACTCGCGCTCGCGATAATTCTTGCCGCGTTAATCACGGCGTTCTTTGGATTTTTGATTGGATTTCCCACGCTCCGCCTTGAAGGCGACTACCTTGCCATCGTCACGCTCGCGTTTGGCGAAATAATTCGCGTGGTGCTCGTCAATCTCAAGCAATGGACTGGCGGTCCGAACGGAATCCAGTTCAATACGATCATGGTTTTCAATTCGGCGGTGGCGTTCGCGGCGATAACCGGGACGCTCGTCGTGCTTGTCGCGCTCGTCCAGAATTTCATTCGCTCGAGCTACGGGCGCGCGATTCTTGCGGTGCGCGAAGACGAGATTGCCGCAGGCTCGAGCGGCATCAGCGTCTTCCGCTACAAAATGGCGGGATTCGTGCTCGCGTCGTTCGTGGCTGGAGTGGGCGGCGCGCTTTATGTCTGCCTCATCGGATTCATCAAGCCAGATCAGGCGGGCTTCACGAAAAGCATCGACTATTTGATTTTCGTCGTTCTAGGCGGAATGGGCTCGACGACGGGAAGCGTGCTCGCGTCTTACGTGCTGACGTACTTGCAGGAATTCCTGCGCTTTTTGCAAAACTACAGGCTGCTTTTTTATCCGGTCGTTCTCATAGTCGTGATGATTTTCCGTCCGCAAGGATTGCTCGGCTCGAAGGAAATTTCATTCGTGCGCACATGGGACAAAGCCGTCGCGTTCGCAAGGAAAAAAGTGCGTGCAAAATAAAAACGCGCTTGGCATGCGGACAGAATTTTTCGATGCGGGACGCGGATTTTTTGCGGCGATTTTTTTTGAGACAATTTCGCATCGCGCATTGCGCTAAAATTGGAGAAAATTATGGATAGGGAAATGGTGCTTCAGGCCAACAATGTTTCGATAACTTTCGGCGGACTTCGCGCCGTTAACGAATTCAACTGCGAACTTTTCGCCGGCGAGCTTGTCGGACTCATCGGCCCGAACGGCGCGGGCAAAACCACCGTGTTCAATATGTTGAGCGGCGTCTACGCTCCCACCGACGGCCAAATAAATTTTTGGGACAAAAGCGGCAAAGTGCGCGTGATGAACAAGATAAATCCCGCCGGACATTGCCGAATCGGAATCGCGCGGACTTTCCAAAACATCCGACTTTTCGGAACGCTTTCCGTGGCCGACAACGTGAAAGTCGCGCTCCACAATTCGCGCCACGCGAATCCTCTGGACGTGATTTTCCGCCTGCCGAAATTCAGGCAGGACGAAAAATGGATGCAGGAAAAATCCGAGCAGCTCCTTTCGATTTTCAAAATCGATTCGAAGAAGGACGAGCTTGCGAAAAACCTGCCTTACGGCGAACAGCGCAAATTGGAAATCGCGCGTGCGCTCGCCTCAAGCCCGAGGCTTCTTTTGCTTGACGAGCCGGCCGCAGGAATGAACGGGCAGGAAACCGAAGATTTGATGAATCTGATCGCGTTCATCAGAAAGGAATTCAATTTGACGATTCTTCTCATCGAGCACGACATGCGCCTTGTGATGGGAATATGCGAGCGCATTATGGTTTTGGATTACGGCAGGAAAATCGCGCAAGGCACGCCCGACGAAATCAAGCAGAATCCGCAGGTGATAAAAGCGTATCTGGGAAATTGACGGAAATGTGAAGCAAATCACGGAGCGCCTATGTTTT
>CAZZFL010000150.1:0-3336 GCA_964653395.1 uncultured Treponema sp. | reverse complement strand
CCGCCTTTCTATTCTTTTTCCCATTCGACTTTGACGGAGCGTTTTTCCAAATTCGGAATTCGCAAATATGTCAGGCAATTCGCGCGGTGAACAGTGATTCCACGCGCGCGCGAAACGTAGCCGCAAATCGCGTCGGGATATTTTGGATTGCAGCATTTCGCAAGCGACACCAAAAAATTCTTGGAATTTTCCACGCGAATTTTTCCAGAATGATGCGCGGGCGGATTGTTCGGGTTTGTGCCTTTTTTGTGCGAAGTTTTTTGCGCTGGCGAATTCGCGCTCGCAAAAGCCGCTGCGTTTTTTGCCCCTCCCTTTGTCGCCGAGGAATTTTTCGTTTCGTAATTCGCGTCGTTCGCGGAAAGCCACGCGCGGATTTTTTGCCGCGCTTTCGAAGTCTTGGCAAACTTGAGCCAGCCTTCCACAGGATGTGTTTGCGGATTCGTAATCACTTCGATAATCTGCGTGTTCGCGAGCGGCGTTCCCAGCGGAATGATTTTTCCATTGGCTTTCGCGCCCACAATTTTTTCTCCGATTTCCGAATGAATCGTATAGGCAAAATCAATCGCGGTGGAACCGAGCGGCAGGCGAATCACGTCGCCTTTCGGCGTGAACACGACAATTTCGTCGCCCAAAAGTTCGTTCTTGAATTCATTGAAAAAATTTTCGTCGGTGGAATGTTCGTCGCGCAACTTTCGCAATTGATTGAAAATCGAAAGATTTTTCACGTCAACTAAATCGTGGCTCGAACCTTTTTTGTAAAGCCAATGGCTCGCCACTCCGTGCTCCGCCACGCGGTGCATTTCGTCAGTTCGAATCTGAATTTCAAGCGGCTTGCCATGACAAATCACCGTCGTGTGAAGCGACTGGTAGCCGTTGGATTTTGGCATCGCGATGTAATCTTTGAAGCGACCTTCAAGCGGCTTCCACAAATTGTGAACAAGCCCGAGAATCGCGTAGCATTCGCCGACGCTTTTGCACAAAACGCGCAGCGCGAGCAAGTCGAAAAGTTCCGAGGCTTCCTTGTTGCGTTTTCGCATTTTCTGATAAATCGAATAAAAATGTTTTGCGCGGCTTGAAACGGAAATTTCAATTCCGGCTTTTTTCGCGGCAGTTTGAATTTCGTTCACAGCCTGTTCGAGATATCCTGAACGCTCGTTTTTTTTCTGAGCGACAATCGCCTTGATTTGCGCGAAGACATCGGGATTGGAATATTTTAAACTCAAATCTTCAAGTTCATTTTTTTCGTTCGACATTCCGAGACGATCGGCAAGCGGCGCCCAAATGTCAATCGCCTCGAACGCGACGGCGCGGCGCGTCTTTTCGTCGAAGCCTTTGAGATTTCGAAGGCGGTCGAGACGGTCGGCAAGTTTCACAAGAATGACGCGAACGTCGCCCACCATCGCGAAAAGCATTTTGCGAATCGAGTCGGCCTGCTGCAAAGTTTTCCTTCCCCCTCCTTGCGCAGAGGAAATCGGAAGCGCGGTGATTCTCGCAGTGCCTTGAATTATTGTCGCTACATCGCGTCCGAATTTTTTTTCGACTTCTTCGATGCTCACATTGTTCACGCTCAAAATGTTGTGAAAGAGGCCGCTTACAATCGAATCGGAATCAAGATTGTTTTGCGCGAGAATCGAAGCTACGCGCATCGGATGCAAAAAATACGGACGGCCGCAGGAGCGCGTAAGTCCGCGAGTTTTTTCAAGCAAAAAATTCCACGCTGAAAAAATTTTATTTTGCTCCGATTTGTACGACGGAAAAAATTCAAAAAAAGATTCGATGAGAAAATCCGTGTCCGTGATTTCATTGTTGAAAATAAATTCTTCTTGTGTCATGCGCTTCTCCGCATTTTAACAAATTTCTATCGAAGAAATTGCGAGCATTTTTCCTCGCAAAAATGATTATATAAAATCCAAAAGAAAAACACAATATTCTATAAAATCAAATCGCACACTTCCGCGCCGCATGCTCGCACCAAGTCCGAAGGCGCGATGCAAATTTGCTGGCCGCGAATGCCCGCGCTTATATGAATTTTTTCGCGCTCCATCGCGCTTGAATCTATGAAAGTGCGAAACTGCTTTTTCATTCCAAGCGGAGAACATCCGCCGCGAACATAGCCGGTGAGCGCGAGCAGTTCTTCGCTTTTTACAGGCGCGATTTCCTTTGCGCCCGAAACCGCCCGAGCCTTTTTCAAATTGATTTCGTGAATCGCGCTTTGCAAAAAAACGCACACTTCTTTTGAATCGGTGCGCATCACGATTGTCTTGAAAACGTCGCCCGGATCGATGCCGAGTTTGTGCGCCGTCATTTCCGCCGCGCCTTTCGCAAGCGTGTGCTCGCCGTCGTCATCGTAAGAAAGCGTGGTGTACGGAATTTTGAGTTTTTCCAAAATGCGCATCGCGTTCGTTTTTTTCATAATGAATTTATTATAATGAAATGTTTCGCATTTTTCAACATTGGAGAAAACTTGTCGTTAAAATCAGCGGCAATATTTTAGTTATTGATTTTCAACATCGCATGAAACATCGGTTTCTTCGCTTAAAAATCAATGAATAATTTTGTTTTTTGAGTTGAAACAATTTAAAAAAAATGATATGCTTTTTGCAATACTATTTTCGGAAATTATGGAGGTTCCCGATGAAAAAATTTTTGGTTGCTTTTACTGTTGCCGCAATTGCTGTAATGGGCGCGTTTGCGCAAGATGATTCGCTCAACACGGCTGTTGGCGCGGTCGGTGCTGTAGGTCAGGTTGCCGCCGACAATGGCGTTTCAGGCACGCTTCAAGGCACTTGGTATGACAGCAAATACGACTGTCTTTGGGTTTTGACTGTGGATTCAACCGCGAACGGACTTGCAGAACTCCGCGACGCGAACGGCGGACTCATCTACAAGTTCACCCGAAACAATGTCCAGAACTTCAAATTGGGCGCTTCAAACGGCCTTACAGTTTCTTTTGACTGCGCCGCAAAAAATCGCCAGTACAAGTTCACAAAGCCGATTTCTGGCGACAAAGATTTGAAGCTTCACGTCTACAATACTGAGTACAACGAAACTCACGACGCGACAATCACTTATCGTTCAGCTTCTGCCACGCAGAACTAATTTGCGATGAAGCGAAAAAAAGCGGCCAAAGGCCGCTTTTTTTATTTGCGCGAAATTTCATTTTATTTTGCGACGAAGCATTTGTTTTACGCCATGCGTCAAATGCACTATTGGGCCATCTAGGACTTGAACCTAGGACCAAGGGATTATGAGTCCCCTGCTCTAACCACTGAGCTAATGGCCCGAAATGTGAGAACATTTTATAAAATTTTTTCAAACTTGTCAAGACGCGAATTT
>CAZZFL010000149.1:0-3396 GCA_964653395.1 uncultured Treponema sp. | reverse complement strand
GCGATTGAATAAGTCGAAAGCGAAGAATTGAATCGTTTTAAAAAGCGCGGATTTTAATTCGCGCTTTTTTATTTATCGCCTCGCCATGGTCAAGAATGCCGCTGCTTTTATCCGCGAGCTTGCGCACTTGACTTTGTTTTGATTTTCGTGCATAATTCAGTATGCGCTTGGAAAAACGCCGGCACGCGCGCTTCAAGGTTTTGGGGCGCGTCAATTGCAAGGAACTTTCTCCGCTCAGCGGCAGCTTGGTTGACGTGAGTCTGCATGGTTGTAAAATATTTTATAACCTGCCCGTGACCGTCCGCCTTGAAGACGAATATGAAGTGTCGCTTCAGATTTCGGACAGCGAGGACGATTCCATCATTTTGATTTGCTGTCCGGTTTGGGTGAACGAAGACAGCGGAAAAACCGCCGTGGGAATGTCGGTTTTGCGTTCGCCCGATTCCGAAAAATTCTCAAAGTATGTTTCGAGCCTTGACAAGAATTTCGGCGACGAAAAAAAATCCCAAAATCAAATCGTAGATTCTCAATGCCTTCTCATTTAGAAAAAATTTCGGGGCGCGCGCTTTTGCCGTTTGAAGGCGCGGAAGATTTTTTGAAATCCGAAATTGCCGAAAGGCTCAAAATCGATTTGCCTTGCGAGAAATTCGGCGAGCTGATTTATTTTAAAAATTTTCCAGAAAATCCTGCGGCGCAAAATTCCGATTGCAAATCCGAATTCGGGAAAAATATTTTTTTCGCGCGAACTCAAATGCTCGAGCCTTTTTTGCTGCGCTTCGAATCCATCGGCGAGGCGGCCGCCGCGCTGAAAGGCATCCAGCGAAATTGGGCTTCGTACCAATTTCAATTTTTTCGCCGCGCCGAATTGATTCAAAAAAAATTGCCTTATATGAATTTTCGCGAGCGCGATTTTCCCGTGAAAATTCCGCGAAGCGAAATCGGGCTTTGGACGCTTTTGGACGAGCGCACGATTTTGGCGAGCGCGAAGACTTCGAGTTTTTTGCCGGCAGGAAAAATCGTTTTCAAGGAAAATCATGTTGACCCGCCGAGCCGCGCTTATTTGAAATTGCAGGAAGCCCTGGCTTTGGCGAACAATTTTTTTGGCGTGGAATTTCCCGGAGAAGGGCAGCGGTGTTTTGAGGCGGGGGCCGCGCCTGGCGGATGGACTTGGGTTTTGGCGAATTTGGGCGCGAACGTTTTCGCCGTGGATCGCGCGGAATTGGACGAGCGTCTGATGAAAAATCCTTGCGTGGAATTTTTGGCGCACGACGCTTTCACGCTTTCGCCCGAACAAATCGGAAAATGCGACTGGGTTTTCAGCGACGTGATTTGCTATCCGGAGCGGCTTTTCGAATGGACGCAAAAATGGCTTGAAAGCGGCCTCGCGAAAAATATGATTTGCACGATAAAAATGCAAGGCGGAATAAATTGGGACGTGGTGGAAAAATTCGCCGCGATTGAAAATAGCCGCGTCGTCCATTTGAATTACAACAAGCACGAACTCACGTGGATTCATTGCAGGGCGTGAGAATGGGGCGGAATTCCATTTTTCGCAATGGCTCGCCTCTGCGAGTTTGGATTCGATAAATTCGGATTTTTCAAAAAGCAGTTGCACTAGGTGCGTTTTTATGGTACAATAAAAGATATGTCGATAATTCAGGCGATAAAAATTTTTTTCGAAAACATTTTCCACAGCAATTCGCCTGAAGTGCAAAAGCGAAACAAATTGCGGAAACTTGAATCCGAACTTCGCATGCATCCTTCGGGAATTTACAAGGGCGACCTTTTGCAGCCGAACTTTGCCGAAGCGTTGCGAATTCTTTTTATGAATCTGCGTCCGATTTCAAAAATCCTCGACAACACGATAACAAGCGGCGATGTGAAGCGCAATCGAAGTTTTGAGCAAGAACTGATTATCACGGGCTACAGCGACGAGGACAAGAAAATCCTTGAATCGCTTTCCTATGAAAGTCGCCTGCAAGCTTTGAGCGGCGATTCTGAAATGAGCGAACACAAGGCGTTTGAATTGCAAAGGCACAATTTGGAAAAACTCGTGGCGGATTTGAAAGCGCCGCAATTTTCAAAAATGGATGACGTGATGGCAAATCTCAAGCAACTTTCGGATTTGTGCCATTTCAATTTTGTCACGCCGCTGCAATTGTTTGACGACAGGTTTGCAAAGCATCACGATGACGAAGACTATGTTCCGCAATATCAGCCTTTGCCGCTTACTACGTTCGAAAATATTTTGATGGACCTTTATTATCTTACTGCGGATTTCCAAATTACGATGCCGATGGGAAACGCGATTTTGGCTCTGAATCAGCTTTTGAGCGACAAGGAAAATGATTTGCGCACGAAAAAGGAACTTTTGCAAAATCTGCGAAGAATTCGCGCTGTGCTCAAAAATCCGCTCGATGCCGAAACTTTGTTCAAACTTATTCGGCTTTCCAAAGGCGATCCGAATTTCGTTCCGCAAAAAGCGAGCTATGAAGAAACCGTCTGTAAAAAATTCGCCGAGAAGCTTCAGGAAAAATTTCAGTCCGACGAACTTCATATTCGCAACGAATTGAAAAATTCACAAGTCAAGCAGGAATTGTCGGAACTTTTTCCGGACGGAAAAATGGAGCCGCTCAAAGGTTATTCCAAAGAAACGATGGAAATCATCGCAAACAATTCGACTTCAAGTTTTATATGGATTGTGCCTTTGCAAGTTATGAAAACTTTTCTCAGCATTTATTATGGCGAAAGTTTGCGCAATCTTTTGAACGATGTCGTCGTGGAAGGCCTTTTTACAAATCCCACGAAAAAAAGCAATTTTTCGCAATTGGTTTATTCGCTCAATGACAGCATGAATTTGATTTCGCAATTTGAAAATGCTTTTGACGACGGGCAAAGATATAGCGTGGGCATGATTAAGAGTTACATCAACGACAGCCACAAGGATTCGGATTTTGGAAGAAAACTCACCGCGCTCATCGATTCCGCCAACAACGAGGTAAAAGAAATCATTCAAAAAACCGCCACTTTGTTGAATGCTCTTCATGCCGATTTGGGCGACTTTTTGCAGGACGCGAAACGTTCTTCGAGCGAAATTATTACGAATTTGAAAAGCATTATGTTTTCTTCAAGGAACAGGGAAACCACTTCGTTGCTTGAATTGCAATTTCCGCTTTGGAAAGTTTTCTTTGAAATTCTTAAAAATTATGTTATAATAAAAAAAGTGAAAAAAGAATAGTTGAAATTGATCGCTAATTTGCGTCGTCAATTTTAACTTCGAGTAAATAAAGCGAGTTTTCGCAAAGCGAAAATTCGGTAGCAATTCCGCAGGAATTGCGTAAAAACTCGTTTATCGTACTGCGATTTTTCGCTTCGCTGCAAAATCGCGTTTTCAAC
>CAZZFL010000148.1:0-3411 GCA_964653395.1 uncultured Treponema sp. | reverse complement strand
AAATCCGCGCCTTTCAAGAAAGCAGCATTTTGTCCGAAAGCGAATCCACGCCCGCACTCACTTGGAATTTTTCGAGCAAATCTTTCACTTCAAGATTTTTCTTTTCATCGCCGCTCACTTCATAGACAATCCGTCCGTCAAGCATCATGATCAGGCGGTTTCCGTAGCGAATCGCGTCGCGCATATTGTGCGTTACCATGAAAGTGGTGAGATTGTCGCGGCGCACAAAAGTTTCCGTAAGTTCCAAAACTTTTTTCGCGGTCTTGGGATCGAGCGCGGCGGTGTGCTCGTCCAAAAGCAAAAGCCGAGGTTTTTGCAGCACCGCCATCAAAAGCGTGAGCGCCTGCCGCTGGCCGCCTGAAAGCAAGCCCACCCGCGAAGCCATCCTGTCTTCCAAACCGAGTTCCAATTTGGAAAGCGACTCCTTGAAAATCGCGCGCTCCGCGCTAGTCACGCCCCATCGAAGCGTGCGGCGTTTGCCGCGCCTGTATGCCAGCGCAAGGTTTTCTTCGATTTGCATTGAAGCGGCCGTTCCCATCATCGGGTCTTGAAAAACGCGCCCCAAATATTTTGCGCGCTCGTGTTCCTTTATGTTGGTGATGTTTTTTCCGTCGAGCAAAATCGCGCCCGAATCACAAGTGTGCACGCCCGCAATCAAATTCAAAAGCGTGGATTTTCCGGCACCGTTTCCGCCGATGACAGTGACGAAATCGCCGTCATTCAGCGTGAGGCTCACGCCCTTCAAAGCCTTGCGTTCCGTGATTTGGCCGGGATTGAAAGTCTTGGCAATGTTCTTCACCTCAAGCATTTTCTACTCCCCAGAATTGGCGTCGGGATTTCCGCCTTTTTTCGAAACAAAGGCATCTTCGCTCGCCGACGCGCTGACATTTTTTTTGCGGATGAATTTCTTTTTCAAGACAGGAAGCGAAAGCGCGAACGCCACGATAATCGCGGAAAAAAGTTTCATGTCCTGGCTTTTCATTCCGAGCTGAAGCACGAGCGCGATAATCATTCTATAAATCACAGCGCCGAGCAAAACGCCGAGAAGCTGCACGCCGAACGAAAATTTCGCGCCCAGAAAAACTTCGCCGATTATAATCGAAGCAAGCCCAATCACTATGGCGCCAATTCCCATGCTCACGTCGCCGAACCTTTGTTGCTGCATTACAAGCCCGCCGCTGAGCGCGACAAGTCCGTTGGAAATCATCAGGGCAAGCACTTTCATATTGTCCGTGTTGATTCCCTGCGCACGTCCCATGCGCTCGTTGTTGCCGGTGGCGCGAATGGCAGAACCGATTTCAGTTCCGAAATACCAATAAAGCAAAACGACGATTGCCGCCGCGAAAATGATTCCCGTAATCAAAGTGGAAAAAGTCGTCGCTTGAGAAACCAGCCATTTTTTCAAAATCAAAAATCTTCCAAGCGGCTGTGCGGGAACTTTTTGCAAATTCAAAAAATTGCTGACGTGATTCATAATCGTGAGATTCGCGCGAGAAAGCGGCTTGTTCGGGCCGCCCAAAACATGCAAGTTTATCGAATAAAGCGCGAGTTGCATCAGGATTCCGGCGAGGATTCCCGGAATGTTCAATTTCGTGTGAAGCAATCCGGTGAACGCGCCGGCAATCATTCCGAGTGCCACCGCCACAAGAAGTGTCAAAAGCGGATTCCAGCCGTTCACTATCAAAACCGCGCACGCGCATCCGCCCAAAGCGAAACTTCCGTCCACGGTCATGTCGGCGAAATTCAAAATTTTGAAAGTAATGTAAACGCCCAAAGCCATGATTCCCCAAAGAATTCCCTGGCTCACGGCTCCGAGCATCGCTCCTAAAAATGGTGGCATTCGTTCATCCTAATTTAAAATATTTACAACGCGTTGTATGAATCTTCCAACAAGTCGCCGGGGAACACTACGCCCAATTCACGCGCGGTGTCGGCATTGTAGGAAAAGTCGCATTTTTCCAAATACTGAATCGGCATTTCCGCAGGATTTTTTCCGTCGCGCAAAATCGCCACTGCCATTTTCGCAGTCTGCTTTCCCAATTCATAATAGTTGATTCCGAACGTGCAAAGTCCGCCGCTTTGAACCATTCCTTCTTCGCCGCACATCACGGGAATTTTGTTTGGCGTGGTGACAAGCGCGACAGTCGCCATCGTGGAGGCGATCATATTGTCAGTGGGCGCGTAAATCGCGTCAACTTTTCCCACCAAACTTTGAACGACTTGCTGCACTTCGTTCGTGTTGGAAACCGTCGCTTCCACATATTCAAGTCCGAGCACGTCGCACTGCGCTTCGGCAAGATTGATTTGGAAGCGCGAATTTTCTTCGCTCGAACAAAAAAGCATTCCAATCTTTTTCGCGTTCGGGAAAAGCCGCTTGAGCAAATCGATTTGCGCCGCGCAAGGAGTGAGGTCGGAAGTGCCCGAAACATTCACGCCGGGATGCTCGTTGGAATTGACAAGCTGCGCCGACGCCGGGTCGGTCACCGAAGAAACCAAAATCGGAATTTCCGAAGTTTGGTTGGCGACGGCTTGCGCCGCAGGAGTGGCGATCGCGAAAATCAAGTCGCTTTTGTCGTTCACTAATTTCTGCGCAATCGTGACGCAATTGGACTGCTCGCCCTGCGCATTCTCGTAGTCGATGACGATGTTTTCGCCCGCGACATAGCCAGCCTCGGCAAGCCCGTCGATGAATCCCTTGTAGTTGTTGTCAAGCGCGGGATGCTCGACAAGCTGAATCACGCCGATTTTCAAAGCCGAACTTTTTTTCGCGCAAGACGAAAAAAGCATCGCGGCGGCAGCCGCAACAAAAATGATTTTTTTCATAAAAAACTCCTATAAATTATTTTTGAAAAAGATTGATAACATCTTCTCCCAAAAATTCTGAATATTCATTATCGGACAAGCGCGCAAAAGCATTGCCGTCCATTGTAAGAACATTTTCCTCGATGCTATATGAATACGAAAATGTTTCATTTGACGAATTCACAAATTCTTCCGCGGCGGACAGCGGCATCCATTCGCCTTCCCCCAAATTAAGAAATTCCGTAATTTTAAATGTGATTTGTCCTTTCGAAATTTTATAAGTGCCTCTGTAGGATATGTTAAGGAAAAGAAACAAAGTCGTGAACGTGAATTTTCCGTCTTGAAAATCATAGATTTCTATTGAACGGTCCTCGGCCCGTGCCCAATGTCCTTTCAAAGGATCTGCGCCACAAGAAACACACAAAAGAAATGTCAAAGCAAACAACGGAAGCAATCGAAATTTTTTCATAAAACTTTCTCCATGTTTTTCTTTGAAAACGAAATCGCGTTTAACATGCCCGCGCCACAAAAATTGTTTGACGCGAACGAAATCAATTTTCTCGGAAATTGACATTTCCAGCGCACTTAATTTTCAACGAAAAAATTATA
>CAZZFL010000147.1:0-3418 GCA_964653395.1 uncultured Treponema sp. | reverse complement strand
TCAAGGGCGGGCGAATTGTTTTTGAAATGCTTGAAAGGCGATGAATGACGGAAATTGAAATCGTGTTTTTGCCATCCGCCAAAAACTTCGCTGGCAACTTCGCGTCGCACTGTCTAATTCGTCGCGAGAACAAATTCCTATGAATTTAATTTCAACTGCATCAAGCGACTTGTCGTAATGAATGCAATTGCAACAGTCGCGCTTTTAAATTCCTTGCCAATTTCCTTGTCAAATATTCCTGATGTCATCGACTTGGATTTGCAAATCCGAGAAAATATTTTTCAGTTTCGCCATCGTGATGTCCGCCACCTTGAGCGTGAGAAGCCGCTTGGATTTGGCGGGAAGCACGCTCGTCACCGCGCTGATTATGTTTCCGCCGGCCGCCGCGATTTTTTCCGAAACGCTTGCCATTTGTCCGGGCGTGTCGTCGAAGACGAGCGCGGCGCGGATTCCCTTTTCAGTGCCGCTGAACATGTCCGTAAAAAGCATGAACAAATCGTTTTCGGTGATGATGCCGACGACCACTCCGTTTTTCACGACGGGAAGGCAGCCGATTTGCTTTTCCACCATGACTCGCGCGGCGTCTTCCACCACGTCATCGGGCGAAGCGGTGATGACTTTCGCGGTCATTATTTTTTTGACGTTCAGCTTTGAAAGCAAGTAACTTATCTCGTACATGTCGAGCGTCGTGGCGAGCGAAGGTCCTGCCTGAAGCAAATCATTTTTTGTGATGATGCCGACGAGCTTTCCGCCCTTGATGACGGGCAACTTGCTGATGTTGTTTTTGTTCATCAATTCTTTCGCTTCCGTGACGGTCGTTTCAGGCTCGACCGAGATCACGTTTTTTTTCATGATGTCTTTTACAATCATTTTTTTCTCCTCATAAATTTAAAAATCAAAAAAAGCGCGCGCTTTCGCAATGCGAAAATCTTAAGACTTTTGGCGCACAATCATTATAGCACAGATTTTCGGAAAAAGCACGAAAAAATCATCCGCCCAAATACGCTTCTTTTACAGCCGGATCGTTCGCCAAATCCGAGGCGAGTCCTTCTTTGGAAATTTTTCCCGTTTCCAAAACATACGCGCGGTGCGAAATCGAAAGCGCCTTGAACGCGTTTTGTTCCACGAGCAAAACCGTAGTTCCAGCCTTGTTGATTTTCTGCACGATTTCAAAAATCTCATCCACGAGAATCGGAGCGAGTCCCATGCTCGGCTCGTCGAGCAAAAGCAATTTCGGGCTTGACATGAGCGCGCGTCCCATCGCGAGCATTTGCAGCTCGCCGCCCGAAAGCGTTCCCGAAATCTGGCTGACGCGTTCTTTGAGGCGCGGAAAAAGCTCGAACACTTTTTGCATGTCGCACCTTATGCCGTCCTTGTCGCCGCGAGTGAACGCGCCCATTTCCAAATTGTCGCGGACGGAAAGATTCAAAAAAATGCGGCGGCCTTCGGGCACTTGAATCAAATTTTTTCGGACAATCGCGTCGGGCGCAAGCGAAGTGATGTCCTCGCCTTCAAACAGAATTTTCCCGGCGCGTTTTTTTATGATGTTCGAAATGGCGTGAAGCGTCGTCGTCTTGCCCGCGCCGTTCGAGCCAATCAGAGAAATTATTTCGCCTTGTTCGACATGAAAACTGACATTGCGAAGCGCGTTGATCGCGCCGTAAGAAACTTCCAAATTTTCAACCTGCAACATAATCTTCCTCCGTAAAAAGGCAATTTTCCAAATACGCTTTTATAATATTTCCTCGCCCATAAAAAGTCAAGAGCGCGATTTTGCAAATCAAAACCGCTCGCCGCTGGCTTCCCGCAGCAGGCGCGCCGTCTTTGAACGGTATTTCTCGGGATGGCAGAACATATAAATATCGTAAGGGGTCCTGCCTTTTAAGTCTTTCATAGTTCCGTCCGCTCCGTTGTCGAGCAACAGCTTTATCGTCTTGTAGGGAGCCGGATACGATGCGGCATAATGGAGCGCGTTTTGTTTTTTTTCATTCGTGCTGTTTATGTTTTTCGTGTATGGAAGAAGAATCGGAATTGCATTGAAATTTTCAAAGTTGATAGTGGCCATAATATATTCCGCCCCTCCCTTCTCATCTCCTAAAAAATTAAAATCAACGTACTCGCGCTCCGACAGTCTAAGAAATTCTTGCAGATAACTGTTTGCTTTGTCAATAATACAGACGGCAATCATATCGCTTTTAAGTCTAAAGTCATCGTCCCATAAGGAATTTATGTCCGCCCCATGTTCCACAAAGTTTTTCAGCACTTTTATGGATTTTCTTTTTCTTGCCCTGCGATATTGATAATGATACTCTGCCAAAAGTTGCAGCGGCGTGCGCCCGTACACGGACTCGTTTATGAGCGACAGGTCAAGGTTTTTGTTGTCATCGATGGGCTTGTTTGCCAGCGCGAGCAGATGGAGCGGGTAGTCCTTGTACCTCTCCTCCGCCTGCGACATCCTTTCGTTCTTTTTATGGCATCCGCACAGCAAAAGTACGGCGCAAAGAAAAAAAATATTCAGAAAAAATTTCGTCCGCAAAAAAGCGGCGGCGCATAAGCGGCAAGAAAATGCAATTTTTTTTCCACTTTCATTTCAGTCTTCATTTTTGCATTGAAAGCGAAATCAATCATACGCATAGCCCGGCTTTTTATACAAATAATTTTTGTCGGCGACAATATTTTTGTCCCAAACTTTTTCCTTCCAGTCTTTTTTGTCAATGTCCTTTATGACGACTGAAACGCTCGAAATCTCGCATTCGAGAATTGCGGCCACGTCGTCCGCGATTCTTTCCGCGCATTTCCTCTTTTGCTCTTCCGACCTGCCGGGAAAACATTTTATTTCCACATGCGGCATATTCACCTCCCAAAAAGTTCCGCAGCAATTGCGTTTGTACCAACTTCGCCAAAGACTCGTTTATCAAACGCGATTTTTCGCTTCCGCGCACCGCAGCCTGAATCAAAGCGTTACTTCTTCCTGCACCATTTTAGAATATTCATCGATTTCCGCCTGCCAGCCTTTCAATTGCGCTTCTGTCGGCTCTTCTCCGAAATTGTCGAACAAACATTTTCGCCTCTCTTCTATTGTCCTGATATGCCCGATTTTCTTGCTTTTGCATCCTGCGATAAAACTCTTAAAATCATCGGCGATTTTTTTGTTTTTGGGAGAATCGTGCGCGACGAACCACACGCTTCCGTCGGAACAATCCAGGCAAAACGCGTCTCCAAAACAATTCTCCGCAACTGGGAATTTATTCTCTTTTATCAAATCTTGTACGGAAATATACGTGAGATTGTGGGCGATGTCCCAGTTCTTGTCTTTGACATTGAAGCCATAAAAAGCCCTCACATCGTTTTTGCATTTTCCAGTCCAATTCGTGTCGGGCGTATGGCCGCCATTGTATTTCTTTAAGAAAATGAGATA
>CAZZFL010000146.1:0-3450 GCA_964653395.1 uncultured Treponema sp. | reverse complement strand
AGCAAAGTCCTGATGTACTTGTACGAAGATGTCTGCAAGATGAATCCGAGCGCGCTTTTCAGCGGAATCGACACGAATGGAAGACTGCATTATTCCGACGTGTGCGCGGCGTTCGATGAAAAAGGCATCGAGATTTTCGGCGCGGATTTTTTGGAAAAAGTACATGGCTAAAAAGAAAAGCGAAATCACGGTGCGTCATGACACAATCTGCGAATCTGAATCGGAGTAACAAATGGAAAATAAAAATCTTTCGCCGCAAAAAGAATCCGTTTTCATAATGTACACATCGGCTGATGGCGTTACAAAAATCGAAGTTACTTTGACCGATGAAACAGTATGGCTTACCACGGATCAGATGGCGGAACTTTTTGGACGGGACAGAAGCACCATCGGAAAACATATCCGTAATATTTTTAAAGCAGGCGAGCTTTTGAAAAGCTCAGTATGGGCAAATTTTGCCCATACTGCCGAAGATGGCAAAATTTATAATGTTGATTATTATAACCTAGATATGATTATTTCCGTTGGCTACCGCGTGAATTCATTGCGTGGAACCCAATTTAGAATTTGGGCGACTCAGATTTTGAATGAATATATACGCAAAGGTTTTGCGCTTGATGACGAACGGCTAAAAAGACTTGGCGGCGGAAATTACTATGAAGAACTCTTGCGGCGGATTCGCGACATTCGTTCAAGCGAAAAAGTATTTTGGCGGAAAGTCCTTGACATTTATGCCACTAGTATTGATTACAATCCAAAAGCCGAAAGTTCCGCAACATTTTTCAGGCAAGTTCAGAATAAAATGCACTGGGCGGCTCACAAACATACGGCTGCGGAAATCATTTTTCAGCGAGCGGATTCAGAAAAAGACAATATGGGATTGACGTCATGGAACGGAATGAAGATTCATCAAAGCGACACAGAAATTGCAAAGAATTATCTGAGCAAAGAAGAACTTGATGCGTTGAATAAAATTGTCACGGCATATCTGGACATTGCGGAAGTCCGCGCTTTAAATAAAGAGCCGATGTATATGAAAGATTGGCTTGAAACAATTGACGACTACTTGAAGATGACACGGCGTGAAATTTTAAAAACAAGTGGAAAAGTCAGCCATAGTCAAGCGATAGAAAAGGCACATGAAGAATACCAAAAATATCAAAAGAAGATTGAAATAGAACTTACGCCGGTCGAAAAGGATTTTTTGCTTTCAATCGAAGAATTAGAAAAAATCGAATCCAGTCCTAATGGAGGATTGTAATTCTCCATGCAAAAAATCGCGTCCGCTTTTTTCCGCGAAAAACAGTTTTACAATCTCAAGTCTTTTTCCGAGCGTCTGGAAATAAAAGAGGATTGCGCCAAAAAACTCATCGCGCGCCTTCGCAGCGCAAACATCATAAAGCCGACTTCCCGCCGCGCGTTCGACATGGACGAGTTGCAGTCAGAAGAAATAATTTCGGACGAAAGGTTTTTCTCAAACGAAGAAAACGGCTTTGCCTTCTGCTTTGTCGGAATCGCCTGCGCCGAGCATTGCGTCCTGAAATGCCTGCCCAAATATTTTGCGCATGACGCGGACGGAAAATCTTTTGAAGAAAATCCTGCGAACGTCGCGCACTTCAAGAAAGTCCTGAAGGCGATTCAAAAATACAAAAGCGAGAAATCCGAAACCATATACCTGCACGACGGCATGGCACAAAAAGAACATTTCAATCGCCTCGCCATGGAAATCTATTTGCTTGAAGATTATTTTTCGCACGGCGCGTACACGAACGAGCGCGAGACAACCGAAACGAACGGACAAGGACAAATCGACTGGGACAGGACGATCGGAGAGACGCTCGCATTCGTAAGAAATGCGAAGCCGTATTATGTCGATGTGCGGACGCGCGAATTCCGCGACAACACGCAAGATTTTTTCCGGCGGCTTCATGAATGCGTTTTGACAAAATGCTCGCGCGAATTGCAAGAAATCGGCGTTCTTGATTTGCTCGACATCGCGCCGGTGGAATTGTGCGCCAAAGATGTTTCGGATTTCGGCGACATCGACTACATCAAAAATCGGATCGAGGCGGAAATCAAAAATCAATTCATCACGAGAAAGCAAAACCTTTTGCGGACAATGCGCGTTTTTCTGGAAGAAGCGGAGTCCGAAAAAGTCGAAAACAGTTTCTGCTTTTACGGCACGAACGCGTTCAATCTGGTTTGGGAGAACGCCTGCGCCGCGATTTTTGACGACGTGAAAAAAGAGGGAATCGCGCGGCTTGAACGGCGCGGAATCTTGGGCTTTCGGAATTGCCGCCGGAATCCGGAAATACTGAAAGACGGCGACACTTTGGAGAATCTCATCGAAAAGGCGAAATGGGAATTTTCGGGAAACACCGTCAAGGCGAGCGAAACGCTGCGGCCGGACATCATCGCAATTCACGACGGAATCTTTTACATTCTTGACGGAAAATATTATGTGCCGAAATATGAGAAAAATGCGATTTCAAATCAGCCCGGCATTCAGGACGTCGTGAAGCAGTTCGCGTACCACAAGGCGTTTCACCATTTTCTTCAGATTTCTTCGCTTGAAAAAGTGGCGAACGCATTCCTGCTTCCCCAGCCCTTTCCGAATGACGGCGAGCACGCGCGGCGCGCGGGGCAGGTGGAACTCAACGTGATGCAGCAGTTCGCGATGGAAACGCTCTGCCCGATTTCGCTTTTGGAGCTGAATCCAGATTTCGTTTTCGAGCATTACTTGCAGGGAAAAAAGGCTTCCGCCGCATTGCAAAAAATCGCCGCGAAGCCGATTCCGAAAATCACGCTCGCGGCGGACTACGACTGGCAGCATGATTTTATTCCCCGCTTGGATTTTACTATGGCGGGATTTTTGCGGAAATCTTACGCCGAGCAAATCCGCTCGCGGAAAAAAGATTTCGTCTTCTTTTTTTACCGCAAGAAAGGCGAAACGCTTTATCCCGTCCACAACCTGCTTCCGTGCTGCGGAAAATTCATCGGCTACAATCCCGACTGCCGTTTTTTCGTAAAAGGAAACATCGCCGCCGCAGAAAATGAACCGGCGATAAGAATTGCGGACAAAGCGGAATTGCTGGAACAGCTCGAACAAAGCGGATACGAGAACGCCGCGCGAGGAAAAGCGGATTCGTATTACGCGGTGAAAATCACTGACGTGGAAATTGCGGATGCGGATTTTGCCGGAATGGAAAGACTCAAAGACGCGATTGCCAACTTTGACGGCAACGACGTTTTGGGCGAGCATTCGCCGAAAGTGGCGGGAGAGTTTTAAATTCGAGCAAAGCAGGAAAGTTCCCGCTTCGCTGCGAAATCGCGGCTTCCAATTGCGTTTCAATTTTGCATAAAGCCGCCCGCATGAAAGCCATTTCTTTTGCATCGTCGCAATATAGAAAAATCTACAAAAATGTGCTATAATAAAATCTTGTCATCAGC
>CAZZFL010000145.1:0-3473 GCA_964653395.1 uncultured Treponema sp. | reverse complement strand
ATTTCGCAACGAAGCGACTCGCAACAAGCGCATAGCGCGAAGTTTCAAGCGGAAATGACAATGAATGCACGAGTTTTGCAAAGCAAAACTCGGCGTTAAAATCAGCGACAAACATGCCGAAGGCTCGCGCAATATTCTGCCGCTGATTTTAAAATTTCCTTTACTGCTTTATTTGTGAAGGATGAATTCCACGCGGCGGTTTTTCCACCAGTTCGCGTTGTCATTCAATGCCGCCACCGGCTCGGACGCGCCCTTGCCTTGCGAAGAAAGCCGCGATTCCGGAATGCCGCCGTTTTTCACGAGCCAATCTTTTACGAACGCCGCGCGCTTGTCGGAAAGCGAAAGCAGGATTTCGTCTTCGCCCGCCGCGCCAGTTTTGTTCGCGTGTCCCACGACCGTCACCGTGTAGTCAGGGAATTTTTTCAAAACTTCGCCGACGCGCTTTAATACGCGCACATTGTTTGCGGCCTGCTCTTTTGTGACTTTGCTTCCGGGCGCTTCCGCCGCCGTCTTGAAGTCGGCATTGTTCGCGCGGAAAATTATCGAAGGAACTGCCATCTTCAAATTGTTGCCGTCGCGAATCACGAGAATGTCCACCGGAATGATTCCCGAAACGCTCGTCGTCATTCCGAGACTGTCCGTCGCCGTGAACGTGTACGGATAGTCCATCGCCGACTGGACGCGCTCCGCCTTGCCGTCGCGCTCGCGGCTTGTGTTGCTCAATCCGTCCCAAGTGATTTGCGGAGTGATTTTTTCGCCGCCCGAAGTTTTCCAGAACGCGGATTTTTTTCCCGTGCTTTCAGGATAATTTATGACGAAACTCCAGCTCGCCAATTTCGACGTGGATTTTCCGCCGAGCGTGATGAAGCAGTCGTCGTCAACGCCGTCATTGTCCGGACTGAAAAATTCCGGCGCGGTCTTTACGCTCAAATCAGGCGGCGTGGCGGAACAAATGAAAGGCGCGGTTTTCGTGTCCACCAAATTTCCTTTGGCGTAATTTACGGTCAAACGTCCTGTGAAATTTCCCTCGCAATTTTTTCCGTTCGAATCCTTTCCGTCCCAAACGAATTGTGCGGGAATTTGAGCTGACGCGCTGCCAAGCGAACGCACAGTTTTTCCCGCCGCGTTTTCGACATTGAATGTCCAAGATTCGATTCCTTCGTTCAAAGAAAGGCGTGCGGCGAATTTCTGCGATGTGAGTCCGGTGCCTGAAATCGGCGAAATTCCCGGGCGTTCCGCCGTAACGTAAGCCGTCGTCGCGCGTGCGTCGAGCACAATCGAATCGATTTTCTTTTCGAAGGAATTTCCAGCCGCGTCCTGTGCGCTTATCACGAGCGAATATTTTCCGTCCGCAGCCTTGTTGCCGTTGTCCATGCTGCCGTCCCATTCGAAATCGGAATTTTGTTTTCCCGCAAAAAATCCATTCCATTCGAAAGTTTTTACGACAGAATTTTTTCCGTCGCTTGCCAAAATCCGCGCGAGCCATTCAGTTTCCTTCGTCGAATTTTTCGTGGCAATTTTCAGCGTGTCTTTTCGGCCGTCACCGTCGGGAGAGAAAATCGCGCTTTCAAGCGAGACTTCCACGAACGGAGAAATCGTGTCGATTGAAACGGGCAAAGATTGCGCCTGCGCGCTCGAACCGTTTTCGGAAACAATCGAAATCGAAGCGAAATACATTCCGTCGGGACAAATTTTTTCGTCGAAAGAATTTCCGTTCCAAACGAAATTCGCGGGAACGCTTCCGTTCGCATTTTGCGAATAGACGGCGACGCCGCTTTGATTTTTGATTTCAAATTTGTAGGACTTCACCGCGCTCGATTTCATTACGCTCGAAAAAGTCACGTTTTTGCGCGCGCCGTTTGGATTGAACGCGAGATGATTTGTCGAAAGCATCACTTCGGTTTTTGAAGTGTCCAATGTGAACGAGGCTTTTGTTTTCGCGCTGAACGAATTTCCCGCCAAATCTTCGGCGGAAATTTCATAGTCGTATTTTCCGTCGGCGCAAATTTTTCCGGCTTTGTCCAAGCCGTTCCAAAAAATTTGTTCGGGCGGATTCGCTCCGAAATCGTATTCGTAAACAGCGTCATTCGTGCCGCTCGCCACAATTTTTCCAAGCCATTTTTTCACCGGCGCGCCACCGTCTTTTTTCGCGCTTTGGCGCAGCGTAAATGTGTCCTTGCTTCCGTCTCCGTCCGGACTGAAAATATCGTCGTATTCGGAAATGGCAGCGAACGGCTGCTCCGTGTCAAAAACGAAAAGCGGCGAATTGACGGCAGGCGTTTTGTAGCCGTTCAAATATTCGGCGTTCACGCGGGCGAAATATTCGCCGTCCGCAATTTGCGCGTCCGAATCATTTTTGCCTTCAAAGACAATTTTGTCAGGAACTGCGCTTCCTTGCTTTCCAGAATAAGTTCGAACCGGCTTTCCAGATTTGTCCAAAATTTCCACGCTCCAATTTGTGAGCGCGTTTCCGCTTCCTGCGCGTGGCTCTGGAATCGTAACGTCCAAAGTGACAGAATTGATTTTGCTTTTTTGCGGAACTGAAAAATATTTCGAGCCGACAATCATTACATTTGTCGCAGGCTTTTCGGCGGAAAAAATTATGTTCGAGATTTCCGCGTTTTCGTTCGTGTTGCCCGCGCGGTCGGTCGCGCTTATGGAATATTTGTAAACGCCGTCTTGCACGATGATTCCGTTGTCGTCCGTGCCGTTCCATTCAAACGACGCGGGCGCGGAATTTTCCCAAACATAGTTTCGAACGACTTTGCCTTCCGCGTCGGAAATTGTCGCGCTCCATTTGTCTTCCTTCGAGCCGCTTTGTCCGATTGCGAAATTGACTTTGTCGCCTTCGCCGAAGATTCGAAGACCTTCAGGCACAACTGAAAACGAAATTTGCGGCGCGGTGTTGTCCACGATGACGGACGATTTGGCGGTTTTTGTCGAGTTGCCGCTGTCATCAGTCGCGGCAATATAATAGAAATATTCTCCGTCGGGCGCAGTCTCGCCGTTTTCCAGCGCACCATTCCAAGACACCGTGGGCGGCACTTCGATTGAACTTTTTTTCGTCTTCGCCGCCTTGAGGAAATTTTTCATATTGAAACGAGTCGGCAGCGCGACTTTGTTTCCAATCGTGCGAACGACATTTCCGCTCGCGTCTTCAATTATCAATTCCCAGCTGAAAATTTTTCCTTTGTCCTTAATGCGGAAATTCACGACAAGTTCGTCTTGAACGCCGTCATTGTTCGGCGAAATGTATTTCGTTTCCGCCGCGAAAAAATTCGACGCGATTAAAAAAGTCAAAATCAACAAAAAAAACTTTTTCATAAATACTCCCATAAAAAATTCGAGTTAACGATGCGCTTTGAAATTCAATTTTCCAACGGAAAATCAATTTATGGCAGCCGCGCAAATTTGCAGTTGCCATAAAATTTTCGCGCGAAAAATTCCGCGCTTCGAAAAATTTATTCTATTTC
>CAZZFL010000144.1:0-3506 GCA_964653395.1 uncultured Treponema sp. | reverse complement strand
GAAAAGCAAAAACTCGCCCTGCGATGCATTTTGGCGCGAACTTCAAGCTTTTCCTTTCATTTGCTCGTCAATCCAGCCTGAATCTTCCAAATATTTTCGGCGCGTCATCACAAGGCTTATCAATTCCTGATACATATTGTAGTCCACTTCGAGCGCGATCGGAAAAACGAAAAATTCTGTCTCGTCGCAATATCGATTTATGAATTTCGGATCGTTCACCCAGCCAAGCGAAATCATGTTGGAAATGCGGTCGGCGGTTTTGAGGATTTTCGCCTTTTGGCTTCCTTCGACGATGATGCGGTGCAAAAAAGCGTCTTTGTTTTCGCCCTCGCGTTTCGTCACTTCAAGGACAAGCCGCAAAACTTCTTCGCCGTCCTCGTCGGCGTTCAAAATTTTGTTCGCGTCAAATCCCGGAACATCTTCGATCACATCGTGCACGCAAGAAGCCTTGAGCAAAACGCTGTCGATGTAGCCGTAGTCAATCAAAATCGTCATCGTGTCAAGCTGATGGCGAAACATATTTCCGCCCGCGTGCCGCTGCTTTCCAATGAGCGAAGTGGCAAGCTGCATGTACGGCGCGAGAAGAATGTTCTTGAGCTGGAGCATTTTCTCGTTTTCCATTTGCGAAGGCTTTTCTGTAGCCATTTCATATTTTGCCATAAACCCTCCTCATCACCAAAAGCCGTTCGCAACGCAGCGTTTCCTAAAGTTCCGCCAAATACGCCGAAAGTTTTTCGATGCGGTTTTTCGCCGCCGCCAATTTCTGCCTTTCCGCTTCCACCAAATCCGCGCTGGCGTGTGTCGCGAAATTTCCGGAAAGTTTCTTTTCGGAATTCTGCGCGAATTTTTTTTCGGATTCGATTTCCTTTTCAAAGCGCGACTTCAACTGCTCCGTGTTCACGTTTTCGTCCACGAGCAAAAACGCCTCGAATCCCGCGCCCACAGTGCCGATGGATTTCGCGGGCTTTTTTTCCACGAAGTCGATTTTCTGCATTCCAGCCAAAAGCGAAATCATATCGACCTTTTCGCGGCAGACTTCGGCGGGAGAATTTTTTTCCACCAAAATCGAAAGGTGCAATTTCGCCGCAGGATCGAGTCCGCATTCGGTGCGAAGCGCGCGCGTTTTTCCAATCAAATCTTTCAAGACCGTAAAGCGTTCGGAAACGGCGGGATTCTCCCGCACGTCCAAAAATTCCGGATAAGGCGCGCAAATTAGCATTCCGCAATATGAAGAAGTCGGAAGAATTTTTTCCGACGCGTCGCGATTTTTCGCGATTTGTTCGACGGGAAGTTTCGAATAAATTTCTTCCGTGACGAACGGAATGAACGGATGCAAAAGCCGAAGGTTTTCTTCGAGCAAATTCAAAAGCACCGAAGCCTGGCGATTTTTTTCGCGCTCGTCGCCGTTCTTGAAATTCAATTTGGTCGCTTCCACATACCAATCGCAGAATTCGTTCCAAAAATATTCCATGAGCGCGGCGGCCGCCTCATTGTAACGGTAGCCGTCCAACGCTTCGCGCGCGGTTTTGGCGGCCTTGTTCAGGCAAGTGTAAATCCATTTGTCAAGTTCGGTCAAATCCGAATCGTGAATTTGAATCAGCTCGCGCCCTTCGAGATTCTGCAAAAGGTAGCGGCTCGCGTTCCACACTTTGTTGCAAAAGCGGCTTCCCAATTTGAAAGAATCTTTGTCAATCAAAATGTCCTGACCTTGCGCGCACATAAAACCAAGCGTGAATTTCAGCGCGTCCGCTCCGTAGATGTCGATGATTTCAAGCGGATCCATTCCGTTGCCGAGCGACTTGCTCATCTTGCGCCCTTGCTTGTCGCGAACAAGTCCGTGAATGTAGATGTCGTGGAACGGGGCTTTGCCGGTGAATTCAAGTCCCGCCATCACCATTCGGCTCACCCAAAAGAAAATGATGTCGTAGGCGGTAACAAGCGCGGTGGTCGGATAGAACCTTTCCAAGTCGGGAGTGCTTTCGGGCCAGCCCAATGTGGAGAACGGCCAGAGCCACGCCGAAAACCACGTGTCCAAAACGTCTTCGTCCTGCTTCAGATTTTTCGAGCCGCATTTCGGGCAAGCCGCCGCGTCTTCGCGGCTTACGATGAGTTCACCGCAGTCCGCGCACGTCCACGCGGGAATCCTGTGTCCCCACCAAAGCTGTCGGCTGATGCACCAGTCGCGGATGTTTTCCATCCAGTGCGTGTACGTGTTTTCCCATTTTTTCGGATAGAAAACGATTTCGCCGTCGCGCCACGCTTTCATCGCCTTTTCCGCGAGCGGCTTCATTCTTACGAACCACTGTTCGCTCAAGTACGGCTCGACGACCGTCGCGCAGCGATAGCAATGTCCCACGGAGTGCGTGATTTTCTCTTCCGCTTTGAAAAGTCCTTGCGCCTGCAAATCCTCGATGACAAGCGCGCGCGCTTTTTGGCACGAAAGTCCGCGATATTTTTCGGGAACATTTTCGTTGAGCGTGCCGTCAGGATTCAAAATGTTGATGATTTCCAAATCGTGCCGCTTGCCAACTTGCCAGTCGTTCGGGTCGTGGGCGGGCGTGATTTTCACCATTCCCGTTCCGAATTCCTTGTCGACGTAAGTGTCGGCGATGAGCGGAATGATTCGGTCGGTGAGCGGAAGGCGCAATTTTTTTCCGACGATATTTTTGTAGCGTTCGTCTTCGGGATTCACCGCCACAGCCGTGTCGCCCAAAAGCGTTTCAGGACGCGTCGTAGCGATTTCGATTTTCGTCGAACCGTCCGGGGCGGGGCCATCCGCGAATTCGTACCAAATGTGATACATCGCGCCGGCGGTGTCCGTGTGATCCACTTCGTCGTCCGCCAAAGCCGTTCCGCAGCGAGGACACCAGTTCACCAAATAATTTCCTTTGTAAATCAAGCCGCGCTCGTACAGCGTCACGAAGACATCGCGCACCGCGCGGCTCAAGCCCGCGTCCATCGTAAAACGCTCGCGCTCCCAGTCGGTGGAATTCCCGAGCTTTTTTTGCTGCTTTACAATCGTCGCGTGATGGTCGTCTTTTACCGCCCACGTGCGCTTGAGGAATTCTTCGCGTCCCAAATCGTTTCGCGACTTTCCTTCTTTTTTGAGAGCGCGCTCCACGACGTTCTGCGTGGCGATTCCCGCGTGATCGGTTCCCGTGAGCCAAAGCGTGTTGTCGCCCTTCATTCGGTGATAGCGCACAACGATGTCCTGCAAAGTGTTGTTGAGGCCGTGCCCCATGTGAAGAACGCCCGTGACGTTCGGCGGGGGAATCACGACGGAATAAGTCGCGCAATTTTTGCACGAACAAAAATTTTCATGGATTGGTGAAGATTCGTCGCTCGCCGGCTTGAAGTAGCCCTGCTTTTCCCACGCGTCATATATCTTGTCTTCGAAATCTTTTGGACTGTAAGATTTTTCAAGTTCGATTGCTTTCATAAAAAAAATTATAGCACAAAAAAAAGTTTGACGCAAGCCAAATATTCGCGAAGCGACGCGCGAAGAA
>CAZZFL010000143.1:0-3543 GCA_964653395.1 uncultured Treponema sp. | reverse complement strand
GAGAATTTTGCAATGTTTAAAATCATCGAAAATCGGCGGATTGTTTTTTCGGGGCAAAACGCCTGCGGTTTGGTTGCGAAACAAGTTTTTCGCTTCGCTGGAAAAACTCGCTTATTTAATGCGATTTTTTGCTTTGCTACAGAATCGCGTTTGCAACGACTCTCGAATCTGAAGGTTCGTTCGTTGTTAAAAAAATAAAAAAATTGTGACGAAATTCCCTAGCCGTTTTCAAAAAAAATTGTTATATTTAAAGCAAGGACGCCGCTTGAATGGCGTGGATTTTTATCTTGACTTTTATTTAGGAGGTTTTTATGAAGAAATGGAGATGCAAAATTTGCGGTTATGTTTTCACGGGCGACAACGCGCCTGAAGAATGTCCGCAGTGCCACGCGAAAAATCCGTGGGTGGAAGTAAAGGACGACGCGGGATTTGCCTGCGAGCACGAAGTCGGTTCGGCGAAAAATTTGGACGCGGAAGTCGTTCAGGGCTTGCGCGACAATTTCAACGGCGAATGCAGCGAAGTGGGAATGTATTTGGCGATGAGCCGCCATGCCGACCGACAGGGCTATCCTGAAATCGCCGAAGCTTTCAAACGCTACGCTTTTGAAGAAGCCGAGCATGCCGCGAAATTCGCAGAGCTTTTGGGCGAAGTCCTCACGGACGACACCAAGAAAAATTTGGAGATGCGCGTCGAGGCCGAAACCGGAGCGTGCGAAGGAAAATTCATGCTCGCGAAAAAAGCTAAAGAATTGGGCTACGATGCCGTCCATGACACTGTGCACGAAATGGCAAAAGACGAAGCACGCCATGGAGCCGGATTCAAAGGCTTGCTCGCGCGATACTTCAAATAGGCGCATTATGCAAAAAGTGCGCGGCGCGTTTTTTCTGCTTGTTTTCTCGATTTTGTTTTTCGCGCCGCGCGCTTTCGCGCTTGATTTTTCCGAATACGAAAATTCCGTTTTGCAGAAAGTTTTTCGCGTTCGGCTTGAGGCAAGAAAATTTGCTTCGAATTCTGAATCATTGCAATTCGTAAGAAATTCCCGCGCGGAAATTCTTTCCGATTCCGTCATGGAAAAAATTTCCGACGAGGCGAAAATCACGTTCGAGAATTTTTTCGTTTGGGAGGAATTCCATTTTTTGTGGGAAGAAAATCCTGAAGACGAAGCGGCGTGGAAATTGCTGGACAATCAATATAAAAGCTGTGCGAATTATAAAGCGTCTCATTTTGACAAAGAAATGAACATTTATAATTCTTTGAGCGTGTTCGAATTGTCGAATTCGTTCATGCCGAAAATGAAATTTTCCGATTTGGCAAAAATCGGATTGGAAGAAAAGAAATTCTACGATTCAATTATTGAAAAAAAATCCGCGAATTGCGTGGCATATTTTAACGCCGCGCTTTGGTATCATTTTGCGCCCGCGATTGGAGGGGGAAGCGATTCCAAAGCGGAAAAATATTTTGCCGAGGCTTTGAAAACGGCGAGCACGGACTACGAGAAATTTTTCGCGAATTTTTATTTTTCGCAATTTGAATTCGATCGCGGCGAAACTGCGCTTTTCGAAAAATATTTTTCGGCGGCGGAAAATATTCTCGGCGAAAGCGGATTTTTGGAATTCACTCGCAAATTGAACAAGGCGGGTTTTTCATATTTGGAGTACACGAAAAATCGCGAAAAAGTGGAAAAATCTTTGTTGCGAAAATGAGCGTTCTGATTTCGCGCGGGCTGTGCGACAAACGGTTTTTCTTTCTAACGCAAAAGCGATTTGCAAAATGAACGCGCGCTGAAAATTTTTCGGAGTTGAAACTATTTTTGTTTTCATTTATTATATTAGTATGGAATTTTTTACTTCGGCGCGCATGGTTTTGAAATTTTTATTTGCCTCGATTTTTTTCTTCGCTTTTTCGTCCGCCGCTATTTTTGCGGGAACTTTCAGTGAATATGAAAATTCTCTTTTGGAAAAAATTTACCAAAAACGCGCGGACGCGCGAAAATGCGCTTCGTTTGAAGAGGCGCAAAATTTTTTGAAGGAATTTCATGATTCGATTTTGCAAGAAAATGTTCAGCAGAAAATTTCCGACGAGGCGCGCCTCACGTTCGACAACCTTTTGATTTTGGAGCGGTGGCAATGCCTTTGGGAAATCAATCCGAACATGTCAGGCATAAAGGAAATGATTTGCGCGCAATATGATAAAATCCTTGAATGGAACGAGTCTCATCCGCTTGACGAGCAAAATCCATATTTGAAGATTTCGTCGTTCGATTTGATAAATTCCACGATGCAATATCTCAAGCAAAGTCAGCTCATAAAACTTGGATTGCAGGAGAAAAAAGCCTGCGACGATTTGCTCGAAAAATGTCCGAATATGAGTTTGGCACTTTTGCTTTCGGGGCATTGGTATTACAACGCGCCGGCGATTGGAGGGGGAAGCCGGAACAAGGCAAGAAAGTTGTACGCTCGCGCGATTGAAAATGCTTCGAATGATTATGAAAAATATTTTGCCAACATCTATCTTTCGCAAAGCACGCTGGCGCAAGAAGGTGTGGGCACGGACAATGAAATTTACAAGCGATGCATCGCTTCTGCCGAAGCCGTCATTCCCGGAACATTCTACATCGAATTCATAAAAAAATTGAACGATGCCGGCGTGAACCTTTACGAATACGCGCTTAGTCCTGAACGAATAAAAGAAAGGGTCTTTGGCAAATGAAAGTCGAGCACATAATTTTTGATTTGGACAACACTCTTTATTCGAGCGCGGCCGCGATGGACGCGGGAATCACGCGACGCATGATGGAAGCCGTGGCGGATTTTTTCGGCGTGGATGTCGAGACTGCGGCGAGAATGCGGCGTGAAAATCTTCCCAAATTCAGCACGACGCTCGAGTGGCTCAGAAGCGAAGGTCTTTCCGACACGGAAAAATATTTTGCGAAAGTGCATCCCGAAAACGAAGTGGACGAGCTTCCGCCCGACGAAAATCTGCGCGGCTTGATTTCGAGCATTCGGCAAAGCCGCGTGATTCTCACGAACGCGCCGCGCGAGCATGCCGAGCGCGTTTTGAAAAAGCTCAATGTGGCGGATTTGTTTTCCGACATCGTGGACATTCGCGCGTGCGGCTTGCAGGGAAAGCCTTACGAAGCGGCGTACAGGACGGCTTTGGAAAAATGCGGCGGCGACATTTCGAACACGATTTTTTTGGACGACCTTTTGAAATATACGGACGGATTTCTCGCGCTTGGCGGAACTGCGGTTTTGGTGGGTGAAAAGAATGGCCACCCACTGAATCCTGAAAGCCCGGTTTTCGCGAAAGTTCCGCACGAAAAAAATGGCAAACTTTTTAAAATAAATTCGATATATTTTTTGCCAGACCTCTTGAACAAATTTTGAAAAGATGCTAGAATGAAAATCACTTGGGGTATTAGCTCATCTGGTAGAGCGATAGGTTCGCAATCTATAGGTGGTCGGTTCGAGTCCGATATACTCCAAAGGCGCGGTTCGTTTGAATCGCGCTTTTTTTATGCTTTACAATTCTTCCGATTCGTG
>CAZZFL010000142.1:0-3582 GCA_964653395.1 uncultured Treponema sp. | reverse complement strand
AAGGTCAATTCCTTGGTTTATCAGATATTTGGCTATATCAAGGTAACCGCCGGATATAGCAGCAAATAAAGCATTGGTCGCAAAGGTGCTTGTGTCCAAAATTGCGCCATGAGAAAGCAGTAATTTTACCATATCAAAATGTCCTTGAACCACCGCATCAATCATTGCAGAATCGGCAAATCCCCCGCCAATGTTTACATCAGCACCACTGTCTATTAAATATTTTGCAATATCCATCTTTCCTTCTCTCGACGCTATCTGCAACATTGTTCCAAACGTAGTAACGCTATCAATCTGATCTTTGTTCGCATTGACAAATTCTTTAATAGAGTTTAAATCATTGCTGCATATAGAATTTATGACCAATTCAACTTGTTCTTTGTTCATAATATTTCATTCTTTCCTCCTAATAAAAAATGCAAGGCGGAAAAAGCCTTGCTTTTTGCGTAACATGCATTCGCGGCTTCGCTTTCGTAAGGAGGCAGAAATTTAGTCCGCCATTTTTTTGTACTCGTCGAATTTGGCGCGGATTGCATCGTCCTTGTTTTTGTCCAAAAGGCTCACGACGATGGCGACGACAAGGCAAATGATGAACGCGGGCAAAATTTCATAAAGCCCGAAAATCGGATGAACGTCGGCGGAAATGTTGTGCCACGCGACCACGGCCGCGCCGCCGCACACAAGCCCCGCAATCGCGCCTTTTGCCGTCGTGCCTTTCCAATAAAGCGCGAGCAAAACTAGCGGCCCGAACGTTCCGCCGAATCCAGCCCATGCGTAGCTCACCAAGCCGAAAATCGAGCTGTCGGGATTGAGCGCGAGCAAAATTCCCACGATCGCAATTATCAAAACCGAAACGCGGCTCACGACGAGCACGGTTTTTTCCGAAGCGTCTTTTTTGATGATGCCTTTGAAAATGTCCTGCCCGATCGCGCTTGAAGCCGAAAGGAGCTGGCTGTCCGCGGTGGACATCGCCGCCGCCAAAATCGCGCAAAGGAAAATTCCCGCGATAAAAGCCGGATACATTCTGTTGATTGATTCGCTGAAAACCGCTTCCTGCGTTCCCACGCCCAAAACTTTCACGCCTTCCAAAATCGTTTCTTCGGGATTCGCGCCCAAAATAATTCCGTGGTTCAGCAAATACGCCGTTCCGAGCGTTCCGATGATGAAAGTTCCGACATACGAAATTATCATCCACGTGATGCCGATTCTACGCGCAGTCTTGATTTCCTTGTTCGAGCGGATTCCCATAAAGCGCACGATGATGTGCGGCATTCCGAAATATCCCAAGCACCACGCGAACGCAGAAATCGCCGACATCGGACTGAACGATTTGTTCGCCGTAAAATTGTCGAGCATTTTGCGTCCGAAATCTCCGTTCAGCGCGCGCGACGAAAATTGATTCACTTGCTCAATCGCGTTTCCGAATCCGCCCAGCGAAAAAATTATTATTACGGACGAAACGACGAACGCGACGAAAATCAACATTCCTTGAATGAAATCCGTGGTGCAAACTGCGCGGTAGCCGCCCATGATTGTGTACGAAAGAATTATCACGAATCCAATCAAAAGTCCGAGATTCCAATTCAAGCCGAAAACCGAGCGGAACAATTTCGCGCAAGCCACAAATCCCGACGCGGTGTAAATCGTGAAAAACACGACGATGAAAAAAACCGAAACAATCGAAAGAATGTGCGTCTTGTCGTTAAAGCGGTTCGTCAAAAATTCTGGAATCGTAATCGAGTCGCCGAACGCGATCGAACATTTTCGCAAAGGCTTCGCGACGAAGAGCCATGCCAAATAAGTTCCGACAATCAGTCCGAGGGAAGTCCAAAACGTTTCCTTGAATCCACCCAAATAGCAAAGTCCGGGCAAGCCCATCAAAAGCCACGCCGAAGAATCGGAAGCCTCCGCGCTCAACGCCGTGACCCACGGCCCGATTTTGCGTCCGCCCAAAAAAAAGTCGGAAGCATTGTTGTTTTTGTTCGCGGCACGCAGCCCGATCAAAACCATCATCGCAAGATAAAGAATGAACGCGATGATTTTTGCGAGAACATCCATCGTCATTTTTTACATTTCTCCTAAATATAAAAATTTTTAAGTCAATATCGCTTGAAAAACTTCAAGACTTTAAATTCGTCGTCAGCAGTTTCCGAAATTCTAATTCCTAAAACTGTGAATCGGCGCGGGAATCCTTCCGCCGCGATTTATGAAATCCGCGCAGCTGAACTGATTCACATCGATTACGGGGCAGCCGCCGAGCAAGCCGCCGAATTCCACCCAGTCGCCGGCCTTTTTTCCGGGGGCGGGAATAAGGCGCACGGCGGTCGTTTTGTTGTTCACCATTCCGATTGCCATTTCGTCCGCCATGATTCCGCTGATTGTGGTGGCTGGAGTGTCGCCGGGAATCGCGATCATGTCCAATCCCACCGAGCAAACGCAAGTCATCGCTTCGAGTTTTTCGAGCGTAATCGAACGCTGCTTCACCGCGTTAATCATTCCTTCGTCTTCCGAAACCGGAATGAATGCGCCGCTCAAGCCGCCAACGTTTGTGGAAGCCATTACCCCTCCCTTTTTTACCATGTCGGTGAGAAGCGCGAGCGCGGCTGTAGTTCCGGGCGCGCCCGCACCTTCCAAGCCGATTTCTTCCAAAATACGCGCCACGCTGTCGCCCACTTCCGGCGTGGGAGCAAGGCTCAAATCCAAAATGCCGAAATTCACGCCGAGCCTTCTTGCCGCTTCAGTGCCCACAAGTTGTCCCATGCGAGTGATTTTAAATGCCATCTTTTTTATTCCGTCGGCAAGTTCATTGATGGGCTTTCCTTTGAATTCGCGCACGGCAGCCAAAATCACGCCCGGTCCCGAAACGCCGACATTTATCACGCAGTCGCCTTCTCCCGGGCCGTGAAACGCGCCAGCCATAAAAGGATTGTCTTCGGGCGCGTTGGTGAAGACGACAAGTTTCGCGCAGCCGTTCACGGGCTTTGCGGCGGATGCTTGCGCCGTGCGACTTATGATTTCTCCCATCAATTTCACCGCGTCCATATTGATTCCGCTTTTCGTCGAACCGACATTCACGGAAGCGCAAACCGATTCAGTTTGGCACAAAGCTTCAGGAATCGACTCGATTAAAATTTTGTCGGCAGGCGTAATTCCTTTTTGGACGAGCGCGGAAAATCCGCCGATGAAATTCACGCCCAATTCTTTGGCGCATTTGTCGAGCGTCCTGCAATATTCGACATAATTTTGAGCGCGGCTCGCTCCCGCCACAAGCGCGATCGGCGTAACGGAAATTCTTTTGTTGATGATTGGCACGCCAAATTCGCGTTCGATGTCCTGTCCCACTTTCACGAGATTTTTCGCGCGAGACATAATCTTGTCGTAAATTTTTCGGCACGATTTCGTCTCGTCATCGCAAGCGCAGTCGAGCAACGAAATTCCCATAGTGATGCAGCGCACGTCGAGTTTTTGGCGCATGAACATATTCACAGTTTCTTGAATTTCAAGCGGCGTAAAAAGCATTTTTTTCCTCTTGACAAAATAATTTGCAAAGCGATTTTGTCGAAACAATTATATTGAAAAAAA
>CAZZFL010000141.1:1938-3600 GCA_964653395.1 uncultured Treponema sp. | reverse complement strand
AATGTTTGCCTTGAAATTCGCTTTTAAAAACATAATTTCTCGAAAAAGTTCGCTCGTCATTGTTCTGTTCGTGGCGTTTTCGATCGCGCTTCTCGTGATGGCGAACGCGATTTTCGACGGCACTCGAACGGGAATCGAAAAGACGTTCAGCGGCAATTTTACTGGCGACATTGTGATTCGTCCGAAGGCGCAGTTTCCAATGAGTCTTTTCGGCGACGAGACTCCGATTACCGGGGAACTTTCCGACTTGCCGCAATTGATTCCGTTCGGCGACATCTACGATTTTGTAAAATCGAATCCGTCCGTCGAAAGGGCGATTCCTCAAATCACGGGGCAGGCGGTTCTTCGAATCGAAAACCGAAACGCGCCCGGATTTTTTTTCGGAGTCGTGGGCGACGACTACCTCGGGCTTATGGACGGAATAAAAATCGTCGAAGGCGCGCCGTATCGCGATGGCGAGGACGGAATGATGCTTTCGACGGAATTCGTGAAAAAGGTGAAGTCCGATTTGGGCGCGGAACTCCGTGTGGGAGACATGGTGCAGGTGGCTTCCTTTACGGGAACTTCTTTCGCCCTGCGCGTCGCGCCGCTCCGCGCGATTTACGAGTATTCCGTGCACAACGATTTGCAGGACAACATAGTTTTGATTTCCCCGGGAATTCTCCGCGAGCTTATCGGCTTGGGCACGACTGAAATTGATCCCGCTCTTTTCACGGAGGAAAATTCCGGGCTTTTGGAAATGGTTTCCGACGGTTCCATCGACGATTTGTTTTTCGGAGATGACTTTGATTTTGAAGGTTCGTATGGCGCGTCGTCGCCCGAAGAAAATCTTGGCGCGGAAAAAGGCGCGCCATTTTCCGCCGACGATATGAACGCGGAGACGATTTGGAATTACATTGTCTGTTCCGTGCCGGAAGATGTTTCGCCAAAGCATGCGATTCGCCGCCTCAATCGCGCTTTCGAAAAATTTGAATGGCAGGTCGAGGCCGTGGATTGGCGCGCCGCCGCCGGAATGCTCGCCCAGTACATTTATTGGATTCGGCTCGTTTTCAATATCGGGCTTTTGGTGATAATCGCCACGGGCTACATCATCGTGAACAACACGCTCGTGATCGCCGCGCTGGACAGGACGAAGGAAACTGGCGCGCTCCGCGCGATCGGCGCTTCGAGGCGTTTCGTCGCGACGGAATATTTGCTTGAAACTTTGATGCTCACGATCGTGGCCGGAATTTTCGGATGCGTCATCGGCGTGATTGGAAATTCGATTTTGTCCGGCGGCACGGTGACGTTCTCGAATCCGTATTTGGTTCAGCTTTTCGGCGGCACGACTTTGAACACTGTGGTTTCCGCTTCGAACATTTTTTTGGGAATGGTGTTGTCGCTCGTGCTCGCGTTCGTGGCGTGGATTTATCCCGTGCAAATCGCGCTCGGCACAAGCCCGGTCGTCGCGATGGAGGCGGTGCGATGAAAAGCCTTTATCTGAATTTTGCGGTGAAATCGCTCTTGAATCGTGCCCGCCAATATCGCTCGCTTTTTGCCGTGAGCGCGATTGGCGTGTGCGTGATGCTTTCCGCGCTTTTTGTCACCGACGGAATGCTCGACTCGATGACGGAAAAAATGCGCCAATTCTACGGCGGCGACTTTATGATTTTGGGCGGCGAA
>CAZZFL010000141.1:0-1838 GCA_964653395.1 uncultured Treponema sp. | reverse complement strand
CGACAAAAGTTTTTTCTTTGAAGGAGTCGGCGTAAAGCAGCGCACGCTCCACGGCGTGGACTTTGAGAGCGAGCGGGCACTTTTTCAAAAATTCACATTTGTGGAAGGAAACGCTGACGCTCGCGAAGAGGGCGACGGCGCGCTTATTTCGCTTCCCGTGGCGCAAAAATTGGGCGTTCGTGTCGGCGACGAAATTGTGCTTTTTTTTGAAGAAGACGGCTTGAAAAATACTGTTCCGCTCGTGATAACGGGAATTTTTCAGGATTCGAGCGTGTTCGGAATGTACACTTCGTACATTGATTACAAGGCCTTGTTGAAACTTCTTTCCATTGGCATAAATGAGATTAACAAAATATGCGTCTATTATCCAAAAGGCTCGGCTTCCGCTGGCGAAATTCTTCGCGTGCAAAATGAACTTGAAAAACGTTTCAAGATGTTTCCGCTTTCATATAACAAAAAAGATTGGTTTAATTACAACAAAAATCCCGAGGATGAAATCTACGCGCTCGTTCCGCTTTCGGCGAACATTTCCGAACTGCAAACGCTTTCGTCCGCGCTGCACGCCATAGTCGCGCTGATTGTCGCGATGCTCGTCCTGATAATTTCCATTGGAATTTCAAGCACGTTCCGCGTCATCGTGATGAAGCGAGCCGTGGAAAGCGGCACTTTCCGCGCTTTGGGAATGAAGCCTTCTGGACTGATGCTGCTTTATTTTACTGAAGTTTTCGTGCTGCTCGTATCTGGCTCTGCGATTGGATTTGCGCTTTCGCTCGTCGTGGCGAAATTCGTTTCGCTGTTCAACCTTTCCTTTGCAAGCGGATTCGACTTGTTCTTGACGGGCGGGCATCTTTCGCCGAGCGTTTACGCCGGCAAAGTGCTTTTTTTGATGGCGGTGATTTTCGTAACCACATTGGGCTCGGTGTTGTTTACTTTGCGTAAGCTGATTCACATAAGTCCCGTCGGCGCGTTGTCCACGGTGACTTGATTTTTTATGGGAGAACTGGGAAAAAAGATGAAAAAGTTTCTTTTGATATTCGGCGCGATTTTTTTGACGATGCCGATTTTCTCGCAGGAAATTCCGCTTGATGAGGCGAAGCGGATCCTTCAAAATGCGGACGAAAAGACCGGATATTTTGGAACGGATTTCACGGGCGAATATGTGCTCACTCAGGAAAAGCCGGGGCAGGGCAGTTCCATCACCAGCGCGATAATGTACCGACGCGACAGCAAGTCCATGTGCACGATTCGCGTTACCGGTCCTGATTCTGACAAGGGCAAAGGCTACGTCCAGTTTGACAAGAACATTTGGTTCTATGATCCGACGAGCAAGCAGTTTACTTTCAGCGCGAGCCGCGACAAATTCCAAAACACGAATGTCAACAACAGCGACATGCGTCCGCAGCATTATTCTGAGCAATACAATATCGAGCGCGCGTATTACGAAAGGCTCGGCAACTACGAGTGTGTCGTGTTCGAGCTTTCCGTCACGAAAAAAGCCTCGAAAGAGGCGGACTATCCGAAGCTCAAGCTTTGGGTGACGAAGGACGATTTTCTCACGCGGAAGCGCGAAGACTACAGCCTTTCGGGGCAGCTTCTGCGCGTGACGGCGATTCCGAGCTATCAAAAAGTGGAAGGGCGTTCTGTGCCCGCGAAAATGGTGATTCAGGACAGACTTCGCGCGCAGAAAATAAACGGAAAAATGCAGTACGAAACGACGCAAGTTACGGTTTCCAACGTGTCTTTCAAAAAGTTGGGAGATGTCGTATACTCAAAGCAATATCTTGAAAATATGAGCCTTTAGATGCGCACGGAAATGTCAAAAAGTCTTCTTAGGCGGG
>CAZZFL010000140.1:0-3637 GCA_964653395.1 uncultured Treponema sp. | reverse complement strand
CTACTTTTTCAATATTCTATGCCAGACAAGTAATATTTTAAAGTATAAATAAGGAAAAAGCAAGAAAATTTTAAACGGATTTTTGAAAATTTCGCTCCAAATTTCTCGCCCCGCATTGAACGTGGATTCTTTTACGCGGCGCACTTGATCGGAAAATATTCCGATTGCATCGCGATAATAAATGAATATGCTTGACGAAAATCGATTGCGCCTGTTAAAAACCCAACAATCTTTTTCCTTTACACCTTCGCTCAAAAGCACAAGGGAGGGGGAAGCCTTGTATATCGCCTGAATGATATTGTCTTCCTGATTTTTCGGATAGTAGCCGACATATCGCCCGACAATTTGCAAGTTGGGAAAAGTTTTTCGCACGTTGCCATAGGCTTTTTGCAGCGACTTTTTTTTGCCGCCCAAAATGTAAAACGTCTTGTAATGCGAATCCAAAATTGAAAGCACGCTGATAATCGCGTTAAACGGATTGTAGCGCATTGGGACTTTTCGCTTTAAAAACGACGCGCCTTTCAAGATGCTTTTTGAAATCGGCAAAATCAAATCAGCGTTTTTAACGCACTCGGAAAAAGAATTTTTTCTTCGCGCCCTCAAAAGTCCCCACACCGAAAGGAAGACGATTTGCTTCGTGCCGGGCTTTATCAAAAGTTCCAAAATTTCCGTCTCGAGATTTTCTTCCGGACAAATGTCCACGGGCACGCCCAAAATTTCAATTCGTTCTATGCTCATTTTTTTCCCTTACTTGATTTTCAACGATTCGGAAGTCAAAACTTCTTTCACTGCTGAAAAATTTAAAATCACTTTAAACCGAACTCGCATAGCAAGCCGAGCGCGTTTCAATTTTCAAGCAAACTTTGAACTGCCGCCATTCCATAAAGCGCGGCCGTCTCGCAGCGCAAAATATTCGTATTGAAATGCACGCCGCAAAATCCTGCTTCCAAAAGCCGCGCGAATTCCGAAGGCGAAATTCCGCCTTCGCAGCCGACCGCGAGCGCGAACGCTTTTATTTTTTTCAAATCCGAATCTTCAGAATTCGAATTCTCGTCATCGGCAAAAATCGCCTTTCCAAACGCAGTCGTATTTTCAGAACGTTCGTACAAAACGAGCGCGCGTTTTTCCTGCGATGAAAAATCGCGCGTTTCGCGTCGCCAAAATTCTATCGCCGCGTCCAAACTTTGCGCCAGAAGAATTTTCGTTTCCACGGCGGAACCGCTTTGCTGCCGCGCCTCACGAATTATTCGTTCGTAGCGCACGGCGTTCTGCAAAGTTTTTTCGCAGCCGCCTTGCGTGTATTCGCCCACAATCGGCACAACGAAACTCACGCCGCATTCCGTCGCTTGGCGCACAATCAATTCCAATTTCTGCGGCTTCGGCAAAAACTGGAACAAAAAATATTTCGCGTTCAAAGCGCACGAATATTTTTCGCCAAAATTTTCGGCGACCGTTTCGGACGAATCTTCGGCACACTTTTGCAAAACAATTTTTTTCCGCGCGTCGTCAATTTTGCAAATCGTCATATTCAAGCCGGAAAAATTTTCCGACGAATTTTCGATTCGAACATTTATCATGTCGCCGACGCTCAAACGCAAAACGTTCCGCAGATAATGGAAATCTTTTTTTTCCAAAACCAAAAGCCCGTTTTTGTCAAGCGGCGTTTCACAAACAAACTGCCTCATTTGAATTTCCAAAAAAAACAAAAATTTCAATTTTTGTTTTTTTTGGAAACGCGATTTTGCAGCAAAGCGAAAAATCGCAGTATAACAAAGAGTTTCTGAAAGAAACTCGAGCTTAATAATTCGCGCGCTATATCAGCGCGAATTATTAAGCATTCATTTTAATTTCCAAAATTTTCAGAAATTGAAATTTCTGAAAATTTTGGAAACGTCGTTTCGCAACGAAGCGAGAAACGACATTGAATAAAAGAGTTTTCGAAAGAAAACTCGAGTTAAAAGTTCGCGCGCTATTTCATTTGAATTTCAATTCAATCTGAAATTCAATTTCCATTTTGCGCCTGCGAAGAATTTTTTTCGGAAAGCGCGGCGGCCTCCGCCTCTTCCTGCAATTCCTTGAGCGTCTTCGTGTTCTTCACGAGATTCTTGAATTTTCCTCCGCGCAAAATTTCCAAAGCCGCGTTCAGCTGCACGTCAAAGTCCAAATCATAAAGCTGCGGCTCTTTCGTGCGTCCCACTTCAATTCGAATAAGTCGCCGCAAAAGTCGCAAATCCAAATCGCACACTTTTTGCAATTCCGAAGCGTAATTCGCAATTTCATTTTCGCCCATGTTCGGATGCGCTTCCACATATTTTCGAATCGTTTCTTCTTCGGACAATTTTATCAAAGCCTTAGTTTGCTCGTCGGTATATTGCGGGCTGAGCGCGACTTCCTTGTCCGGCGGAATTCCGATTTTGTCGATGTTCGTGTCGCTGGGAGTGTAATAACGCGCCATCGTAATTTTCACGCCGTCGCCGTGATTGAGCGGCATCACTTGCTGGACGCTTCCTTTTCCGTAAGTGCGCTCGCCGACAAGATACGCCAAATGATTGTCCTTCAATGCGCCGCTCAAAATTTCAGACGCGCTCGCGCTTCCGCGATTTATCAAGACGACGATCGGAATGTTTTTCACCACCGTATTTTTTTCGCTCGCGTTGATTGAACGCGACTCATAAGGAAGGCGGCTTTTCGTGCTGACAATCGGACCTGAATCGATGAACTTGTCCGCGATTTTTGCCGCGCTGTCCAAAAGTCCGCCGGGATTGTTTCGCAAGTCAATCACGAGTCCTTTGTATTTTTTTTGTTCAAACAAATCAATCGCATCCTGAACGCGCAAAACAGTTTCGGGCGTAAACTGAATCAATTTCATATAGCCGTAATCGCCAATCATTCCGTATTCCACGGTGGGCACTTCGATCAAATCGCGAATCAAAGTCCGCTTGAACGTGACGCTCTTTCCGCGCAAAACCGTCACTTCCACGCCCTCGCCTTTCGGCCCGCGCAATTTTGAAAGAACAGTTTCCATCGACATTTCGGGAGTCGGCTCACCATTTATTTCAATCAATTTGTCGCCCGCCTGAATTCCGGCTTTAAAACCGGGCGTTCCTTGAATCGGCGAAACCACGTCCACATACGCAGGATTTTCTGGAGTGGAATTGTTGCGCTTGGAAATGGAAAGCCCCACCCCGTAAAACGCGCCTTCGGTCGTGTCATTGAGCGAGCGCATATCCTGAACGTCAAGGTAAACCGTGTAAGGATCGCCGAGCGAATCCATCATTCCTTTGAGCGCGCCTTTGTACAAAACTTCGGGATCGACTTCCTCGACATAACGATTTTGAAGCGTGTAAAAAATCTGCGCGAACGTGCGGATATATTCGCTTGAAAGCTCCTGCTTGGAACGCGAATCCGGCTGCGAAGATTGCGCGAAACATTTTGAAACAAAAAATCCCGAAACGAAAAAACAAAGCGCGAACGCCGCCGCCTTGAAAAACTTCGCTTTGTTCAAAGAATGATTTTCCATATCAGAATATTTTATACCAAACGCGACAAGAAATCAAGATGAAAATCGCTCGTATTTTGTTTTTCCAGAAGCCGTTTACGAATGCTTTGCTCCGTGAGTTTTGTTTGCAAAACTCGG
>CAZZFL010000139.1:0-3660 GCA_964653395.1 uncultured Treponema sp. | reverse complement strand
CGTGGCGACCGGCATTTTGCTCTACGAAATTTTCCGCCAAAAAAATTCTCGTTAATTTTTTCCAATTGATTTAAATAGCAATTTCAAATTGAAAAAATTCCTCGGATGAAAATTTCAATTCCAATCAAAATCAAAATAACGCCGCCTAAAAGTTGCGCCTTCGCGGAAAAACGCTCGCCGATTTTTTTTCCGATTTTCAATCCGCAAAAACAAAGCGAAAAAGTAACAATAGCGATAATCAACGCCGAAACGAACGCAACAAAAAAATCATATTCGGCAATCGCAAAGCCGACACTAAGCGCGTCAATTGAAGTGGCCACGCCTTGCAATAAAAGCGTGGTTAGCGACAAGACGAATCTTTCGGATTTTTTTTCGTCGCAATTATTTTTAGCGGCTTCCAAAATCATTTTTACGCCGATATAAGCCAGCAAGACAAAAGCGATGCTCGGAATGAATTTTTGGAGTGACGAAAAAATCATCAAAATCGTTCGAACGCAAATCCAGCCCGCAAGCGGCATCGCAAATTGGAACGCGGCATAAATTCCCGCAATCGCGCTTGTTCGGGCAAGGCTCATTTTCGGCTCGCTAAGACCGTTCACGATTGAAACGCTGAACGCATCGATTGCAAGCGCGATTCCCAAAAGAAAAGAATTCAAGAAAAACAAAAAAGTCATTTAAAAAATTACCTTGTAAAATTGCGTCTGTGTCAAGCAAAAAAAGCCGCGCTTACGCGCGGCCTTTTTAGTTTCTTTCAAAAACTATTTTTTTGTCGTCTTTTTGGCGACAGGTTTCTTTTCAGCCGTCTTCTTCGCAGCGGGCTTCTTTGCGGTGCTCGCTTTTTTCGCGGGCGCTTTCTTTGCGACGGCTTTCTTCGCGGCCTTCGCATTGATTACAGCCTGCGCTCCGGCAAGACGCGCCAACGGCACTCGGAACGGAGAGCATGAAACATAGTTGAGTCCGAGTTTGTAGCAAAGCGCGATTGACGCGGGATCTCCGCCGTGCTCGCCGCAAATTCCGAGGTGCAAGTCGGACTTGACCGAGCGACCTTTGGCTTCCGCGATTTCAATCAACGCGCCAGGTCCTTCTTCGTCAAGAACGGCGAACGGATCTTCGGCGAGGATGTTCTGCTTGAGGTAAGAATCGATGAACTTGCCGTAGTCGTCGCGGCTGAAGCCGAACGTAGTCTGCGAAAGGTCGTTCGTTCCGAACGAGAAGAAATCCGCATAGTTCGCCAATTTGTCGGCGGTAAGAGCGGCGCGCGGGAATTCAACCATCGTTCCAATTTCGAACTTGAGTTTTGTTCCCTTGCTGGCGTTCACTTTGTCGATGACGGCCAAAGCCTGCTCGCGAATCTGCTTGACTTCGTTGCAAGAAACGACGTTCGGAATCATAATCTGAACCTTGTGCTTCACGCCTTCGCGTTCGAGGCGGGCAGTGGCGAGCGCGATGGCTTCCACCTGCATTTCGTAGATTTCAGGATAAGTGATCGCGAGGCGGCATCCGCGGTGTCCGAGCATCGGGTTGTGCTCGTCGAGCGCGGCGACCTTCGTGGCCAACTTGTCGCGGTCAATTCCGAGTTTCTTGGACAAAGCCTTGAGTTCGTTTTCATCGTGCGCCTGAACAAATTCATTGAGCGGCGGATCGAGCAAGCGAATCGTAACGGGGCGACCGTTCATCGTCTTGATGATTTCGTAGAAATCTTTTTCCTGAAGCGGAAGAATCGCCTTGAGATTTTGCTTGCGCTCTTCGGCAGAATCAGAAACGATCATTTTCTGGAACGAAGTGAGTTTCGGCTCGTCAAAGAACATGTGCTCCGTGCGGCAAAGTCCGATTCCGGCTGCGCCGAATTTGAACGCGTCCTTCGCATTCTGCGGAGTGTCGCCATTCGCGCGCACTTCGAAGCCTGAAACTTTTTTGCCAGAAGCCGTCGTGCGAACAGAAGTGTTTCGAATTTCGTCCGCCCATTTCAAGAATGTTTCCAAATCCTTTGAAAGAGTCGCGGGCATTACAGCGACTTGTCCGTCGTACACTTTTCCGGTGCCGCCATCAATCGTGATGAAGTCGCCTTCTTTGTAAGAGCGTCCGCCGATTTCAACTTTTCCGCCGACAAATTTAACGTCCGCGCATCCGCAAACGCAAGGAGTTCCCATTCCGCGGGCAACGACCGCCGCGTGGCTGGTGCGTCCGCCGGTAGAAGTCAAGATTCCCTGGGCGACGTGCATTCCCGCGATGTCGTCCGGCGAAGTTTCCTTTCGAACAAGAAGAATTTTCTTGCCTGATTCCGCCCATTTTACGGCTTCTTCGGCAGTGAAAACAATCTGTCCGCAGCCCGCTCCCGGAGAAGCGTTCAAGCCGGTCGCCAATTCCGTAGCCTTTTTGACGGCGGCAGGATCAAGCTGAGGAAGAAGAAGCTGGTTCAACTGCGCCGGCTCGACGCGGAGCAAAGCCTGCTCTTTCGTGATGAGCTTTTCGGCGACCATGTCCACGGCCATCTTGACTGCGGCAGCGCCCGTGCGTTTTCCGTTGCGGCACTGAAGCATGAAAAGCTTGCCTTCTTCGACGGTGAATTCCATATCCTGCATGTCGTGATAATGCTTTTCCAAACGATTGCGGATTGTGACCAATTCTTTGTAGATTTTCGGATTGGCTTTTTCAAGCTGCGCGATTTTCTGCGGAGTGCGGATTCCGGCGACGACATCTTCGCCCTGGGCATTCATCAAATATTCGCCCATGAATTCGTTCTTTCCCGTGGAAGGATCGCGGCTGAACGCGACGCCAGTTCCTGAAGTGTCGCCCTTGTTTCCGAAAACCATCGCCATTACGGTAACGGCAGTTCCCTTGAGCGCGCCTTCTTTGATGTTGTTCAATTCGCGATACTTGATTGCGCGAGGATTCATCCAAGAACCGAAAACCGCGCCAATCGCTCCCCACATCTGCTTTTGCGGATTCTGCGGGAAATCCTCGCCCTTTTCCTTTTTGTAAAGAGCCTTGTATTTCGTGACGATTTCTTTGAGTTCGTCCGTGGTGAGTTCCGTGTCTTCCTTGATGCCGCGATGAGATTTCACCTCGTCGATGATTTTTTCGAATTTCGCGTGCTCAACGCCCATCGCAACGTCGCCGAACATTTGGATGAAGCGGCGGTATGCGTCCCAAGCGAAACGCTCGTTGTTCGTCTTTTGCGCGAGTCCCAAAACTGACTTGTCGTTGAGACCGAGATTGAGAATCGTGTCCATCATGCCGGGCATGGAAATCGCCGCGCCGGAGCGGACGGAAACCAAAAGCGGATCCTTTTCGTCGCCGAGCTTTTTGCCCATAGTCTTTTCCAACTTCGCAAGATACTTTGCAACTTCGTCTTCAAGACCGGCGGGATACTTTCGTCCCAATTTGTAGAAAGCCTGACACACGTCCGTGGAAATCGTAAATCCAGCGGGAACGGGAAGACTCAAAGGCGCTTTTGCCATCTGCGCGAGATTGGCGCCTTTTCCACCGAGTTCGGCGCGCATAGACTCATCGCCGTCCGCATCGCCGTTGCCAAAGAAGTAGACATACTTGATTTTTGCCATTGTGGATAACTCCATAAAAGTGAAATGAATTTATAGTAATAATTCTACATTTAAAACAAGTTATTGTCAATTAAAAAATTTATAAAAATTGAATTTG
>CAZZFL010000138.1:0-3710 GCA_964653395.1 uncultured Treponema sp. | reverse complement strand
GTTTCCTTCGGACTCATTTTTTTCATTGAAGAGAAAATTTTTTTAAAGTTGAGTTTTATTTTTAAACCGTATTGAAATTTGTTTCCGTAAAGGTTTGCGACTTTTTCGTTTGAAAATTGGGATTTGTTCAACAAAAATCTGTAGCCAAAAAATATGTCGAAAAATACAAATTCTCGCACCGAAAATTTCCAGCCCAAAAACGGAGTCGCCATAAACGCGGTTTCGTTTTTTATTTCACTGTTTTTGGGGAACATCACAAAGTCCGTGCCGAATCTGCCCGCGACATACGGACCTTCGAGGCCTTTGAAAAACGGATAGAAAAGCAAATCAAAATTTACTCCGACCGTCGTAAATATTATGTCGCTGTCGTTTGAAAAAAGCGTCATGTGCGAAAAGCCCGGACGCACTGCCAAAAAATCGAGAACGGCGATTTCATAATTAAGTCCGAGTCCCAATCCATTGTTTTTCAGTCCCGTTCCGAGATATCCAAAATCAAATGAAAAAATTTTATTGCCCGCAAAAGTTTCCGCGAAACTTGAAAATGAAAAAACGAGCGCGCACAATAAAAACAATTTTTTCAATTTGCCTTTGAGCATAAGTCAATTATATAAAAAATTGATTCGTTTGAAAAGTTACAAAATCCGTCACACGCCCCCACTTCATCCATCCAATTTTTTTATCTTAAAAAAATTTTTGTTCCACGTCGCAAGTTCGCGGCCGTACTTTACATTCCGCAAAATAATTCTTATAATGTCCTTATGAAAAAAAATGGCGCACAAATCATTTGCGAACTTTTGAAGATGCACAAAATAAATACCGTCGCGGGAATTCCGGGCGGATGGATTCTTCCGCTTTACGATGAACTTTCGCAAAGCGGAATCAAACACATTCTTGTAAGGCAGGAACAGGCGGCAGGTTTTATCGCGCAGGGAATGGCACGCACGACCGGGCTTCCCGCCGTCTGCATGGCCACGAGCGGACCTGGCGCGATGAATCTTCTCACTGCGATTGCCGACGCTCGCTGCGATTCGATTCCGATTATCGCGATTACCGGGCAAGTGAACACTTCGATGATTGGAACGGATTCTTTTCAGGAAGCGGACACGTTCGGACTTTCGTTTCCGATTACTAAGCACAGCATGATGATAAAATCCGCGCGTGAACTTTTCGATGCGATTCCGAAAGCGTTTGAAATTGCCACGAGCGGACGGCCCGGGCCTGTGCTGCTTGACATTCCGCGCAACGTGCAGGAAGAAGTCGTGGAATTTTCTTCGTGGCCCAAAATCAATTTTGAAAAAAAATCCGCGCGTTTTCATTCGCAAAAAAAAGAAATTGCTTCCACGCTCAATTTGATTTTAAATGCGCTTTCGCAAGCGGAACGCCCCGTTCTTTATTTGGGCGGCGGATGCAATTCGCCGGACGGAGAAAAATTCGTGCGCGAATTTTTGAGGCTTTACGATGCGTGCGCAGTTTCCAGTTTGATGGGCTTGGGCGTGGTGGACGCGAATGACGACGCGTTTTTGGGAATGCTCGGAATGCACGGAAGCGTCGCCGCAAATCAAGCCTTGCACGAAAGCGATTTGGTTTTTGCATGCGGCTCACGTTTTGACGATCGCGCTGTCGGACTGCGAACGCAATTTTGTCCGAATGCGAAAATCATCCACATCGACATCGATGCCGCCGAAGTGAACAAAATTTTCCGCGCCGACCTTTCGCTTGTTTGCGACATCGAAAGTTTTTTCAGTTTGCTGAACGAACTTTTGCGCGAAAAAAAATCTTCGTTCAAAAAAGAAAAAATCTCGGCGAGAAAATCTTGGGTCAAAAAAAATTCGAATTTGCGAAAAGAAACTTTTTCGATTGAATGTGGCGCAGCGGAAAATTCCGCTTCGACAAATCCGAGAAAATTTATTTCGGAAATTCCCGCGCTGGCAAAAGCGGCCGGCACGAGCGAAGAAAATCTCATCGTCACCACGGACGTGGGTCAGCATCAAATGTGGGCGGCTCAATATTTTCCAGTTTTGAAGGCGCGCACTTTTTTGACTTCCGCTTCGCTCGGCACGATGGGCTTCGGCCTTCCCGCCGCGATTGGAGCGGCCTTGGCAAATCCCGGAAAAAAAATAATTTGTTTTTCGGGCGACGGTTCAATCATGATGAACATTCAGGAATTGGCGACGCTTTCGGAACTTGCCCTGAACGTAACTGTAATCGTTTTGGAAAACGGCGTGCTCGGAATGGTGCGCCAACAGCAAAAATATATTTTCAAAAAAAATTACAGCGCGAGCATTTTTTCAAAAAGTCCCGACTTGCTTGCTATTGCGCGCGGCTTTGGAATCGAGACGTTGGACGCGAACGAAAATCTGGATTGGGCGAAAACAGTTTTCGCCGCGAAAAACAAAAAGCCGTTTTTTGTGCGCGTTCGAATTGACGCGGAAGAAGACGTTCTGCCTTTCGTGATGGCGGGGCACGCCAACATTGACGCGATTGTAAATTGAATTTGGAATGGAAAAAATGTTGAACGGCAAAAAAATAGTTTTGGGCATCACAGGAAGCATCGCCGCATACAAGTCGTGCTTAATCATACGCGAACTCATAAAGCGCGGCGCGGAAGTGCAAGTTGTGATAACGCCTTCGGGCAAAGAATTTATCACGCCCATAACATTGTCCACTTTGACGCACAAACCTGTGGTAAGCGAATTTTTTTCCAGACGCGACGGCACGTGGAATTCGCATGTCGATCTCGGATTGTGGGCGGACGCGATGCTCATCGCTCCGTGCACCGCATCCACTTTGGGGAAAATGGCAAACGGCGTCGCCGACAATATGCTCGTGACCACATACATTTCGATGAAAGCGCCGGTTTTCATTGCGCCCGCGATGGACTTGGACATGTACGCGCATCCTTCGACGCAAGCGAACATCGAAAAACTTCGCTCTTACGGAAATCATTTTATCGAAGCACAAAGCGGATTCCTCGCCAGCGGCTTGGAAGGCAAAGGGCGGATGGAAGAGCCTGAGACAATTGTTGAAGTGCTCGAAAATTTTTTCAAAAACGCGCAAGAACTTGCGGGCAAAAAAATTATGATTACCGCAGGTCCGACTTATGAAAAAATTGATCCCGTGCGATTCATCGGAAATTATTCCAGCGGCAAAATGGGATTTGCTTTGGCGGAAGAATGCCGCAAAAGAGGCGCGCAAGTTACGCTGATAAGCGGTCCGGTGCAGCTCAAAGCGTCCGCCGAAATTCAACGCATCGACGTGGAAAGTTGCCAGGAAATGTACGAAGCCGCGACCGAAATTTTTCCAAATGCCGATGCCGCGATATTGTGCGCCGCCGTCGCCGATTTCCGCCCCGAAACAATTGCCGCAAAAAAAATCAAGCGCGAAAAAGACGACCTCGTTTTGCGCCTGCGCCCTACGCATGACATCGCGCAGACTTTGGGAAAGACGAAGAAAAAAGAGCAAGTGCTCGTTGGATTCGCGCTCGAAACGGACAACGAAGAAATAAATGCGAAGCATAAATTGGAAGAAAAAAATCTCGACTTCATCGTGCTCAATTCCACTCGAAACGAAGGCACGACTTTTTGTAGCGACTACAACAAAATCTCGATCATCTCAGCGGACAGCGCGATTGAGTTTGAAAAAAAAACAAAAGCCGAAGTCGCCGCCGACATAATCGACAGACTTTGCATCGAACTTGAAAAAAAGCAAAA
>CAZZFL010000137.1:0-3765 GCA_964653395.1 uncultured Treponema sp. | reverse complement strand
AATAATTTTTATGAAAATCGATTTTGAAAAAATTCCGCAAGATGTTATCGCAAATTTCAAGGGCGGCGAAAAAAATATTAGCGCAAGAATGTACACCGATTCTTCAATAAAAATTATGCGCGGAAGACTTGAGGACGGCGCCACGATTGGATTTCACACGCACGAAACTTCAAGCGAAATAATTTTCGTTTTGGAAGGCAGCGGAAAAGTTGTTTGCGATGACGGCGAGGAAATTTTGAACGCGGGCGACTGCCATTATTGTCCGAAAGGTCGCGGCCATTCTTTGCAAAGTCTCGAAGGCGGCTTCATAGATTTTTTTGCCGTCGTGCCGGAATTATGATTTTTTGTTGCGCCGATTTATTTTTTCCATTACAATAAATTTATGTCTCTAAATTGCAACGAAATAAATTTGATTTTGGGCGAACTCAATTTGCAAGGCGCGTTCATTCAAGACATCATTCAGCCGGGCTTCGACACGATCGCGTTTTACACTTACAAAAACGGCGCGGCGAAAACAATTTTAATTTGCACGGCGAACGGCGCGTGCCGCTTGAACGAAACGCGTCGAAAAATTCCGAAAAATAAAAAGCCTTTGCGATTCATGGAATTCCTGAAATCGAAAATCAAAGGCGCGAAAATTCTTTCGTGCGAGCAAATCAATTTTGACAGAATCATAAAAATGGAATTGGCGCATTCCGACGAAGAATTTACAATGTATATACGTTTGTGGAGCGCGAATTCGAACGTGATTTTGTGCGACAAAAACGACAATATTTTGGACGCGATGTTTCGCCGTCCGCAGAAAAATGAAATCACAGGCGGAAAATTTTTTTTGCCCGAACAAAAAAAAGATTTGCAAATTGAATCGATTTCAGAAAAATTTCCGATTCGAGAATTTTCTGAATTGCGAAATTTTTTTTCCGAAAAAAATCAAGACTTCGATCAAATTTCATTCAATCAAAAAATCGACATTTGGTACGCCGAGCACGCTACGAGCCTTTCGCGCGAAGCACTTTTGGAAAAAGCGAAAAAATGGTACGAAACGCATCATTTTCGCCAGTGCGCCGCGCTTGAGCGTTTGGAACAAAAGCGCACGGATTTTTCTGCCTCGGCGGAAAAAAAACATTTCGGCGATTTGATTTTGGCGAACGCGCATTTGCTCAGCGAATCGGATTCGAAAGACTTTTTGGAATGCGAAGATTATGAAACGAGCGAAATCGCGCGAATCAAAATCGACCCGAAAAAATCTGCGCAGGAAAACGCCGCGGATTTTTTCGCGCTTTACAAAAAAGAATTGAGCGGCGCGGAATCTCTTAAAACTGAAATCGAACTTGCGAAGAAAAAAATTGCATCGCTTGAAAAATTGTACCAAGAAATTTTGGCGGAAAAAAATCCGATGCGAATCGAGCAACTTTTGCGCCAAAGTTCCACGCCGAAGCAAAAGCAAAAAAAATCGCATCCCGGAATTGACTACACGGTGAACGGTTGGTACATTTTGGTGGGACGAGATGCCGACGAAAACGACGAGCTTTTGCGCCATCACGTTCGCGGAAACGATATGTGGCTTCACACGCGCGATACCCCAGGGGGGTATGTTTTCATAAAATGCCGCGCAGGAAAAACCATTCCGCTGGACATTCTTTTGGACGCAGGAAATCTCGCGCTTTACTTTTCCAAGGCGCGCTCGGCTGGCAAAGCGGATTTGTATTACACTGAAGTGAAATATTTGCGACGCGCAAAAAACGGCCCGAAAGGTTTGGTGATTCCGACGCACGAAAAAAATCTCAACGTTGTGCTGGACAAAAATCGTCTGGCGCGGCTTGAAGCGATTCGGCAGGAAAGCAACGCGATTTAAAACTTTTTTGTGCGTTTCCGCGAGTCTTCCAAACGAAGCGAATTTTTTTGTTCGGAATTGATATTATTTAACAATGATAATTTAACATTGTTAAATCAATGATATTGAAAAATCTTTAAAATGCGCATTTGAATTTCCCTCAAAAAAAACGCGCGAAAATTTTCAATAAAATTTTTAATTGATTCTTTTTGAAAAAAATCTTATAATTGAAACAATGAAAATCACTGAAATTCTAAAATCGAAAAAACTCACGTTTTCGTTCGAAGTTTTTCCGCCAAAGCAGCAGGGCAATTTTGATTCCGTTGCGCAAACCGCGAAAATGCTCACGGAACTTTCGCCAGACTGGATCAGCGTCACTTACGGCGCGGGCGGCGCAACACAAAGCAATACAATCGAAATTTCAAAATTCATTCAAAAGCAAAATGTCAGCGCGCTCACCCATCTCACTTGCATCAACGCGACAAAAGAAAGTCTCGAGGCGACTTTGCAAAAAATGCAGGAAGCCGGCGTGGAAAATGTTTTGGCGTTGCGCGGCGACATTCCAAGCGGCATGACTTTTGAAGAAGCGACGCAGGGCGGCTTCAAGCACGCTTCCGACCTTATCCCTCTCCTCAAGCAAAAAGGATTTTGCGTGGGCGGCGCGTGCTATCCCGAAGGCCACGTCGAATCCGCCAATCGCATCGACGACATCGAGCGGCTCAAATTCAAAGCTGACGCGGGCGCGGATTTTTTGACGACGCAAATGTTTTTCGACAACGACATGCTCTACAGTTTTTTGTACCGACTTGAATCTTCGGGAATTCATCTGCCGGTATTTCCAGGAATAATGCCGATTACGAACATTTCGCAAATCCCGAAAATGATTCGCCTTTCCAACGCCTATGTTCCGAAAAAACTTTTGGCAATTTGCGACAGATTCGGCTCGTCGCCCGAAGCATTGCGCCAAGCTGGAATCGCATACGCCACAGATCAAATCATCGATTTGATTTCAAATGGAATTCGCGGAATTCACATTTACACGATGAACAAAGCTGAAACCGCAAAATCAATCGTGGCGAATTTGCGCGACATCATCAACGCGAGCAATCAATGAAAAAGCAAAAAGTTTCCGCGCAAAAAATTGAAACTAAATCGATAAAAAATTTTTCTCCGCTTCCCACTTGGATTGCGAGTCTCACGAATCCGAAAATTATTCCGCACACAATCGCGTACCTTCACGCGGTGGCGACGGATTTTTTCGGACTTCAATTTTTGCGAAAATTTAAATTGGTGCGAATTCCGATTTTGAATGTGGAAACGCCGCTCGACAATAAAATTCCGTTCGCGCCGCAACATTTGAACGACTATTTGGGATTTGTGAATTTTTGGATTCGGCCGCTGGCGATGCTGATAGAAATTCTCGGCGCGAAAAAAGCCGCGCCGTATTTGGCGAAATATTTTTCGCTGCTGAAAAAATCTTACAAGCACGCGGCGCAACTCTACAAATTTTGCATGACCACGACGAATCGCCCGCTTTACAAAAAGCGAACTTATTTTGTAATAATGCGCGCGCTCGATCCGCATTATCTGTGCGTCCCCTCCCTGCACATCGCAATCGTAAGTTTATGCTATGCTTTTTTCCGCGACATTTTGCAAAAAGAAAATTTCACTCGCGAGCAACGCGAATTGTGGACACGCGAAATTTATGAAGGCGCAATCAAAATCGCCGAAACGGTTTTGTACGTGAAGCAGCACAGCGTAAACTGCATTCCTGCCGCGCTTTATATGATGACAAAAATTGTGCCAAAGATTTTTTCTGAAAACGACGCGCAAAAATTTTTGGGCGATATGTTTGCCACTCGAAGCGACATTTCCAAAGACGCGCGTGAAGAAATCGTGAATTATATGAAAGCCGTTTTCGCCCAGTTTTA
>CAZZFL010000136.1:0-3786 GCA_964653395.1 uncultured Treponema sp. | reverse complement strand
CGCCGCCAAAACGGAAAGTGAGGACAGAATAAAAAAAACAAAAAACCGCTTCATAATTCATAAACAAAAATTCACGAAAATTGTTGCAGAATTTCGCGCACCAATTCAATTCAAATTTTCGCACAAAATTCACAAGCTCCCTTGCGATATTTTATTTTTTCAGCAAGCCTTTGAGCGCACCACCAATGGCTTTTTGCGCCGCCTCTTCCTTGCTCGGAGTTTTTTCTTCGTTCGAATCTTCTTTGTCTTCCGAACTTGAATTGGCGGAAGAATTCCCCATTGAAGGCATGGCAGGAACTGTCGGAATGCCAGAATTTTTGAGCGCGTCTCCGATGGCATCTTTTGCGGCGGAAGTGGCTTGACCACGAACTTCGCCCAAAGCGGCTTGAGCCTGTTCTCGCAACTTCGCCTCAAGTTCGCCGCGTTTTTCGTTCAGAGTTTTGTTGATGCCTTCCATATTTACGCCTTGCTCGTTTACCAAATCTTCGATGTTTACGAATTCTGAAATCTTTTCCATCACATCGCCGCATTGCTCGTTCAAGAGTTTCGTGAGCTGCGCCTGCGCTTCGGAAATCAAAATTTTGAGTTCCTTGTTCACGACAGTTTTCAAAATCGTGTTGAACCTTTCGTCCAAGTCCGAAGAAATTTTCAAGGCCAGCCTATGCGAATCGTCCAAACTGATTTCCACGCCGACTAAAAGCGAATCAATTGCGCTCAATGCAGTCGTATAAAAACGATATGCAATGGCCGGCTCAAATTCGTCGGCAGTTAGAGCAAGGTGCACCATGTTGAGTTCGCCGCCGATGGAAACCGCGCCCGTTTTTTTCACGGCGATCGTTCCGGCGATGGTTGTGTTTGAATCCAAATTCAGATACGGCATAGAAAATCCCAGTGGATAATTATTGCCGGAATATTCCACGCCTACAAGCGGATTGGAAGTTTTTGTGCGTGCGTCCACCAAAACCTGCGCTTTGTGCGTGCGGGTTTCGCCTTGCTGATAAGAAGCCGTAACCGTGGCGGGCGCACCACGCCTGTCCATGTCGCTCGAAATTTGCGTGCCTCGCGCCGACATTCCAAGTCCGCTAAACTGAATGTTCTCAATAAGGAATTTCGGAACGCTGTCGTACTTCCAATAAATGTTCGTGCCTGAAAGTCGTTCGTGACGCGGTTGCAAAAAAGCCGCTTTTTTTCGTTCTTCCTTCGAACTGTTGGAAGACTTGGCCTTGAGTTCCATCGCGTAATTCACGCCTTGCACCAAATAAGGATAGTAGCTTCCGACCATCGCATACATCGCGGAATCCAACGCATTGCTCAAAATTTTTGTTCCTGTGTCCAAATTGAAAGAAGTGATTTTGTCAAGCTGACTTTTCACCAAAGCCGTGTCATCTTTGAGCGCGTTCGTCACTTGCAATGAAATGTCCTTTATTTTGAGTGAATCGGTTTTGACGTCCTCGACAACGCCTTGCACGGAATTCGTCATTTCCTTGCTTTGGCTGATAAGTGAATTCACTTGCTCAATCGAAGTTTTTATTTGCGTTCCAAAATTTTGGATTTCCACAGGATTTTTCATTTTGGAAAAATCAGTGCGTGTAATCGAATCCACTTGCTTTACAAATGCGTTCGTGCTGTCGGCGAAAGTTTCCACCTGACCTCTGATTTCATCGGGTTTGTTTTTCCAACGCTCGATGGCTTCTTCCACTTGAGCCTGAGTTTCTTTCGCGACTTCGGGCGACTTCAAATTTTCTTGAACATTCGCAATCATATTGACTGGATTGTATTCGGCGAAAGCGGATTCGATGGATTTTTGCGCGGCGTTAATCGCGGCATCCTTGCGCTGATTTATTTCGGCAAGCATCGCTTCAACTTGCGGATTCGGCTTGCTTTCTTTTTTCTGCTTTTGCGGCAATTCGCCGGAATAAGTGCGTTCGGTGTCAAGCGCAAGCCCCGAAACTTCAATATTGCGCGCGTCAAATTTTCCACGCAGAAGTTCAGTAAGGTTGAAGCCAATTTCAATCTTTTCAATTTGGAAAAGATTTTTCATAGGAGACTTTTTGTTCGCCTGCTGCAATTTTCCTATTGTTATCGTTGCCCGCATAAACTGAACGTTCACCCAAGAAATATCCGTGCGCGCGCCGAACGCCTTTTGCATTATGAACGTGAGTCCTTTTTTTGCCAGCGGATTTTTGAACGTGATTACGGCAAAATACGCCGAGGCAATCAAAATCACCACTGCCAAAAACGGAACCAACTTGAACGAACCTCTTTGTTTTTTGACATCCTTCGCAACAAGTTTGAGCCGTTTGAAATCAATTTTTTCAATCATCTTGTCGCGCGGAATGTAAAGGTAGCCGGGCTTTTTCGGATTTTCCTCGAACAAAGATTGCACCAAAGTTTTGTCGCTTGAAACATAAATTCTTTTGAAAAGTTTTTTTTCGATTCGGTCGGCCTTGTAATTTTTTTTGAGAATGCCGGGAAGTTTTTTCGCGGGGAAAAATTTTAGCTTTTTCTTTTTCTTGCCGCCGTCATCAGGCAAGCAAGATTTCTCGGACTCCGTTTCCTGAACGGCGATTTGCGCCTGCGCTTCCAATTCTTCGGAAGATTTTTTTTCGTCAATGTCCTTGTTCATTTTTTCCCCCTTGTTTTTCGAATTCTTTGAAATATAATTTTTAGAAAAATGCCGAAGACGCGCAACTTCCCAAAATATACTCGCAGCAAGTTGGCAAGGTTTCATTTTGCATCGCAAAAAATCCTCGCCGCCAAATTTTGCAAAAACTCGCAGCCCTTTTGCACAAATCAAAATTCTCGCACAAAATCGGCGCGAAATTTCCACGCTTTTTTAATTGAACTTGTTTTCGGCCGCTTCAAAAAGTTTCCCCAAAACCGGAAGTTTGTTCACGACCTTTCGCAACGGCGAATTTATGAAAGTGGGCGCGATATGTTTTCGCCAAAATCGCACGAAAAAATATCCCGCCACAAAAATCGGAATGTACATCGCAATTGAAAACGCGAGAGACCCCATCACGATCGTGTTGTTGAATTTCGTAAAGCCCACAAACGGAATGTCGATGAGGCGCGCAAAAATATTTTCGAAAGGTTTGTAAGTCAAAATCGAATATCCAATCGAATCGAAAGTCGGGTCAAGCATCCACGCGAAATACGAGACCACCAAAAGCGAAATGCAATAAGTCGATTTGTGAAGCCGCACGAAAAGAAAAAAAACGAAAATCATATACCAAAGTGCGTTCGTCTTTGGCATCAAACCCAACAATGTGCCCAAAGCAAGCGCATGAGCAATTTCGGAGGGATTAGAATTGGCATTGAGCGCCTTGAAAAAACCAGAAATCCACTTTAGCATTTTTCCTCCAAAAAACGCGAACAAAACAAAGACGTAGCCGAACAATCAAGACTTTCGCAAGAAAATTCGACGCTAAAAAATGACACAAAATTTAAATGGATTTTTGAAAGCCTCCATAAAAATTTACGCGGCACTTTTTTTCAATTATATTCTATCGTCGCGAAGAATGTCAAGTGCAGGAAAAACGCGAAATCGATTTCTCAAAATCATCAAGCAATGCCGCATCGAAAATTCAAAAAATCAGGAGGGGAAAGTCTTCCCTACGCAAGCCGTAGGCTTGCTAACGAGTTTTTGCAAAGCAAAAACTCGCAAATTGCATGAATGCTCACAAATGCGTTCAAGACACCCCGCAAGGCAAAATCCATTTACTTTTTTCGCAAAATATGCCTGAACATTATTCGCGAATTTTTTTCGCAAGAAAAAATTCGCTT
>CAZZFL010000135.1:0-3795 GCA_964653395.1 uncultured Treponema sp. | reverse complement strand
AAATCACCTTCGCACGAATCACTTTTTCACTTCCGCGAAAAAATTCTCGTCGCTCAAAAAATATTTTTCATACGCCGCGCGGACATCTTCCGCGGTGAGCGCTTCTATTTTTTCGATTCTGTTCAAATATCCGCTCGCGCTTCCTTCATAAAAAATCGACGACGCGATTTGCTCGAGCGTGGCGTAGCAATTTTTTTCGCTCGCGTAAATTTTGGAAGCATAAATATTTTTGAACGCGTTCAAAAGCGGCGCAATTTCTTCCGCGCCCAAATTTTTTTTCAAAGCGGCGGCTATGCTTTCCTTGATGTCGCGGCCTTCGTTTATGCCGTTCGCCACAATCAGCGTGATGCTTTGCCTGCCGTTCAAAACCGCCGTGCCGCAAGAAGTGGCCAAATTTTTTTGCACGACTTCCCGGCGCAAAACGTAATCCGCGGCAAGGGAAGCGAGCGCGAAAGCCTCGTAGTCGTCCGCGCCGCGCCTGGGCGCGTTTTGGCACAACGCCGCGCAATAATAATTTCCCGCGAATTCAAATTCTTTTTTCGCGTCCTTTTTGTTCGAAAAATTTATCGCTGGAATTTGCGGCGCGGAAAATTCGCCTGGCAAAATCTCGCCGAAAAATTCTTCGAGCGTCTCATGAATCCGCGCGGCGTTTTTCGCGAACGAATCTTCGCTCGAAATCCTCGACTTTTTTTCGCCGTATTGCAATGCGGAAAAATTTCCTGCGGCGATGATTTTCATCCTGCGCGCATCCAAAAGTTTTTTCAAATTTTCCTCGATGTCATATTCGCTCACGCGGCTCGCACTTTTGTAAAAAATTCCGTCATAATACGGATGCGAACGCAAAAGATTTTCCGCGATTGAATCCAAAAGCGCGAAGCGCAAATTCTCGCTTCGGTCGAGCGCGGCATTTTCTGCGGCGGACTCTTTTTTCAAATAATCTTCATGGGAAAAATCCGGCTGCAAAATCGATTTCGCGAAGGCCGAAAACGCTTCATCGAAATCCGCGGCGGCGGCAGAAAATCCGTAAGCCGAAAAGTCGTTCGTGCAAATGTTCACGCAAAAATATTTTCCGTGCGAAGAAAGTTCCTTTGCCGCCGCGCCTTGCGAAATCACTTCGAACGTCAGCAAATCAATGCCCGACTTCCCGCGCGGGCAGGCGGCTGCGCCGCCTTCGAAAAGCAGGCGAAGCTCGATGTTTTTTTCGGAAGGAATGTTTTTGAGGACGACCGGAATTCCGTTTGAAAGCGAAAATTCCGCGAACAAAGCGATGTTTTCTCCGTAAAAATCCGCCGCCTCGCGTCCACGGTTTGAAACGCAAGAAAAAAAATTCAGAGAGGCGAAAATCAATATCGCGCCAAAAAAAATCTTCACGAACAAATTGTAGCAAAATTTCAAAAAAATTGCAAATTTTTGTAACTATTTTTTTGCCCTGCGGTTTAATTTATGACTGTCGCGAATGCGCAGTCAGCAGCAAGCAGCTGCATCCTCCTCTCCTTTTTTTGGGCTTCCGTTCGTCGAACGGAAGCCCTTTTTGTGCGCAATTCCTACGGAATTCCTACCGAGTTTTTTTTGAAAAAAACGCGCGAAATTCGTGCCCATTTTAGCTACGATTTGAGACATTCAACGCGCTGACGACTGCGGCGATTCCCGCGCGGCCGACGTTGCTTGAACGACCAACGCCCCAAACTTGGCGGCCGTCTTCCATCGTGAGCTGGACGTATCCCATCGCGCGAGTGTCGCTTCCCGTTCCGATCGAATGTTCGTGGAAGGAAACGACGTTGAATCGCGGCGCGGGAGTCTGCTTCATCGCGTTCACAAAAGCGTCGAGCGGTCCGTTTCCCTGCGCGGAAATTTTATAAGGCATTTCTTTGTAGACGACGTCGGCGTTGCACAAAACCCGTTCTTCCGCATCCGCGCCGGTCGCGCCTTCCAAATGCGTTTCCACAAGTTCCACGATTTTGAGAGGCTCGGTAAGTCCGATCCAATGCTTTGTGAAAATGTCGTAGATTTCCTCGGGACTCAATTCACGCTGCGCCTTGTCCGCGAAATCTTTTACGACCGCGCCGATGTCAGGATGCATTCCCTTTGGCGGAATGATGCCGAAGCTGTTTTCCAAAATGTAGGCCGCCCCTCCCTTGCCACTTTGCGAATTTATCCTGATGATTCCTTCGTACTGCCTTCCGATGTCGTGCGGATCAATCGCCAAATACGGAACGTCCCAAACGGCGTTTTCGCTCATCTTCACGCGCGCCGCCATTCCCTTACGAATCGCGTCCTGATGCGAGCCGGAAAAAGCGGTGTAAACCAAATCGCCCACGTAAGGCGTTCGCGGATGAATCGGCATTTCGGTGAGCCGCTGATATTCTTCCGCGATTTCAGGCAAATTGGAAAAATTCAATTCGGGATCGATTCCGTGGCTGAACATATTGAGCGCGACTGTGACCACATCGAGATTTCCCGTGCGCTCGCCGTTTCCAAAAAGGCTTCCTTCCACCCTGTCCGCGCCGGCGAGCAATCCCATTTCGCAAGTGGCCACGCCTTCGCCGCGATCGTTGTGCGGATGCAAACTCACGATTACATTCTCGCGCCCTGAAATGTGCGTGCAAAAATATTCGATTTGGTCGGCGAAAGTGTTCGGCATCGCCACTTCCACAGTCGTCGGCAAATTCAAGATGATTTTGTTTTGCGCCGTGGGATTCCATTCGTTTTTCACCGCCTCGCAAATTTCCACGGCATATTCGATTTCGGTGTTGGAAAAACTTTCCGGCGAATATTCCAGCTGGATTTTCGTTTCCTTTTCGCGCTCCACGCATTCCTTGACGCATCTCACGCCGTCCACCGCAATCTGCTTGATTTCTTCTTTCGTCTTGCCGAACGTGTATTTTCTCTGCGCGGGCGAAGTGGAATTGTAAATGTGGAAAATCGCTCTGGGCAAACCGCGAATCGCCTCGAACGTGCGCTTGACCAAATGCTCGCGCGCCTGGCACAAAACTTGAATCGTAACGTCGTCGGGAATTCTGCCGTCTTCGATGAGGCGGCGCATGAAATTGAATTCCGTTTCGGAAGAGCTGGGAAATCCCACTTCAATTTCCTTGAATCCGATTTTCACAAGCAAATCAAAAAACGCGAGTTTTTGCTCGATGCCCATCGGATTCACCAAAGCCTGATTTCCGTCGCGCAAGTCCACGGAGCACCAAATGGGCGCGCGCGTGATTTGTGCGTCCGGCCATTTTCTGTTCTGAATGTTCACCTTTGGATATGGAACATATTTTCCGTTTGAAGTCATATTTCCTCCATAAAAAAAATTAAATTTTTAAAAAGTTTCAACTTTTGAAAAATTCAAATTTCCTGCAAAAGCGGGCAGCAAAATAAACGAATTTTTGCAAAAAACTCGAGTTGCTCGCGTCCGCGCCATTTTTGCGGCTGCGAACATACTTCTTCCAAAATAAAAAAGACTGCCGCCCGAGCGACAGTCTGCATTTGCAAAATGATTCTACAGAACCGTCAACTTTGGCGTTTTTCGAGAAACTCCGCTAGAAGCAACAATCCTGCAAAATTTTTCATTAGAACCGTCCTCCGCGATCATAGCCGCCATCGCCGAAACGCGGGCGCGGCTTTTTTTCTTCCGCCACATTCACGCGAATTCTGCGACCTTCGAATTCCTTGCCGTTCAAATCCGTGATGGCCTTTTCCGCCGCCGCTTCGTCTGCCAATTCAACAAAACCAAATCCTTTGGACTGACCTGTAGCCCTGTCCTTGATAACCGTTGTTGAAACAATTTCTCCAAACTGCGCG
>CAZZFL010000134.1:0-3834 GCA_964653395.1 uncultured Treponema sp. | reverse complement strand
TGCCGCGTTCCTTTATTTCAGTTCAATTCCCGCTTCACGCAACTCCGCGTCGCATTTCCGAAAATGATTGTAATACAAAAATCGCATCAAGCCTTTTAGGTTTTCGCCGAAATACGGAAATTCGATTTTTTCATCGGCGGCAGTTTTTTGGATTTGATAGCTGCCGTTGATTCGCCAGCCGTTCAGCGGGCCGAGGCTTATCGCGTCTTTCGGACAATTGAACGAGCATGCCACGCAAAGCGCGCATTCCGCGCCGAAAATATATTTTTGCTTTTTTTCGTCGAAGCGAATGTTGCGCTGCGGACAATTTTTCACGCACGCGCCGCATTGCACGCATTTTTTCTTGTCAATTTTTAAAATGAATTTTCCTTGAAATTTCGCGTAAGGCCAGACCATGCGCACGATCGGCACGAACCAATATTTCAGCGGAAAATATTTTACTTTTTTGTGAACGCCGTTTTGAATTTCCTGAACGCGAAGTTTCGCCATCGCGTCGGCATAAATGAATTCGCTTTTCACCATTTGCGGGCTGTGCCGAAAAATCATATTGTACGGCATCACGAAAAGTTGGTCGCACAAAATGTCGTAGCCTTTTTTTTGCAAGAGCGAAATTATTTTTTGCGCGGCATAATTATTCATGCTCGTGCCTTCGCCGCCCGTGCGAAAAATGAAGGCGCGTTTTTTCGCATTTTGATTTTGCGAATCCTGCGAAATTTTCGGAAGCATCTTCGCGAATTTGTAGACAGGCTCCGGCGAATTGAATCCGTAAATTGGAAATGCGATTCCAATCAAATCAAAATCTTTCGGACACGGAATTTTTTCGTTTTCTTCGAGCCGATGGATTTTGTAAAGTTCCACGGAATTTTCTCCGAGACTTTCGAAATGTTTTTTGTAAAGTTCGGCGACAAGTTTCGTGTTGCCCGTGCCGCTGAAATAATAAATGATAATTTTCATTACAATTTTTCCACCGGCACAATCATGTCGTCGTCTTCGCTTTCGCTGTATGGATAAACGTTGTCGGCCTCATCCTCGCGATGCGTGTCGTACCAAACTTGCGCGAAGAACGGAATTTTCGCCGCCAATTTGTCGAACTGCCAATTTGGAATTCCCTGGCAACATTCGGGACACCAATGTCCGGCCTTCAAAATCGTAAAAGGCGACGATTCGAAAATGTGCCCGTTGTGGCATTGCCATTTTAGTTTTGTGCGCAAGTCGCCTTTTTGCATTTTTTCCGAAAGAATTTTTCCGCCACGAAATTCCGCCGCCTGCTTCATTTGTTCCAAATCCAATTCCGAATCTGGAAGCGATTCATCGTAGCCGTGATTCAATTTGAAACGCTCGGCTTTTGACTCGTCTTTTAAATCCGCAAAATCGATTTCGCCGGAAAAAGATTTTCCTTTTGAAAGAATTGGAAATTCATCCCAAGTTTTCGGAAGCGCGTCGTAAGATTTTTGTCCGCCGAAGAACGCGTCGATTCTGCCTTTTTTGCCGAGCCGAATCCAATTTTGCGGCGCGTTGGAATTTTTCAAAAGGCGTTCGATTGCGAGCTTTCGAATAAGTTTTGAAGGAACGAGCCGCCCGAGTTTGTAATACCAAAGTACGCGCGCCATTCGCTTCCAATAATCCGCGCTAGATTCGCGGCGATAGTCCAGCCATTCGTCCAGCAAATGCGTGTCCGTGTACCAAACGCCGTGGAAATTTCGCGGAATGTTCCAATGCGGCTCGAAAAATTTTTCCGCGCTCGCGCCCATCAAGCCGAAACCTTCATTGAAAACTTGGTAGCCGATTTCGCGGCAAGAATCTCCGCCGCCGATATTGTAATTGTTCTGCCAAAATCCGTTCAGCTTTCCGTCGATGTCGCGCTCCACCAAATGCTGAATGCACAAGCCTGAATCTCGATCGGTAATCCATTCGAGAGGCGCGTTCCACGAAGTGTGGAACATAAGGCCGTCGAACAAATTGTTTATCAAAAAATATTTGTGGTAGACGGCAGTTTGTCGCAGCACCACCCAATTCGGCAAGTCGGCTTCCAAAACGTAGCGTTCCGCCGCGAGCTTCGACGTGGAATAATAATCATAGGCGGAAGGCAAAAGCGGATCGCCCATTCTGCACCAAATGTGATGATAGTCGCGGTTGCCGTAAAGCGCGACAGTGGAAATGTGAACCAATTTTATTTTTTGCGCGTGACCGCTTTTTTGAATCGCGTCAACAATATTTTTCGTGCCGATGAAATTCGTGTTGTAAGTGTTTTGCGCGTTGTGATCGGATTTGGGCGGAATGACCGCGCCGCAATGCACGACATAATCCGCGCCGTCGATGAGTTTCGCCACGTCATCGTAATTTTTCAAATCGCCTTTTACGATGCTGATTCTGCCTCGTCCCTTGCGAAGCAATTTTTTAAAAAAAGCGCGATAGCGTTTTTCATGTTCGTAGACAAAAAGTTTCAAGTCGAATTTTTTTTCCGAATCCAATAAATGCGCGACGACTTCCCCGCCCATCGCGCCGGTAGAGCCAGTGACGGCAACAGTAATTTTTTCTTCAGCCATAAAATAATTATATTGAAAAAACTTTCGCTTTGCAAGCAAATTATTTTAAAACGAATTTTTGTGGGGAAAGTCTTCCCCTCGCTCCAGCCCGCTTGCGCGGTCTTACGCTACCCCTTCCCCTAGGGCTTGCCGCCCTAAAACCTGCGTTCCTGAATCGGGACGGGCATTCTACCAAATGAACCTTCGCAAAGAAATCGCGCCTTCAGGACAAATTTCATGGCAGCAAAAACAATGCAAACATTTCGCGCGCTCCATCATTTTCGCCGTTCCATTTTTGCCTTGCATCGCAATTACTTTTGCGGGGCAAATTTTTTCGCAGCGCGCGCATTTGACGCATTTTTTGTTTTTAAAATGCGGATTTCGCGTAAGGAAAAATTTCGCGAGCGGCTTGAGCGGCGCGGGAATCATCGAGCCGAAAATTCCATTGCTTTTCACCGTGCGGAATTTTTCGCAGACGAGTTCGCGCGAAGTCGCTCCAAGCGTCTGAATTTCTTCGGCGGAATCAAGCCAAAATTTTCGCTGCAAAGCGTCTTGCAAATAATTTATTTCGCGCGGATTGTAGCCCACCAAACTTGAACAAATCCAATCCAGCGCGAGAATATTGTCCGAAGCCGCCAAAAAATTCAATTGAATCGGATCGCCGCTTCCGGGACCGCCTGGGCCGTCCATTCCCATCACCGCGTCCATCACGGCATATTGAGGCTTTGCCGCCAAATTCAAATCCACCAAAAATTTTCCAAAATCGTCGGGATTTGAAAAACGATAATGGCACTGCGCCTTTTCCAGCCCGACCATCAGCCCGAACAAATTTTTCATCGCGCCGGTATATTTCATAAGTTGATGACTTTTCAATTTTGCGGCAGAAACAATCACGTCGGCTTCGGCGAAAGCTTCGGCAAATTCAAATTTTTTCGCGAGAACGCCTTCGGGATTTTCCACGAAAATTTTTCCGTGAAAGTCAATCCATTCGCCGCCATTCGAAACGACTTGCTCGAAAGTTCCGGTGGATTTTGCCGCGCTTGTGGAATTCGCGACGGCAGGAGATTCTCCCGCCAAAACTTTTTTCGCGCCCAATTCCACGAACGCCTTCACCAACGCGCCCGTCACGACAGGATTCGTGCAAACGCACGCTTCCACTTTTTTTGGATAAAGAATGTTCGGCTTTATCAAAACTGTTTTTCCGCGAACGTCTGGCGGCGGAACATCCTGCAACATTTTTTTTATCGCAGAGAAAACTTCATCAAAATTGTAAGAAAAGCATTTTTGCAACGCAACATTTTTTGTCATA
>CAZZFL010000133.1:0-3886 GCA_964653395.1 uncultured Treponema sp. | reverse complement strand
CGAAAGCAGGTTTCAATGAATTTCATACAAGCCCGCAACGGCAAGTGGAATATGAAACCGTCTCCCTATTACGCGGCTTTGCGAAGGAATTGACAAAAGATTTATCTAAAGGATAAAAATGTCCTTACACCGCAATTCATCCGTTCCTTTAAGCACAGCCACGTTCACCCAAATTTTCTGCAAAATAGCCGCCTGCAAATTTCGCCGTGCCTAAAATCAACACACGCCAATTGAACGCATGTATTCCTCAAGCACGCCCACGAATTCCTGCATTTCACAGGGCTTGATGTCGCCCATGTTCGCGATTCTGAATGTGTCGATGTTTCCCAATTTGCCCGGATAAATCGTAAAGCCTTTTGAACGCGCAAAGTCGTGCAGCGCGTTGAAATTGTAGCGCGGGGTATCGGGAATCAAAATGGCAGTGATAAAATGCGACTGGTTCTTGCGATCCACCAGCATTTTCAAGCCGATTTTGTCAAGCGCGCGAACAAGGATTTCCCAGCATTCCGTAAACCTTGCAAACCGCCTTTCGATTGTCTCCACCTTCGTTTCCGTAATCGCCTGACGGAGCGCGTAGAGCGTCTGCACGGGAGGGGTAAAGCGAGTCTGCTTTGTTTCGAGGAAATATTCATATTGGTCGTAAAGATTCAGGTAGTAGTTTCTCATCGGCCAGTCTTTTTGCTCAAGAAGTTTTTCCCTGTTGCAAACGACGAATCCGATTCCCGCCATGCCGCCGATGTGCTTGTTCGACGTGCAAGTCGCAAAGTCTATGCCGAATTTTTCAAGGTCAATCGGCATTCCGCCGTAAGACGAAACCGTGTCCACGATCGTCGTCATTCCGTATTTTTTTGCGAGCGGGCAGATTTCCTCGACGTGATTCAAAAGTCCCGTCGTCGTTTCGTGATGCACCATTGCAAACGTCGTGTATTTTTTTGACTTGAACTGTTCTTCAAGCGCGTTCACGTCAATCGGCTCATAGGTCGAACTTTTGAAAACGTCCATGTCGATATTGTAGACGCTCGCGATTTTTGCCAGCCGCGCTCCGTAAGAGCCGTTGTCCACGACGAGCAGCTTTCCGTCCGGCGGCACGCAGGAAGAAACCATCGCCTCGTCCGCGCCCGTCCCGGAACAGCCAAACATCACCGTCGTGTATTTTTTGGAATCTGCGACAAAGGCGGTCAAATCGTCCGCGATTTGTTCCATAAGGTCGCCGAATTCCAATTCGCGCGGGCAAATGTCCGCGACAACCTGCGCGTATTTCACGCTGTCGCTCGTGGTCGAAGGACCGGGATTCAGCAAGACTTCGCGGCGGATTTTTTGCAGGCTTTCATTTTCCTTTATGCGCGGATAAATTTCTTCCAACGCCCGCGAAAGCATGGATTCGTCGTCGATTTCCGTCCACGCCAAAAATTCTATTTTGTTTACAAAAACGTCTTCCCCCGAAAGTGAAACTTGCTTCAATGCGTTTTCATAATCCAATTTAATTAGGCTTGGATAGGAATTGTAATATTCCAGCATTTTTTCAAGGCAGGATTTTGAAACTTTGCTGATGCCCACAAGTTCGCCCGCCGGATTCGGAATCGTTTTTTTGTCCTTGGAAACTTCCCGCAAAACGCCGTCTTCATTCGCGGCAAGATACACTTCGTCGTGGCTGTTGGACTTGCCGCTCGCCAACATCACGTTCGCGCGCGATTCGTTCTGCAAGACTTTCAGAGCCACGGCATCATAAATCAAGTCGCTTTCCAAAAGCAAAAAATCGCCTTTGATGAGCGGAGCGCAGACGGCAAGCGTTCCCATGCTGCTCGTGTTCGCGTAATTGTCGTTGCGGACAGTTTTTATGACGTGATATTTTTCCGCGAGCGCGTCATAAAATTCGGAGCAATGCCCCGTTCCGATTATTATTTCTTCAATGCCGCTTGCAATCAATTTTTGGATCGAACGTTCCACCATCGGAACGCCGTCAATCTCAATAAAACCCTTCGGCATCGCTTCCGTGCGCTTTCCAAACCTCGCGCCAAGTCCGCCCGCCAAAATCACCGCCTGTCTTGTCATTCGGTTCCTCCAAAATATAGCCGCAGAAAATGCGCGTTTAAGACAATTGCGCATTTTCGCAAATGTCGTTTTTATGCTTCCTGCAAAAATTTCATAAACGCTTCTTTGTTTTCGATGGGCGTTGACTTTGGGCGACCCAAGTCTTTTCTCGCGCCTTTTCTTACAAGAACTTCGATGAACGTCAATTCGTCTTTCAAATTCGAAAGCGAAGCATCGAGTTCTTCCAGCGTCTCGACTTTTTTCACGCTTTCATAGCCGCAGGATTTTGCGATTCCGCACAAGTCAATTTTTCGCGCCACGGTCGGCTGTCCGCCAACGCTGTCGTGCGCGCCATTGTTCAACACGATGTGGACAAGGTTTTTCGGAGAGCGCGCGCCAATCGTCGCAAGTCCGCCCATTTGCATGATTGTCGCGCCGTCGCCGTCGATGCAAAAAACTTTTCGTTCGCGCTTTTGCATTGCGATTGCCAGCGCGATTTGGCTTGCATGTCCCATCGAGCCGACGGTGAGGAAATCCTTTTCATGTTTCATTCCGTGCTTTTCGCGCAGTTCGTAAAGTTCCCGGCTCGCCATTCCCGTCGTCGAAACAAAGGCTGCGTTTTTGTCCGCACGGAGCATGATTTTTTCAATCGCTTCCTCGCGGCTCATGTTGCCGGAAACGCACTCGTTGTTTTTCAGGGCGTAGTCGGCGAACGTTCCTTTTTTGATGACAAAGGCATAGGGCGCGGAATTTTTGTTTATGCAGGAATACGCCTCGTCAAACTGCTTTTCCAAATCTTCGGGATTCGCGCTTAAAATTTGATACGGCACTTTCATCGCGTCAAGCAAATCGCAGGTGACTTTGCCTTGCTTCACGTGCTGAGGCTCGTCGTGCACTCCCGGCTCGCCGCGCCATCCAATCAAAACCAGCATCGGCACGGAATAAACGTCGGGGTCTGCAAGCGACAGGAGCGGATTTATCATGTTGCCTTCGCCGGAATTCTGCATGTAGATGAGCGGAATTTTTCCAGTGGCAAAATGATAGCCCGCCGCCAAAGCCGTCGCGCTGCCTTCGTTCGCCGAAATTATGTGCTTTTCGCTCGGCGCGTTGTCGGTGATGTAGGCGCAAAAATTTTTCAGCAAGGAATCCGGCACTCCCGCGAAAAAATCCGTTCCGTGCGCCAAAGCCAAATCGTAAAAATATTTTGGTTCAATCATAAAATCAATTAGTAATTAACAATGAGCAATTAATATTATCATTTTGTCTCAAAAAGCATATTCGACAATTTATGCTGTATGATTTTGTCATATTGCAAGCAATGATTAGTCAAGCAACATAAAATTCCAAAATAGCTTTCAATAACAAAAGCGCAAATAGTAATTATTACTTGTTAATTATTTCTTCTCCTTGTTTCGTTTTATTATTGTTGTCAGAAGCTTTAGAAGCTCCGTGCATTCGTTTTTCAAACCAGCGATTTGACGCTGCTCTACGATATTCGCTTTTTCAAGAAGTTCAAGCCAATATTCTGTTTCGCTTGCTTCCTTCAAGGCTATGCTTAATTTTGAAATAAAATCCGCTGTGCTTTGGGCATAAATCGATTCCCGTATGTTTGCTCCAACGCTCGTTCCGCTTTTGAGAATTTGCCTAGCCAAAACATATCTTCGTTTCCCTTCGAGAAAATCGCTCAATGCGATAATCCGAATGGCAAACGATGTGCTTTTATTTACAACGACATTGTCTTTCTTTAGCATAAACCTCCATTTCAATATTAATTATTATTTGTACATTATTAATTATTTTGTTCCCGGTATCAGTTCCAAAATCTGCTTTATCGGCATGCACAAATCGTTCACTT